>JAUIBG010000034.1 GCA_030428165.1 Actinomycetes bacterium
GGAGCGCCTGCTTGCGATCGTGCGCAGCCTCCATCTCTTCGACATCAGCCTCGTCTACACCGAACAGCGCTCCGGGATTGTGCGTGAGCCACGTCCCGCCGATTCCGAGCAAGACAACACCGATCAGCCAGAGCGTCGCGGCGCCTTTCGCGATTTTCCGGATAAAATTCATCTGTCCCTGCGTCCCATGATGCGCCTGGCCATGGCGCCTTGTACGGGCAAATCGTTACCAGACGCTCAACCAGCGTAACCGGGGCAAATGATCGCGAACCGCAGGAATGAAGGCACTCGGGACGCTCGTGCCTGGGAACGACGGCACGCCGCATCCCGGCCAGATTGCCAATCGTGGTTAAGAACGCGTGAACCGCAATCTCCTAAATTTCCTTAACCCGCGCCCGTGCACTGCGAGCTACGAAACGCTCACAGACTCGGAATCTCGCAATGCGCAAATTCCTCAAGAAGCTATTCAAGGACATATCCGGCAACGTGCTGCTGATCTCGGGCGCGGGTACGGTCACGCTCGTTGGCGGCGCCGGTCTCGGCGTCATCCGCGGTGGTGTCGTCGGAGTCGACGATCGTGGTGCTCAGCGCACCCTGGTCGTCGGTCTCCGTCACGACGCACGAGGTGCCCACCGGGACGGTGATCGTCCTGAACTCTCCGGAGGCGAGCGTGAATGCTGCGTCCTCCGTGGCCAGCGGCAGAACCGTGTCCACGACGTTGCCCTGGTCGTCCGTGACCGGGTAGGTGCACTGGAGCTGGAAGGCGAACTCGACCGGATCGCCGGTCTGGTCGTCGACCGGAACGTCGCCGATGGTCTCCTTGGAGACCGTCAGCTCCGCCATGTCGAACTCGTTGTCGACACCGAGCTCGAGCGTCTGAGGCTCGTCCTCGTCCGAGGTCGTCACCAGCACCGAGTTGGCGTAGCTGTCGTGCGACAGCGTCACCGTCCCGGCACCCTGGTCCACCGACTCCTCGTGGATGAAGCAGTGCGTTCCGACCGGGAACAGCGCGTCCTCGTCGTCCGCGTTCTGGAGTGTGAACGCCACCCCGGGGATGAGCGTGACGTACTCGGAGTGCAGGGTGAGGACGTTGTTGTCGTCGTCCTCCATCTGGCACATCACCAGCACCTCGTACTCGAGACCGGAGAAGAACGCCCCGTACGGGTCCGCGTCCACCGTCTTGAGGATGTCCACGGTGCCGGCCGAGTAGAAGTTCGCGATGTTCACCGGCACCGAGGCGACGTTATCGTCGCCGTCCTCGGTCACCGTCACTGTCACCGGAGCGGCCGCGCCATCGGCATTGGCCTCGTCGGTCTCCGTCACGACGCACTCCGCGCCGACGGGCAGCCCGTCGATCACGTCCGAGTACACCGTCGAGTCGTCGGCACCGGCCGTCAGAGTCACCGTGTCGTCGTAGACCAGGCGCTCGTCGAAGGTGCACTGCACCTGGAAGCCAAACTCCTGGCCAGCAGCGAACTCGCTGCCGGGCCCGGTGAACGACTTCGCGATCTGGATCGATCCCTCGTCGAAGGTGTTCGTCACCTCAACCTCGACCGTCTCCGCGTCATGGTGATCAAGCGTGACCGCACCACCATTCGGGACGACCGTGACCGTCGAGGCACCGCCGGCGTCCGTCTCCGTCACCGCACAGGTGGAGCCTGCCGGCGCCTCGAAGGTGCGGGTCTGGCCGTCGGTGAACGTCTCGGTGACGTCCAGCACGGTGTCACCGTCGAGCGTGCACTGCACCTGGATGGTGAACGTGTCCGCCGCGTGGGCCGCGCCATCACCGTCGACCGTCTTCGTCACCTCGAACTCGACGTCCGGACGCTCCAGCGCCATGTCCAGCGTGAGGTTGGTGAAGCGGTCGGTGGCGCCTCCCGCGTTGAGCCCGCCGACGTTGTCGCCCAGGGGCTCCTGACCCACCGGGTTGCCGTCGGCGTCGTCCACGTAGTCCAGCGTCAGCACGCCGGAGGTGCGCACTCCGCCGGCGCCGTCCGAGATGGCGTGGTGGTCCACGGCCTCGTTCTCATCCGAGTTGGGGTACGTCTGCACTGGCGTGACGGGAACGTAGTAGTACAGCGGGTCCGTGACCTCATCGAACTCCGTCGCGGGAATCACGGCGTAGTAATCACCGGCTGCGAGGTCATTGACCACCCAGCGACCACTCTCATCGGTGGCCGTGACCGCGACCAGGTTGTCATCGCCGTCGTAGAGTTCGACGGCAACACCCTCGGGTGCCGTCGTATCGACCGTGGGGTTGTATGCGCCATCACCATCGGCGTCCAGCCACACGAGATCGCCGATCGAGAAGCCGACCACACGCACACCCACCTGATTGGAGGTCAGCACCTGGTAGACGCGATCGGCGTCGTCGCACGTGGTGCCACCGGTGGTGCAGGAGCTGAACGTGTTGGAGAAGATAGTGAATCGGTTCTCGTAGGCGTCACCCGCGTCGTTGTCCTCCTGGTCGGTGGAGAACTCGATCACCATGGTGTTGCGGTCCGCATCGCCTGCGATCGCGATCGACTCGTTCGAGACGAACTTGAACGCAAGCACGGTCGACCAGTCCGACACCGTGTCGGTCCAGAGTGTCGGGTCGGTGTCGGAGTTGCGGTCCTGGGGGATGTCAAAGGCCGTGATGCCGGCGGCCGCCAGTGTCGCCTCTGTCACGTAGAAGAACGTGCCGTCGACGGCCGCGCCGCCGACGAACGCCGCCGTGGGTGCGCCGGCCAGCGCCGAGGTTCCTGCGTAGTCGGATACCGGGTCGCGCTCGATGCCGTCGGCCGAGGTCCCGTCGCCGTTGTAGGGCAGAACCTCGTAGAACACCGGACGGTACACAGGAAGGTTGGTCGAGTTGTTCACCGCGAGAAGCGTGTAGGTCTGCTCCTCGTCCTGGACATCGAGCTTCTCGTCGACCTGCTTCTTGAGCGACAGGCTCGAGCCACGCTCCACCGTGACCGTGTGGGTGTCCCGGTGAGCCGTGTTGAACGGGATCTCGTCGGCGCGGATGACCGCGGCGTTCACGAGGCTCTCGTTGGACGGCGTCAGGGTGTCGGTGTCGGTGCAGAGCAGGCGCGGCGGGAAGGACTCATTCGGTGTCCTCGTGCCCAGGTCCCACGTCAGAGTCGTGGTGCCGTCCGCGTTCTCCGTCACCGTCGTGGCGACCGTGCCGCCGACCAGGTCGGCGGTGCACGTCTCGTTGTACTCCACATACTCGGGCAGGGTGTCGGTGATCGCGACGTTGTGCACGTCAGCCGGGTCGTCGGACAATGCGTTGATCGCCGCGACAATCTCCCACACCACCTGGTTGCCCGCCACCGTGGTGCCGGTCTGACCGAAGTCGGCGACGCCGGTGCCGATCGTCTCGCCGTCGATCGTCTGGGCGGATACGGTCCGCTTCTGCAGGCTCATCCGTGCGCGTGCCACGGTCCAGCGATCGCCGTCGAAGTGGCCCGTCTCCGGCTGCGCCTGGTAATTGCGGCCGGACCAGACCGTGCCGTAGTTCACCGAGCGGATCCGTGCGAAGTCCGCGGAGACCGTGCCCGACGGGATCGTCTCGCCGTCGACGGGAAGGTCGTCGTCACCCGCCGCCTGGGCCGGGTTGTAGTACGTGTCGCGCTGGGTGAGCGCGAACTTGAACTGGTGGCTGTCACCGATAGGGATGGTGGTGCCGTCCGCCGAGACGGCCCAGATGGCGTTGACCGCGTCGATTCCGGAGGTGTAGCCGTCGGTCACCGCGTTCGGGTCGGTGGTCCACACCGCGGTGGTGTCGTTCAGCGGGTGCCAGGGAAGCGGGTCCCCGGAGCCCGGGTCGGTCCCCATCACGGGAATGTAGCCGCGCTGCTCGGTCCAGTCGCCGCCGTAGCGACCCGAGTTCAAGTCATACACGCCATCGTTCGGGTTGTCCGCCGCGGTGTCCACGTGGGCGTAGTACACCGTGTACTGCTCGGTCACGGGTCGCTGGGCGGCCTCGGTCGACGCCAATCCGCCCTGGCTGACGATGCCGTACTCGTAGGGTGTGCCGTCATGGACGGTGCCAACTCCGGTGAGGTCGCTGAGCGGCGCCAGCACTGCTGTCGTGTTGTCCCACACGTCCAGGAACTGCGGCTCAAGAATCGGCTCGCCGACGGATGAGATGTGGACGCGGATGCCCGACGTCTGTCCGGGCTGCATGGTGCCGTCTCCCGTGTGCCACCCCCTCTCGTCGGGGAGGTACTGGGAGCTCCAGTCGTTGTCCCATGGGGTCATCGACCAGAAGTTGTACTTGGCCCAGTTTCCGGGCCCGGCGATCCGGATAGTCGAGGGTCCGATCACGTTGTTCGATCGGGTGTCGTCCTCCATCGCGTCGCAGTCGGCTCCCGTGGACGCAGTCGGGTCGCAGTAGCCGGGCTCGACGCCCGTGCCGTAATTGGTGTTGCCTCCGCCGCTGACGGCATCAGGGTCGAAGTCCTGGACGAGGTTGTAGAGCGACGCCTCGCCCGTCTTGTCGCCGGAGATCGTGGGCTCGATCGAGCGGTCCGGCACGAAGATCTGGACGCGATACACCGCCACATAGAACGGTCCCGCGGAGAAGTCCTGGTTCCCGTTGACACTGGTCGTCGGGTAGCTGGTGCCGGTCATGTCGATGTCCGACAGCGTGAAGGTGTAGTCGGAGGTGACATCCGCGGTGTCGACGCGCTCATAGTCGCACGTGCCGGAGTCGGCTGCCGAGTTGGCGATCGTGTTCGTGCCGACCCCAATCTGGGAGCCGGGCAGGTCCCGCGAGATGCCGCCATTGCCCGAGTACCAGTTGTCGTAGCACTGCGTGACATACCACTCGAAATTGGGCACCACGTCCCCGGTGGAGGCGCCGGCGACATCGGTCGATGAGGTGTACTCCGCCCACATGTGGTCGGTGAAGACGATCGGCTGGTCGAGCGCCTCGACTCCGGTCTGACGGTCCGTGGCAATCGTGAGAGCGGTGTAGTAGAGGGATCCGACCACCTGCTCCCCGTCGATGGTGCGCACAATCTTCCCACCGCCGTACCAGCCCCACTTCTCGAGGTCGTAACGCGGCGTCGCGGTGATGTCGATGGGACCGTGCTCGACCGGCCCGTCGGGCTGTGCTGTGGCCGCGCCGTCGGCGTCGACCGCGTAGGACCGCGCGTCGGTGGTGAAGGACGCGCCGTTCGGCGAGTTGGCCGAGACGAAGACGGTCGTCGGAATGGTGCGACCCTGGTCAAGGTCGGCACCCGTGCCCATCTCGCCCAGATTGCAGGTCAGCGTGATCCACGCAGTTCCGGCCGGGGGGTCGACGCGCGGCTCGATCTCGCCCAGAGAGTCGCCCGCGGCGTCGTACGCGATGATCGAGTTGGCGGGCTCCCCCGTGCCCGAGCAGATCTCGAGCTCGCTGGGGATCTGGGCGAAGTTGATGACCGCACCGTCGGCCGGATAGATGGTCTGTTCGAAGACCACGTTGGCGGTCGAGTCGGCCAGGGACTCCTGGCTCTGCAGCGACAGCGCCCAGTTGTACGACACGGTGTCAGCCGTGCGCACGCGGTAGTTGGTCTGCCCCGTGTCCGCACCGGCCTCGGCGTCGGGGTCCCACGGGTTGTCGGTCTCGGAGGTGGGGTCGTCGCCCGTCACGGTCCAGTTGTCGGCGAGGGTGTCGAAGGGCGCGGTGCCGGTGTACACCGACAGCCCGTCGACACCGCCCGGGTCGTTGCCGTCGGCCTCGTGCACCGCGAGATCCAGCTGCGTGATCCACACCGGGTACACGAGCGCGTTGAGCTCGAAGCCTTCGGCAGGGACCGGATCCGTCGGCACATCCGCGAAGGCGATCGTGGAGCCCCCGCTACGCACGAAGTCATTTTCCGCGCTTGTTGCCGAGTGGGTCGCGTAGATCGCGTCCGCGGGCGCGCCGGTGTCCACCTGCACGCGGTACGGGCCGGGGTAGGTCGCGGTGTCGACGTCGGCCGCGAGGAAGTTGTACGCGCCGGAGGCATCGGTCACCGCCGTGCCGATGATGTCGCCGGACACAGTGTCGATCAGCCGGACCGTGATCCCCGCGACCGGGAGGTCGTCCGTGCCCGCGTCTCCGGTGACGTCAATCGCGTTGTTCGCGTTCGCATCGGCCGTCACCACGCCGTAGACGAGGTCGCCCGTGGCGGCGCGCGCGCTCAGCGCCGGCAGCGCCACCGCGGAGGCGAGCGCCACGAGTGCCGTCACCACGATCCAGGCCATCACCGACCTCAGACGAGTCCCGCTACTCGTCGGAAACGAAGCAGCATGCATCATAGTAAATCCCCCAAAACGGGCGCGGCCATCGCGCACAAGTGTCTACAGACTTAGGGAGTCAGACCTTGCGAGTCTATGACGCAACTCTTGTGAAACCTAGGACGTTCAGGCACTCATACCTCACATACCAGGGCAAACAGGGCATGCGATTTTCGAATGACCGTCGGACCCTCGCGACCGGGTGGCAAGAGGCGCCTCGTCAGCGATGCAACGGGTCGTCCATGTGGTGCAGCCGGCGCGCGGCCTCAGACAGAGTCCCACTCAGCGACGGGTACACCGTGAACGTCGCCGAGAACTGGTCGACTGTGAGGTGATTCTTGACCGCGAGCGCGATCGGGAAGATGTACTCACTGGCACGTGATCCCACCATCACCGCGCCGAGGATCTGCCCGGTCACCGTGTGGCCGAACAGCTTGACGAAGCCCTCCTCGATGCCCAGCATCTTCGCGCGCGGATTGGGAGCAAGCTCCATCCGTGACACCGCATAGAAGATGCCGCGCTCCTTGAGATCGGCCTCGGTCGCGCCGACGGACGCGATCTCCGGCGCCGTGAACACCGCCGAGGACACGTGCGCGAGCTCGAGCGGCTCGACGGCGTCGCCCAGTGCGTGCGCCATCGCGATGCGCCCCTGGGTCGCGGCCACGGACGCGAGCGGGTAGACGCCCGTGCAGTCCCCCGCCGCGTAGACGCCGCGCGCGGTCGTCCGCGAGACGCGGTCGACGACGATCTCACCCCGAGCCCCGAGCTCGACGCCCGCCTCCTCGAGGCCGATGCCGGACGTGTTCGGGATCGATCCCACCGCCATCAGGCAGTGCGAGCCCTCGACGACCCGGCCATCGGCCAGGGTCACGCGCACGCCGTCGCCCGTGTTCTCGACGGCCTGCGCACGAGCGCCGCCCATCACCGTCATGCCTCGCGCCTCGAAGGACTCTCCGATCAACGCCGAGGCCTCGGGGTCCTGATCCTTGAGGACGCGGTCTCCCGACGACACCAGCGTGACCCTCGACCCGAGCAGCAGGTAGGCGCCGGCGAACTCGGCGCCGGTGACGCCCGACCCGACCACCACCAGGTGCTCAGGCAGCTCGTCCAGGTCGTACAGCTGCGTCCAGGTGAGGATGCGGCGGCCGTCGGGACGGGCATCGGCCAGCTCGCGAGGCGAGGCGCCCACCGCGAGGAGCACCGCATCGGCCTCGAGCGTCTCGTCGTCGGTCTCGACCACCCCTGGACCGCTCAGCCTGGCCTCGCCGGCGATCACGCGCACGTCGTTCTTCGCCATGCGCCTGGAGATGTCGAGCGACTGCTTCGCGACGAGCTTCTTGATGCGCTCGTTGACCGCGCCGAGGTCGACGATGTGACGGTGCGGCGCACCTTCATGGTCGTGACCGATGCCCAGCTGCGGCGCGCGCTCGGCGATGGTCAGCCACTCCGCCGTCGCGATGACCGTCTTGGACGGCACGACGTCAGTGAGGACGGCGTTGCCGCCCAGGCCGGCGCGCTCGACGAGCGTCACCTCCGCACCCGCCTTGACCGCGACGATCGCCGCTTCGTATCCGCCTGGTCCGCCGCCGATGATCACCACTCGTTGAGCCACGGGTCCATTGTGTCGCACCGGGACCTACGTCACGAGTCCTGCTCGATTGGGCCGCCCGGACCTCGCTGGCAGGACTTCGGATGGAGGTCACAGTCCGTTCCCAGGAACCTCACAGGGCCGCTCCGTAGGTTCGCAGTCACACAGCACCGACTCGGACAAGGACCCGACATGTCACTCCTGACGCTCTTCGCCGCCGATCTGATCGCCATCGCGATCCTGGTCTTCGGCCTCTACTTCCCCCGCCACCGCCGCAAGGACCTCGTGGTCGCGTTCCTGGCGATCAACATCGGCGTCCTCGCCGTCACCCAGGCGCTCGCCTCGGTGTCCATCAGCGCGGGACTCGGGCTGGGGCTGTTCGGCGTGCTGTCGATCATCCGCCTGCGCTCGCGGGAGATGGAGCAGTCGGAGGTGGCGTACTACTTCGCCGCGCTGGTCCTGGGCCTGCTCGGCGGCTTCCCCGTCGACCCGATGTGGCTCAACATCGCACTGATGGGCGCGCTCGTCATGGTCATCGCGGTCGCCGACCACCCCGGCCTGTTCCGCCGCTACGACGCGCAGGAGATCAAGCTGGACCGCGCGTTCACCGACGAGGCCGCGCTCACCGCCCACCTGGAGCAGCTGCTCGACGCGAAGGTGCACAAGATCGGCGCGGTGCGCGCCGACCTCGTGGCGGACACGACCGTCGTGGACGTGCGCTTCGAGCGCAGGCAGCGCGCCTTCGCGGCCGATGCGGTCACGCGTGATCTGGAGGCGAGCCGATGAGCCACGTCGCCGCGCTCGCACCGATCACGCTCGCCGAGCTCCTCGCCGAGGCCTCTCTCCAGACCCGCGTGGATCGCAAGTACATCGTGGACCCCGCGCTGTGGAGCCGCGTGGTCGAGGAGGACCTGGCCGATGCACGCGTGCTGGAGATCGGCGGCGAGCGCCGTTTCGCCTACGAGTCGGTCTACTTCGACACCCCGGACCGTGCGCTCTACCTGGCCGCCGAGCGCCGCCGTCCGCGCCGCTTCAAGGTGCGCAACCGCACGTACCTCGACACCGGCCAGTCCATGTTCGAGGTCAAGGTGCGCGACGGGCGCGGGCACACCGTGAAGCACCGGGTCGAGCGCGACGTCGACTCACCGCTGAGCCTCCCCGCAGGAGCCGACGGACTCATCGTCGCGGCGACGGGCGGTCGCGGCAGTGCCGAGGGCCTCGAGCCCGTGCTCCGCACCGCGTACGAGCGCGAGACTCTGCTGACCGGGCGTGCGCGGGTGACCGTCGACCACGGCACGCGCGCCGAGCTGATCGGCCCTGCCAGGGCGGAGAACGGCCGCTGGCGGCTCGGCAGGGCGCTGATCGTCGAGACCAAGTCGATGTCGGGTGCCTCCGACACCGACAGGGCGCTGTGGCAGCACGGCGTGCGGCCCTCGATCGTGTCGAAGTACGGCGTGGGGCTCGCGGCACTGGAGCCGGCCCTGCCCGCGCACAAGTGGACGAGGACCCTGCGGCGTCACGCCGCCGCCCTGCCGAGCCTGGCAGGCGCGGGCGCGCTCACCATGCCCGCCGTCGCCTGACAGCTTCACCACGAGAGGACCCCGACTGACATGAAGAAGATCCCGTTGCTCGCCGCTCCCGCGCTGCTCGGCCTCGCGGCGCTCTCCGCCTGCGCGACGACCGACGCTGCGGCGGAGACGACGGAGGCCGCGGCCGAGGACGAGTCCACGGTCGCGCCGACCGTGTCCGAGTCGTCATCCGACCTGGTGCCATGGCTGGACGTCGAGACGGTCGCCGAGGGCTACACCGCCGACACGACGGTGACGCTGGCCGACGGCGCCACCACCGCCGACGGCGACGGCGTGAGCGTCTCGGGCGACGTCGTCACGATCACCGACGCAGGCACCTACGTGCTCACTGGAGAGCTCACCGACGGCTACGTCGTCGTCGACACCCAGGCCGACGGTGAGGTCAGGATTGTGCTCGACGGCGCCTCGATCTCCAGCAGCACCTCGTCCGCCATCGTGGTCGCCGACGCCGACGAACCGGTGATCTATCTCGCCGACGGCTCGGACAACTACCTCGCCGACGGCGCAGCCGACAACACCGTGCTCGGCAGCGACGACATCCCGAATGCGACGATCTACTCGAAGCAGGACCTCGTTGTCGCCGGAGCAGGATCGCTCACCATCGACGCCGTGAACGACGGCATCACCTCCAAGGACTCGCTGCTCATCCAGTCCGGCGTCTACGACATCACCGCGGGCGACGACGGGATCCGGGGCAAGGACTCCCTCGTGATCCTCGACGGCGACATCGCCATCGATGCGGCCGGCGACGGCCTCACCTCGGACAACGAGGACGCCGCGACGGACGAGACACTGCTCGTCGGCATCATCGACGTGCGTGGCGGCACCCTCTCGATCGGGGCCGATGTGGACGGCATGGACGCGGAGAACGCAGCGATCGTGCGCGGCGGCTCCGTGACGATCGAGGCCGGCGACGATGGCATCCACGGCGAGCTCGTGACCGCCGTCGAAGGCGGAACCGTCGACATCGTCCAGTCCTACGAGGGGCTCGAGGCCGCCGTTGTCGTGGTGACCGGGGGCCAGACGTCGATCGTCGCGAGCGACGACGGCATCAACGGGTCGGACGGCTCTGGCGCCGGCGGAGAGATGGGCGGCGGCGGGATGGCCGGCGGTCAGGCCGGAGGGCCGGGCGGCGGCATGGACACCGCAGCGGACGGCGTCGAGATCCTCATCTCGGGCGGCACGCTGGTAGTCGACTCCGCGGGCGACGGCCTGGACTCGAACGGCACCATGACGATCTCAGGAGGGACGGTCGTGGTCCACGGCCCCGTGACCGACCGTGAGGGCGCGCTGGACACCAACGGCACGTTCGAGGTCGACGGCGGCACCCTGATCGCGGTGGGCGCAGCCGGCATGGCGGAGGCGCCGGACTCGTCGTCCGACCAGGCCTACATCGGCGTCGCGTTCGGCACGACGCTGCCCGCGGGCACCGTGGTCTCGGTCGCGGACTCCTCAGGCACGGTGATCGCCGCGCTGGAGACGGTCAAGGAGGCGGCGTCGCTGGTGTTCTCCTCGGACGCGGTCACGTCAGGCGACGAGTACACGATCTCGACCGGAGGCTCCATCTCCGGGGACACCCTCGGGGGTCTGACGCTCGCCGCGAGCGCCGTGTCAGGCGGCACGAGCCTGGGGTCTGTCTCCGCCAGCTAGGCGGCGTCAGCATCGCGCGTGCCACGCCAGGGGCCGGGGAGCGAATCCCCGGCCCCTGAGCATGTCACCCGGCGTCCGGAATCAGTAGGCTCGGAAGCATGACTCATGCACAGGAACTGGCCTCCGAGGCCGCCGCCGCGATCCGCGCCGCGACCGGGGTCGACACCCACGAGATCGCGCTCGTGCTGGGCTCCGGCTGGTCCGGCGCCGCCGAGCTCATCGGCGAGGAGGTGGCATCCATCCCGGCCGCCGACCTCCCCGGATTCCCGGACCACGCGGTCGCGGGCCACACCGCCACGATCCGCTCGCTCCGCACTCCCAACGGACGCTCGGTGCTCGTGCTCGGCGCGCGCCAGCACTTCTACCAGGTGCGGGACGCCGTGAAGGTGGCGCACGCAGTGCGCACCGCCGCCGCGGCCGGCTGCTCGACGCTCGTGCTCACCAACGGCTGCGGCTCCACGCGACCCGAGGTCGGCCCCGGCTCCGTGGTGACCCTCACGGACCACATCAATCTCACGGGCGCGACGCCGCTCGAGGGCGCGACCTTCGTGTCGATGACCGGCACCTACTCGCCGCGGCTGCGCGAGCTCGCGCACTCGATCGATCCCGACCTCAAGAATGGCGTCTACGCGCAGTTCACCGGCCCGCAGTACGAGACGCCGGCGGAGGTCCGCATGGCCGCCACCATGGGCGCCGACCTCGTCGGCATGTCCACCGCGCTCGAGGCGATCGCCGCCCGCGAGGCGGGGATGGAGATCCTGGGCCTGTCACTCGTCACGAACCTGGGCGCCGGCATCGGCGGCGAGGAGCTCAACCACCAGGAGGTGCTCGACGCTGGAGCCGCGGCGGCGCCCCGCATCAGCAGCCTGCTCGCCGAGATCGTGAAGGCCATCTGATGTCCCCCGAGGACCGCGACGCGCTGCTCGGCACCGCACGGGCCTGGCTCGCCGACGATCCGGACGAGATCACGCGCGACGAGCTCGCACCCGTGATCGAGGCCGCGGAGTCCGGCGACGGGTCCGCTCTCGAGGACCTCGCCGACCGGTTCGCCGGGCTGCTGGAGTTCGGCACCGCCGGGCTGCGCGGGCGCATCGGCGCCGGCGACAACCGCATGAACCGCGCCGTCGTGATCCGCGCCGCAGCCGCGCTCGTCGACTACCTCGAGGCCTGCCTCGCCGACCGCCCGGAGGCCGAGCGCCAGGCGACGGTCGTCATCGGCTACGACGCGCGACACCGCAGCGCCGACTTCGCGCGCGACACCGCCGCTGTCGTGACCGCAGCAGGCCACCGCGCGCTGCTGCTTCCGGAGCCCCTGCCCACACCCGTGCTGGCGTACTCGGTGCGCGCCAAGAGCGCCGACGCCGGCGTCATGGTGACCGCCAGCCACAACCCCGCCTGGGACAACGGCTACAAGGTCTACCTGGGCGAGCGCATCACGCCCGAGGCGCCCGGCGCCCAGCTGGTGCCGCCGCACGACGGCGAGATCGCGCGTCGCATGAAGGCGATCGAGTCCGTGGCCGATGTGCCGCGTGCGGAGAGCGGTTGGAAGAAGCTGGGCGAGGAGGTCGCCGCCGCGTACATGCTGCGAGCCGCTGGCATCGTCGCGCCCGCCCGCGATGACGTGGCCGACCGCCGCGCCTCCCTGAAGATCGTGCTCACCCCGATCCACGGCGTGGGCGATGCGACCGTGCGCGGCGCGCTGAGCGCAGCAGGATTCACCGACCTCACGACGGTGCCCGAACAGGCGAAGCCCGATCCCGAGTTCCCGACGGTCGCGTTCCCGAACCCCGAGGAGCCCGGCGCGATCGACCTGGCGCTGAAGCTCGCAACGGACGCTCAGGCCGACGTGGTGATCGCGAACGACCCCGACACCGACCGCTGCGCGGTGGCGACCGTGATCGACGGAGCCTGGACCATGCTCCACGGGGACGTCACCGGCTCCCTGCTGGGCGAGGCCGTCGCGAAGCACCGATCGCGGCTGCGCATGGCACCTGGCTCGCAGACGCTCGCGAACTCGATCGTGTCGTCGCGCCAGCTTGCCGCCATCGCGGAGCGCTACTCGATGGCGCACGAGCACACGCTCACCGGGTTCAAGTGGATCTCGCGCGCGCACCGCCTGGTCTACGGCTACGAGGAGGCGCTGGGCTACTGCGTCGCCCCCGACCTGGTGCTCGACAAGGACGGCATCACCACGGCGGTGATGATCGCGGAGATGGTGTCCGAGCTCAAGGCCGCCGGCCGCACGCTGAGCGACGCCATCGACGATCTCGCCAGGCAGTACGGCGTCTACCTCACCAGGCAAGTGTCCGCACGCTTCGACGACGCGTCGCTCCTGACGGCGACGATGGAGCGCCTGCTCGAGTCGCCTCCCGAGCAGCTGGGCGGAGCCGATGTCGTGGCCACCGACGACATGTCGCACGGCTTCCAGGGCCTGCCGCCGACCACGGGACTGCACCTCGCGACGTCCACGGGAGCGCGGGTCATCGTGCGACCCTCCGGCACGGAGCCCAAGGTGAAGGCGTACCTCGAGGTGCAGCAGCCCGTGGCGGACGACGATGTGAAGGCCGCCAGGGACGCCGCCGAGGAGGCGATGAGCGCGCTCGTCGCCGACGTGAAGGGGCTGCTGGGGGTCTAGTCCTCGCCGGCCCCCGCCGGTGAGTAGTACGCGATCTTGTCGTCCAGCACGCGGATCGCGGCCGCGAGCGCCTCGGACTGCGCCACCAGCTCCTCGCGGCGGCGCAGCAGGAACTCCGAGCGCTCCGCGGGCTCGCCGTCCTGGCGCAGCAGGCTCGTGAAGCGGCGAAGGTCGGAGATCCCGAGCCCCGCGTCCCGCAGGCACGTGACGATGCCGATCCAGGCGACGTCCCCGTCCGAGTACCTCCGGTGCCCGGACGAGTCGCGATCGACCGGGCCCACCAGGCCCTCCTTCTCGTAGTAGCGCAGGGTGTCCTCGCTGAGACCGGTCGCATCGGCCGCCCCGCCGATGCTCAGCCCCTCGGTGATCGTCATGAATGCAAGTCCAGCACCGCGAGCGCGTCGGCGTCCAGTGTGAGGTCCCGCGCTGCCCACGCCTCCTCCAGCTGCGCGATAGACGAGACGCCCACGATGGGCGTGGCGCGCGGCAACGTCTGCATCAGCCACGCGAGCACGATCTGGTTGCGGGTCGCACCCGTCATGGCGGACACGCGGTCGAGCGCGGCGAGGCGACGCTCGGTGTCCGGGTGACGGTATGCCTCCTGGAACGGCCGGTCGTCGCGTGCGTACGCGCCCATGAGCAGCGAGCTGTAGACCCAGAACGCGAGCCCCTCGGTCGCGACGAAGTCGAGCGCCTCCGGCGACGCGACCACGTGCCCGCCATCCGGCAGCGGCACGAACGGGACCGGTTGCAGGTAGGTGTGGCGCAGCTGGACGGCCGTGAACGGCTCGACCCCGGCATCGGCCGCGAGACGGCGCGCACGCTCGACACGCCAGGCCGCGTGATTGGAGGCGCCCAGCTGCGCGGCGCGGCCGTCCGCGACGAGGGCGGCGAGCCCCGCCACCTGCTCCTCGAGCGGCACGGAGCGATCCTCGACATGCGCCCAGAACAGCTCGACCCTGTCGGTCCCGAGCCGCTCGAGCGACCCGTCGAGCGCCGCCGATGTCGCCGCTGGCGAGAGCCCCTCCATCGACTCGGGCCAGCGGTGTGGGATCGTGGGCGCGGCCCCTGCCTTGGTCGAGATCCACACCTGCTCACGGATCCCAGGACGCGCGGCGAGCCACTCCCCGAGCAGCCGCTCATTGCGGCCCCCGAGGCCCGTCGGGTCCTCCCAGAATGCGTAGTTGTCGGCAGTGTCGATCCAGCGGCCGCCCAGGTCGACGAATCGGTCGAGGATCGCAAAGGACTGGTCGCGGTCCTGGCGGGTGCCGAGGTACATCGCGCCGAGCGCGATCTCTCCTGCGTGGACGGGTGAGGTCTGTGACGTGGTCATGAGAACAGCGCACACCCTGGAGCGCGCTCCAGGTCAAGGGCATGGCGGATTGAGGGTGTGAGACCATGGCATGAGACGCCCGCTCAGGGCGTCCCGGACGAGCAGCGACGTACCCGGAACGCGACAAGACGACGCCGAAGGGCACTGTCATGTCGTGGTTCCTCCTCATCCTCTCCGGCCTTCTCGAGGCAGTCTGGGCGATCGCGCTGTCGCGCATCGACGGGCTCCACAGCCGGATCCCGATCACCGTCTTCATCGTGGGTCTGACCCTGAGCATGGCGGGCCTCGCCCTCGCGCTGAGAGACCTCCCCCTGGGCACGGCCTACGCGGTGTGGGTGGGCATCGGCGCCACCGCGACCGTCGTGTACTCGATGGCGACGGGCGCGGAGCCGTTCTCGGTGGTGCGGATGCTCCTGGTCGCCGGGATCATCGGCTGCGTGATCGGGCTGAAGCTCACCCACTAGCGTGGCCCGCATGGACTACGCATTCCGCCAGGTCGACGTGTTCGGCACGACTCCCTTCTCCGGCAACCCCGTGGCCGTGATCCTCGACGCCGAGGGGCTGACGACCGCGCAGATGCAGGACGTCTCCGACTGGACGAACCTGTCCGAGTGCACCTTCGTCCTCGCGCCGTCGCAGGAGGGCGCGGACTATCGCGTGCGCATCTTCGCGGGCCGTACCGAGCGGCCGTTCGCCGGGCACCCCACGCTCGGGACCGCGGCGGCGTGGGCCGATGCGGGCGGCGTGCCCGCGAGCGAGGGCGTCATCGTGCAGCAGTGCGCGGCGGGACTCGTCGAAGTGCGGGCGACCGAGGGCGACTACGCCTTCGCCGCTCCCCCGAGCACGCGCGGAGGCGATCTCACCTCCGAGGAGCACGCCACCCTCGTGGCGTTCCTGGGAGTCGACGAGGCCGATGTCGTCGCGACCCAGTGGGTGGACAACGGTCCTGGCTGGGTCGCCGCTCTGCTGAGGGACGCCGAGGCGGTGCTGGCCGTCGAGCCGCGGCCCGAAGCCTATGACGACGTCATCGCGGTGGGCGTCGCGGGCCTCCACCCCGTCGGAGCGGAGGCCGACGTCGAGGTGCGAGGGCTGTTCTCGTTCGTGCCTGGCGGGCCCGTCATCGAGGACCCGATCACGGGCTCGCTCAACGCCTCGCTGGCGCAGTGGTTCACCTCGAGCGGCCGGCTCTCAGCACCGTACGTGGCGCGCCAGGGCACGGCGATCGGGCGCAGTGGCAGGGTCGAGGTCACCGAGGCGGACGGCGACCTGTGGATCGCGGGCCGGACGACCATAAGGGTCTCCGGCACGATCGCCATCTAGGGAGCGGTCGGCGCAGGCTGCCGCGTCCCGGGGACCCGCGGGCATAGCCTGCGGAGCATGAGGATCCTCGGCGATCGACACACCCGCGGGCTGCTCATGATGCTCGTCGTCGTGGCGCTGCTCCAGTTTGGGGTGCCCGTGATGGGCCTCTCGCCTTGGTGGTCGATCGCGTACATGCTCGGCTACGCGGCGATGCTCGCAGCGGCCGTCAACGTCGCGCACATCGACGGGCGGCGGATCGGGACGACCGTGACGGCCGCCGTCGTGTTCGGGATCGCCGGCACCGTGTTCTCGGTGCGGCAGGACTCCGACGTCGCCACGATCGCGATGCTCATCTCCGTCGCGCTGACCAACGCGGTGATCATCTCGTCGCTGCTGGGCTACGTGTTCCGACGCACGGCCGAGAACGGCGCCGCAGGGCTCGTCTCGGCAGCGGTGACCGTGTACCTGCTGATCGCGGGCTTCTTCGGCGCAGCGTTCGCCATCATCGAGATCGTCGCGCCCGGATCATGGAGCGACCCGCAGGTCGGGACGGGACCCATCCCATGGCAGAACATGCTGTACTTCACGTTCGTGTCGATCTCGACGCTGGGCTACGGCGACATCGTGCCGACGGCCGACTGGAGCAGGATGCTCTCGTCGCTCGTGGGCGTCACCGGAACGCTCTACCTGGCGATCGTCGTCGCGCGGCTGGTCAGCCTGTGGAGTCCGCGCGGGGCGACGCCCGACGGCGCTACGCCGGAGCCGGACCCGTCAGCTGGATGAGGTTGCCGCAGGTGTCGTCGAGCACGGCGGTCACCACCGGCCCCATCTCCGTGGGCGCCTGCGTGAACCTGACGCCCTGAGCCTCGAGCTCGGCGTGGAACGCCACGACGTCGTCGATCCCGAACGACGCGACGGGGATGCCGTCCGCGAAGAGCGCCTCCTTGTACGCCCTGGCTGCCGGGTGCGCATCGGGCTCGAGCAGCAGCTCGGTGCCCTCAGGAGCGTCCGGACCCACGAGCGTCAGCCACCGGTACTCGCCCAGCGGGATGTCGTGCTTGACCTCGAACCCGAGCACCGACGTGTAGAAGGCAAGCGCCTTCGCCTGGTCGTCGACGAACCCGCTCGTGACGGCGATCCTGATGGCCATCGGTGTGCCTCCTCGCGCTCGCCAGAGCGCCTAGTAGCCGCCGGTCTCCTCGGGCATGGAGCCGACGCTGCCGTCGGCGCCCAGGGTCTCGAGCCCGTCGAGCACCGCGCGGGTGCCGGACAGGCCCAGGCGCGATGCTCCGGCCTCGATCATCTCGAGCGCCGCCTCGGCCGTACGGATGCCTCCTGATGCCTTGACGCCCAGCGCGTCGCCGACGGTCTGGCGCATGAGGCGCACCGCATGCGCGGAGGCGCCTCCCGCCGGGTGGAAGCCCGTCGAGGTCTTCACGAAGTCGGCACCGGCCTCCATCGAGGCGCGGCAGGCGCCGATGACGGCCTCGTCGCCGAGGTCGCTCGCCAGCAACGCCGCCGACTCGATGATCACCTTCAGCACCCGACCCTCGGGCATCGCGGCCTTCACCGCGGCGACATCCGCACGGACGTCGTCGAAGCGACCCTCGATCGCGGCGGCGATGTCGATCACCATGTCGACCTCATCGGCCCCCTGGTCGCACGCGAGCGCGGCCTCGAGCACCTTCACCTCGGTGTGGTGCTTGCCCG
>JAUIBG010000202.1 GCA_030428165.1 Actinomycetes bacterium
CGTGTTCGAGCAGTCGCTGCTGCGCAAGCGCGTCGACGCCGTGATCGCCGTCAGCCTCGAGCTGACCGAGGAAGAGCTGTCCCGCCTGCACCAGATCAACAAGCCCATCGTGGGCGTCGGCGGCCCTCTGCCCGGCGTTCCCTCGCTCGTGATCGACGACGAGGGCGTCGCACAGCTGGCGACCGAGCACCTGATCGCGCTGGGGCACCACCAGATCGCCCACCTCGGGGGCGACGTGGGCAGCGAGCTCGACTTCCATGTGCCGTCGCACCGCAGGGTGGGCTACGAGTCGGCGCTCACGGCGGCGGGCATTCCGATCGACCCGCGTCTCTTCCTGCCCACCGAGTTCAGCATCGAGGGCGGCTACCGCTCCGCCAAGCAGCTGCTCGGCAACCCCTCGCTGAGCATCACCGCAATCGCCGCGGCCTCGGACGAGATGGCGATCGGCGCGATCCTGGCGGCACGCGACCTGGGACTCTCCGTGCCGCGCGACCTCTCGGTGGTGGGCATCGACGACCACGAGCTGTCCGACCTCTTCTCGCTCACGACCGTCGCCCAGTATCCCGAGCGCCAGGGAGCGACGGCCGCCGAGATGCTGATCCACCAGCTCGACGGCTCAGGGCCGGTGCCCGACACTGCCGTCCCGATCGAGTACGACCTCGTGGTGCGCAGCTCGACCACGCGCGTCCCGCGCTAGTCCGCGACGGCTGCGGATTCTCCGGCTACCCTGGCCGCCCTGCCCTGCCCGGTGTGGACGAACTCGGGGTTGACGATCGTCAGCGTGAACACGGGCGGGCCCGAGCAAAACAGCGCGACGAGCAGGTACCAGCCGCCCTCGACGAGCAGCCTCGACTCCGTGAGCGCCTGAAGCACCAGTGCCGCGGTGAGGAGCGCCCACCCGAGCGGCACGAACGAGTCTCCCCCGCTAGCGCGCTCGACCAGGCGCCATGCGCTCCCGAACACGAGCGCGACGATGACGACCAGCAGGACGAGGCCGATGAGCCCCAGCTGCAGCCACGTGTCGAGGAAGGCGTTGTGGCCGTGGGGCGTGAACACGCCGGCCTCCGCCTGAATCGTCGAGTACGGCTCCTGCCACACCGGCCAGTAGCTCACGAAGCCCCAGCCCTCGGGCCGTTCCGACGCCGCATCGATCACGGAGTCCCAGATCGACATCCGGTGCGTGGCGTCGCTGCTGCGGTCGAGCATGCCGAAGATCACGGCGCGGTACTTGATCGTGAGCACTGCGGCGACCGCCGTCACTCCGAGCACCGCGAACGAGGTGATGCGCTTGAGCCGCACGGGAAGGGCGCGGATCGCGAGCGCTGCGGCGAGCAGGCCGGCGACGTAGATCGCGCTGACGGTCACCGTCGCCGACATGGTGAGTGCGTGCACCCCGAGCGCCATCGCGAGCGTCGCGATCCCGTCCACGCGGCGGATCCGGCGGTCGAGCAGCAGTGCGATGGCGAGGATCGCGGTGAACAGCGCGATCGCTCCGAAGGGGTTGCGGTTGCCGACGAATCCCTGGACGGGTCCGCCCTCGAACAGCAGGTTCTCCGACCACCACTGGTCGGTGCCCTCGGCGCGCTCGGCGATGCTCGCGAGGTCGCCCGACAGCGGCGGCACAGGAGCGCGGACGACGAGCGCGACGACGGCCTCGAAGAGGACGCCCATCACCAGGCTGATCTGGAAGCCGCGGTACAGCAGCTCCATGAACCGGCCCGAGCTGAACGCGCGGACCTGCGTCATCGCGACCAGGGTGGTGACGATGAGGACCGCCACCGCCACGGCCGTCACGGCAGGCGTCGCGCTCCACAGAACGCTCAGGGCCGCCAGCGACACGAAGGCGCCGATGAGGAACGGCGGTCGCAGCGTCCGCAGCGCCGGCCGAAAGGCGACCGCCACCGCGATCAGGGTGAGGACCACGAGGAGCACATACGGCACGATGCCGAGTGCGTAGCGGAAGCCCTGCCCCGAGTTGAGCAGGATGACCGTCCACACGGTGAGGGCCGCCCTGGCGCTCTCGCTCGTCGCGATGGCACCGGCGCGCTGCGCCACGGTCGTCATGTGCTGTCCGTCTCCTATCCGCGCAGGACGAGACTTCGCAGGGACCTGCGGAGCCTCTCCACTCCGCGAGTCCGAAGACCAATGGTAAGGCCGATGCCGAGGTCCGGCACGTTGCGGCCTGCTACCAGTCGACGCCGCCCACCTCGGTGCCCGGTTCGAAGGTACCGTCCCGCACCGCCACCCAGAAGGCGTCGGACTGCTCGGGGTCGAGCAGGACGGTCGAGCCGACGCCCGAGACGGAGTAGTTGATGCTCGACAGCGGCGGCGTGCCGGTGACCGCCTGGTCCCCCTGCGCCGAGTGGAACACGAGGGCCGCCTTGCCCAGGCCGAGGATGCTCATGTCCTCGTCGACGACGACGGCCTCGAGTCCCGCATTTACCAGGCGGCTGACGGCGAACGGGTTGAGGAGCGTGTCCCGGCTGAGCGCCGCGTCGGAGACCGCCGAGACGAGCTGCTGCTGCCTCGCGGTCCTGCCGATGTCGCCCGTCGGGTCGCTGTAGCGCATGCGGGCGAACGCGAGCGCGTCGTCTCCGCCAGTGACGTGGCAGCCCGCCTCCCACACCATGCCGCTCAGCTCGTCGTCGACGTCGCTGCCGTAGCAGAGCTCCACTCCGCTGAGCGCGTCGACAATCCCGGAGACCCCCTGGAACCCGATCTCGAGGTAGTGGTCGATCGTGAGCCCGGTGACGCCCTCCACCGTCTCGATCAGGAGCGGCGGCCCGCCGAAGGCGAAGGAGGCGTTGATCTTGTTGTCGGAGTACCCGGGGATCGACACGTACGAGTCGCGAGGGATCGAGATCATCGCCGTCGGACCCGACTCGGGCTCGTGGATCAGGATGATCGTGTCGGTCCTCGCGCCCTCGGTGCCGTCCCAGCCCCAGCCCTCACGGGAGTCGGAGCCCACGATCAGGTACGTCGTGCCGGGGGTGTCCGCCGCGCCGGAGAGGACGTCGACCCGCTCGATCTTGCCGTTCGCCCACCACAGGAACCACGTCGCCGAGCCCACGACGAGCAGCAGCAGCACCAGGAGGAGCCGGCCGATCACGCGCCCTGCGCGCCGCTTGCGCTTCTTCGGCACCGGAGCCGAGTCCGGCTGGGGTCGAGCCTGCGTGCCCTGCGGGGCAGGGCGCGACTGCGTCGGTCGCGACTGTGCTGGACGTGACTGGGACGCGCTCGACTGTGCCGGACGCGACTGGGGTGGACGCTGGGCACTGCGCGACGACTCGCGCACCGGGATCTGATCCCGGCCCGAGGTCGAGGTCCGCGACGCGCTTCCCGGCTGCGACTGAGGTCGCTGACGCGAGCGAGAATCGGGCTCGGGGATGACTGAGCCGCGGCGCGGAGCCGAGGGCTGCTGGGGCGTCCGGGGACGGGATCCC
>JAUIBG010000035.1 GCA_030428165.1 Actinomycetes bacterium
CCCCTCGGCGTCCCTCGCCTGGGCCCAGATCGCGCGCACAGTCATGTCGGCTCCCGTCAGACGGCCACCGGGGCCTTGATGCCCGGGTGGTGCTGGTAGTTCTCGAAGACGACATCGTCGATGTCGTAGTCGAACAGCGAGTCCTTCACCGGCAGCGACAGGGTCGGGTACGGGTAGGGCTCACGGCTGAGCTGCAGGGCGACCTGCTCGCGGTGGTTGTCGTAGATGTGGCAGTCGCCGCCGGTCCACACGAAGTCGCCCACCTCGAGCCCGGTCTGCGCGGCGATCATGTGGGTGAGCAGCGCGTACGACGCGATGTTGAAGGGCACGCCGAGGAACAGGTCGGCGCTGCGCTGGTACAGCTGGCACGACAGCTTCCCGTCGGCCACGTAGAACTGGAACATCGCGTGGCACGGCGGCAGCGCCATGTCGTCCACGAGGGCGGGGTTCCACGCCACCACCATGTGGCGACGCGAGTCCGGGTTGTTCCTGATGGACTCGATCACGTTCGCGATCTGGTCGACGTGGCCGCCGTTCGGGGCCGGCCACGAGCGCCACTGGTAGCCGTAGACCGGACCGAGGTCGCCGTTCTCGTCGGCCCACTCGTCCCAGATGGTGATGCCGCGCTCCTGCAGCCAGCGCACGTTGGTGTCGCCGCGAAGGAACCACAGCAGCTCGCCCACCACGGACTTCGCGTGCACGCGCTTGGTCGTGAGCAGCGGGAAGCCCTGGCTCAGGTCGTAGCGGATCTGGCGACCGAACACCGAGACGGTGCCGGTGCCGGTGCGGTCGGACTTCGGGGTGCCGTCGGCGAGCACCTCGCGCAGCAGGTCCTCGTACGGGGTGGGGATCTCGCTCACATCGCCCAGGCTACGCCCAGCCGATGCCGGGGAGACGGTGGCGCGCAGTAGCGGTGGATTCGGGGGCCTTCGTCCCTTGCGCGCCCGCTGCCGCAGGGGCGACGCTGAGACCGTGGCGCACTGTGCGCCGCAGCGGTTCTCGGCGCGCGAAGGAGCGACCATGTCGAACGAGCCCACTCCCACCATCGTCCAGGCGCACGCGGCGCACCTCGCCGAGCTGCCGTTCGCCGACACTGCAGACTTCGACGCCGCCGATCGCGGCTTCCTCGGGACCCTCTCCGATCCCGTGATACGCAAGGCCGACGGCTCCGTGGCGTGGGACTGCTCCGCGTACGACTTCCTTGCAGGGGATGCTCCGACCACCGTGCACCCAAGCCTGTGGAGGCAGTCGATCCTGTGCGCCAAGCACGGTCTGTACGAGGTCGCCGAGGGCATCTACCAGGTGCGCGGGCTCGACCTCAGTGTGATGTCGGTGATCGAGGGCGACGACGGGGTGGTGGTGGTCGACCCGCTGATCTCGAAGGAGTGTGCCACTGCCGCGATGGCGCTGTACCGCGAGCACCGCGGCGACCGCTCGATCAAGGCGGTGATCTACACCCACTCGCACCTGGACCACTTCGGAGGCGTGCTCGGGATCGTCGACCCGGCAGAAGTGGCCGCCGGAGACGTGGAGATCGTCGCGCCTGCCGAGCTCGTGGGTCACGCGGTCGCCGAGAACGTGTATGCGGGCGTCGCGATGAGCAGGCGCGCCGGCTACATGTACGGGGCATCGCTGCGCAAGGGAGTCGACGGTCAGGTGGGTGCGGGCCTGGGCCAGACGACGTCGACCGGCAGCCCCGGCATCATCCTGCCGACGATCGAGGTCGCCGCAACGGGCGAGACCCACACGCTCGCCGGGCTCACGTTCGAGTTCCAGATGGCGCCAGGCACGGAGGCTCCGGCCGAGATGCACTTCCTCATCCCTGGCATGCGGGCGCTCTGCATGGCCGAGAACGTCACCCACACGCTGCACAATCTGCTGACCCTGCGCGGCGCGCTGGTGCGCGACCCGAACGTGTGGGCGCGATACCTCACCGAGGTGATCGCGGACTTCGGCAGCAGGGCCGATGTGATGTTCAGCTCGCACCACTGGCCCACCTGGGGAGCGGAGGCCGTGGTCGACTACATCGCCACTCAGCGCGATCTGTACAAGTACCTGCACGACCAGACCCTGCGGATGCTGAATCAGGGCATGAATGGCGCTGAGATCGCCGAGGCCATTGCGCTGCCGCCCGCGCTCGAGAGCTCGTGGGGCGCTCGGGGCTACTACGGCTCCGTGAGCCACAACGTGAAGGCCATCTACCAGCGCTACATGGGATGGTTCGACGGCAATCCGGCACGGCTCTGGCCTCACCCCCCGGCCGCTCAGGCGCGGCGCTACGTCGCGGCGATGGGCGGGATCGACAGCGTGGTCGCGCTCGCGCGGCAGGCGTATGACGAGGGCGACTTCAGGTGGGCGGCGACGCTGCTCGACCATGTCGTGTTCGTCGACTCCGACCACGCCGCGGGGCGTGCGCTGTACGCCGACACGCTTGAGCAGCTCGGCTACGGCTCGGAGAACGGAACCTGGAGGAACTTCTTCCTGTCAGGCGCCACGGAGCTGCGCGACGGCACGTTCGGCACTCCCACGAGGACCGACGCGCCTGAGCTCATGGCCCAGCTCAGCCCGGAGCAGATCTTCGACGCGATGGCCATCGCCGTCGACGGCCCGCGGGCCTGGGACCTGGATCTCGCCACGGACGTGCACCTCACCGACCTCGCCAGGTGGTTCAGGGTCACCCTGCACAACGGAGTCCTCGTCGCGGCCGAGGCCGGTGAGACGACCGGCGCCCCGCTCAGCGTCGCGCTCACCAAGGCGCGCCTGCTCGCGCTCGTCGCCGGGGACGCGGACTCGCCTGGCATCGAGCTGGAGGGCGACGCCGCTCAACTCACCACGCTGTTCGGCGTGCTGCAGCCGGGAGACCCCGACTTCGAGATCGTCCTGCCGTAGCGGTGGGCCCCGCGCGGGTGAGGCGAGAGCGGCCGTCTGCCCGCGCATCGGCCCGCGCGCGTGCGCGCTAAGTTAGGCCCATGACCACTGGACCCCTCGGAACCGTCGTGACCGCGATGGTCACGCCGATGCACGAGGACGGCTCGCTCGACCTCGACGGAGCGATCGCCGCCGCGAACTACCTGCTCGAGCACGGCTCGGATGCCCTCGTCATCTCGGGGACCACGGGGGAGGCGCCGACCACGCACGCTCCCGAGAAGGTCGAGCTCACCGAGGCGCTGGTCGAGGCGGTGGGCGACCGCGCCACGATCATCGCCGGAGCCGGATCGAACGACACAGTCCACGCGGTCCGCATGGCGGAGCAGGCGGCCGAGGCCGGAGCCGACGCGATCCTCGCGCTCACGCCGTACTACTCGAAGCCGTCGCAGCGCGGCGTGCTCGCGCACTTCGACGCGATCATCGACGCCACCGACCTGCCGGTGATGATCTACGACATCCCTGGGCGCACCGCGCTCGCGGTCTCGGACTGGGTATTGGACGAGCTCGCGACCCGCGAGACCGTCGTGGCCGTCAAGGACGCCACGGGCAACGTGCCCCAGGCCGCGGAGCGCATCGAGCGCACCGGACTCGCCTGGTACTCGGGCGACGACGGCCTGACGCTCGACTTCCTCAAGGCGGGAGCCGTCGGCACCGTCTCCGTCGCGGCCCACGCCGCTGGCGACTCGATCTCCAGGATGGTGCACGCGTACCTCGAGGGCGACGTGGCGACGGCCGAGGCCGAGTTCGCCGCTCATCTGCCGATCATCGACGCCGTCATGGGCGGCGGGCTTGGCGCCGTGACCGCGAAGGCGGCGATGTACGCGCTGGGCGTCATCGACAGCCAGCACATGCGCCTGCCGCACGTGGTGCTCGAGACCCACGAGTACGCGGACTTCACCGCGGCCCTGCGCGCCGCCGGCGTCGCGGTCGCGCGCTAGCCTCGCTACATGCACTTCTTGAAGGAACTCTCCGAGCCTCCCGCCCTGAAGCCCGGCACGCTGCGTGCCGTCCCGCTCGGGGGCCTGGGCGAGGTCGGGCGCAACATGCACGTCCTCGAGTACGACGGCAGGCTGCTGGTCATCGACTGCGGCGTGCTGTTCCCCGAGGAGACGCAGCCCGGCGTCGACCTGATCCTTCCCGACTTCGCCTACATCGCCGACCGCGTCGACGACATCGAGGCGATCGTGCTCACGCACGGCCACGAGGACCACATCGGCGGCGTCCCGTACCTGCTGCGCCTGCGCCAGGACATCCCGATCCTGGGCTCCCAGCTCACGCTGGCGTTCATCGAGGCCAAGCTGCAGGAGCACCGCATCAAGCCGGTGACCCTCGCGGTCAAGGAGGGGCAGCGCGAGAAGCTGGGCGACTTCGACCTGGAGTTCTCAGCGGTCAACCACTCGATCCCCGACGCGCTGGCCGTCTTCGTGCGCACGCCCGCCGGCACGGTGCTCAACACCGGCGACTTCAAGATGGACCAGCTGCCGATCGACGGCCGCATCACCGACCTGCGCGCGTTCGCACGGTTCGGCGAGGAGGGCGTCGACCTGTTCCAGGTGGACTCCACCAACGCCGAGGTGCCCGGCTTCACGACCGCCGAGGTCGAGATCGGCCCCACGCTGGACCGCGTCTTCGCCGACGTCGAGGGCAAGATCGTGGTCGCCTCGTTCGCGTCGCACGTCCACCGCGTCCAGCAGGTCATCGACGCCGCCGCGAACCACGGCCGCAGGGTCGCCTT
The DNA here is from genome assembly GCA_030428165.1 of Actinomycetes bacterium. Classification (GTDB taxonomy): domain Bacteria; phylum Actinomycetota; class Actinomycetes; order Actinomycetales; family Demequinaceae; genus Demequina. The sequence continues at coordinate 4,664 of JAUIBG010000035.1, forward strand.
CGTGGGCCGCTCGATGGTGCGCAACATGGGCATCGCCGCCGACCTGGGCTACCTCGACATCCCCGAGGGCATTCTCATCGACGCCCGCAAGGCCGACGCGCTGCCGCACGACCAGATCGTCTTCATGTCGACCGGCTCGCAGGGCGAGCCGATGGCGGCGCTCAGCCGCATGGCCAGCAACGACCACAAGGTCGAGGTGGGCCCCGGCGACCTCGTCGTGTTCGCCTCGTCGCTGATCCCCGGCAACGAGAACTCCGTCTACCGCGTCATCAACTCGCTGATGAAGCTGGGCGCGACGGTGGTGCACCAGGCGAACGCGCGGGTGCACGTCTCCGGCCACGCCTCCGCGGGCGAGCTGCTGTACTGCTACAACATCCTGCGCCCCAAGAACGTCATGCCGATCCACGGCGAGGTCCGCCATCTGCTGGCCAACCGCGCCCTGGCGGTCAAGACCGGCATCGAGCCCGATCGGGTCCTGGCGGTCGAGAACGGCACCGTCATCGACGTGAAGGACGGGCGCGCAAAGATCGTCGGCGCCGTCGACGTGCATCACGTGTATGTGGACGGCAGCTCGATCGGCGAGATCACCGACGCCGAGCTCAAGGACCGCCGCATCCTGGCGGAGGAGGGCTTCGTCTCGGTCTTCGCCGTCGTCGACACCGCGAACGGCACGGTCGTCTCCGGACCCGAGATCCATGCCAGGGGCCTGGCCGAGGACGACGACGTGTTCGACGCGATCCTGCCCAAGGTCAAGGACGCGATCGAGGAGGCCGCCAAGGGCGGAGCCCAGGACACGTACCAGCTGCAGCAGGTCGCGCGCAGGGTGGTGGGCCGCTACGTCGGCACCAAGCTGCGCAGGCGCCCGATGATCATCCCGATCGTCGTGGAGTCGTAGGGCCCCGCCCGCAACGATCCCGTCACGTCGGCCGTCCGCGCGGAGTGGCTCCCCGGCCCCGCGCCGATGCCTTGCTACGTTCGCTTCCATGGCACAGTCGCGTCCCAAGAAGGGCACCTCGACCAAGTCGAGGAGCCCCCAGAAGCAGTCGAACCCGGTCGCCCGCGGGCTCGGCGCGATGGGCCGCGGCGTCTCGGGAGCGGTGGGCGGAGCCGTCCGCAGCGTGGGCGACGGAGCGCGCGACGTGCCCGTCGAGGTGCGACGCGACGGTCAGGCGATCGTCCTCATCATCCTGGCCGTCGTCATCGCGGCGCGCGAGTGGTTCGCGCTGTCCAGCTGGGCAGGCACCGCGATCCACTGGGTCTCCGCCGGCGCGTTCGGCGTGCTGGCCGTGGTGCTTCCCGTGGTGCTGCTCGGCATGGCCATCCGACTCTTCCGCGCGCCAGGCGAGACCAACTCCAACTCGCGCATCGGCATCGGGATGTTCGGCGTCGCAGCCGTCCTCGACGGTCTGATCCACATCAATGCGGGTCTCCCTCCCGTCGAGGCGGGCGTCGAGGCGTGGCAGGCCGCCGGCGGTGTGCTGGGCTTCATGGTGGGCTCAGGACTGTCGTTCCTGCTGTCCGTCCCGATCGCGGTCGTCACCCTGGTGCTGCTCGGCATCCTCAGCATCCTCGTCATCATCGGGCTGCCGCTGCGCGAGCTCGTCGCGCGCACGCGCGACCTGGGCTCCAGGCTGCTGTTCGGCTCGGCCGACGACGAGGACGAGCTCGACCTCCCCGAGCACAGGACGCTGGAGAAGGCGGGGAAGAAGACCCCCGCGAAGCGTGAGGGGAAGCGCCGCGGGCTCGCGGCGCTCATCCCGGGCCGCAAGGACGACGTCGAGGAGGGTCTCGACGGCTACGAGGCCGATGAGGCGTTCGCCACGTCTGTCGACCTCGCCGAGGGCGGGGGCTACGACGAGGAGCACGACGGCCCGCCCGTGAGCCCGTACCAGGCGCCGATCGAGCACCACGACTACGGCGTCGACGACGACTCGGCCGACACGGACGAGTTCCCGCGCACCGAGGTCATCTCGCCGCGTGCGCCTGCCGCCACCTCGCTCGTGCCGACGGGGGAGCAGGGCCAGCTCGAGAACTCCGCCCCCTACGTCCTCCCCGACCCTGGGCTGCTCGCGAAGGGCGCGCCCCACAAGACGCGCTCCGCTGCGAACGACCGCGTCGTCGAGGCGCTCGAGAGCGTGCTGGAGAACTTCCAGGTCGACGCCGAGGTCACCGGCTTCACCCGCGGTCCGACGGTGACACGCTACGAGGTCGAGCTCGGCAAGGGCGTCAAGGTCGAGAAGATCACCCAGCTGTCGAAGAACATCGCGTACGCGGTGGCGAGCCCGGACGTGCGCATCCTGTCGCCCATCCCTGGCAAGTCCGCCATCGGCATCGAGATCCCCAACGTCGACCGCGAGACGGTGTCGCTTGGCGACGTGCTGCGCTCGCCCGTCGCGACCCGCAACGACCACCCGATGACCATCGGCATCGGCAAGGACGTCGAGGGCGGCTACGTCGTCGCGAACCTCGCCAAGATGCCGCACCTGCTCGTCGCGGGTGCCACGGGCGCCGGAAAGTCGTCGTTCGTGAACTCGATGATCACGTCGATCCTGATGCGCTCCACGCCCGACGAGGTGCGCATGGTGCTCGTCGACCCCAAGCGCGTCGAGCTGTCGATCTACGAGGGCATCCCGCACCTCATCACGCCCATCATCACCAACCCGAAGAAGGCCGCGCAGGCCCTCGAGTGGGTGGTGAAGGAGATGGACATGAGGTACGACGACCTGGCGATGTTCGGCTACAAGCACGTGGACGACTTCAACAAGGCGGTGCGCTCTGGCAAGGTCAAGCCGCTGCCGGGCTCGAACCGCCAGATCAAGACGTACCCGTACCTGCTCGTGATCGTCGACGAGCTCGCCGACCTCATGATGGTCGCCCCGCGCGACGTCGACGAGTCCGTGCAGCGCATCACGCAGCTCGCGCGCGCGGCCGGCATCCACCTGGTGCTCGCGACCCAGCGCCCGTCCGTCGACATCGTCACCGGAACGATCAAGGCGAACGTGCCCTCGCGCCTCGCGTTCGCCACCTCGTCGCTCGCCGACTCGCGCGTCGTCCTGGACATGCCTGGGGCCGAGAAGCTCATCGGCCAGGGAGACGCACTGTTCCTCCCGATGGGGGAGTCCAAGCCGATGCGCGTGCAGGGCTCGTGGGTGTCGGAGACGGAGATCCACGCGGCCGTCGAGCACGTCAAGAACCAGGCGAACCCCGACTACCGCGACGATGTCACCGAGGCGAAGGGATCGGCGGCGGTGGCCGAGGACATCGGCGACGATCTCGACGATCTGCTGGCCGCCGCCGAGCTCGTGATCACCACCCAGCTGGGCTCGACGTCGATGCTCCAGCGCAAGCTCAAGATGGGCTTCGCGAAGGCCGGCCGCCTCATGGATCTGCTCGAGACCCGTGAGGTCGTGGGCCCCTCGCAGGGCTCCAAGGCACGTGAAGTTCTCGTCCCTCCTGATGGCCTGTCAGCGGCGTTGGCTATCCTGAGAGGGGACGGCGAGGTCGAGGGGACCTCGCTGGAGGGGCAAGGGGACGCCGCATGGGAGCAGGCGAGCTCGTAGAACAGTGGGCGCAGCCCGCCTTCTGGGCGGTTGTGCTCGCAGTGCTGTCCGTCTTCTTCCTGTCGCTCGCCGCCATCCTCTTCGCGCGTGAGCGCTCCGCCCGCCGCGAGCTCTCGACGGTCGACTCCAGGATCGACTCGCGCCTGCTCGAGTCCCTCACCACCACGCATGAGCCGGTCGTCGTCGTCAATCCCGAGGGCGTCATGGTCGCGGCCTCGGACGAGGCGACCACGCTGATGCGGATCTCGTGCGACGAGCTGATCGCAGGCGGGCTCGACGCCGTCCCGGTCCGCTTCATCGACGAGAGCAACCTCGCGCTCGAGGCGGCGCGCGTGTTCGCGCCGCGCGAGTCCTCCGGCTCGATGATCCTCGCCGTCGTCGCCGGCGACGAGGAGCCGCAGTGGCTCCGCGCGCACTACTCCGTGTATCCGTCGGAGACCGGCTCGTTCACGGCGATCAGGTTCCTCGACGCCAGCCGGCTGCGCGCTGCGACCGTCGCGCTGCGGCAGTCCGATGAGCGCTTCAGGATGGCCATGGAGAGCTCCCCTGTGGGCATGGCGCTGGTCGACCTCAACTGGGTGGTGCTGGAGGTCAACCAGTCCTTCGCCGACATGGTGGGCACCACCGTCGCCAACCTCCGCGACACGTCCGTGTCCGGCATCGTGCACCCCTCCCAGTTCGCGGTGCTGCGCAACTCGATCGGTCGCCTCGTCGACGGGGACGTCACCCGCGTCACCCACGAGATCGAGTTCATGGTGGGAGGGCGGTCCGTGTGGGCCGTCACCGACATCGCGGTCGCGCGCGCCGCCAACGGCCAGCCGGACCACCTGGTGATCCAGGCCAGGGACATCACCGAGATCCGCAAGCGCAGCGAGGACCTGGCGAGGCGAGCTGAGCACGACTCGCTCACGGGGCTCGCGAACCGCGCGTCCTTCGAGCGCGAGCTGAGTGCCGCGCTGGCGGCCGGCGGCGCCTCGGGGCGGCTCGCCGTGCTGGTGATGGACCTCGATGGGTTCAAGCGACTGAACGACCGGTTCGGCCACAGCGCAGGAGACGATGCGCTGCGGTACTTCTCGAGCGTCCTCAAGGCAGTCGCGACCTCGCCGGCGATCCCCGCGAGGCTCGGAGGCGACGAGTTCGTCGTGCTGGTGAAGGCCGACAACGCGGAGAAGGTGGCGACCGAGCTCGCCGGCGCGATCCACGTCGCGCTTCGCGCGCCCTTCGTCGTCGGCAGGCACAGGGTGCCCATCGCCGCGTCGATCGGCATCGCCGCTCTCGCAGGCGAGGCGCCGCGCGATGCCGAGTGGCTGCTGTCCGCGGCCGATGCGGCGATGTACAGGGCCAAGGCGGCCGGCACCGGTCGCACCGAGGTCCACGCCTCGGATCTGGACGACCGCGCCGCGGCCCACGCGGCGCTCGCACGGGACCTGCTCGCCGCGCTGGACGCCGGCGACCTGATGCTGCACGCGCAGCCGGTGGTCGACCTCGACAGCCGCGGTGTCGTCGGCTACGAGGTCTCGCTCCGCTGGGACCACCCGCGCCTGGGAATCGTCGACCCGGCCGAGGTCTTCGCGGACTACGCGGACGAGGTGGCGCCCCCGGACCTCACGATCCACCTCATCGAGAAGGCGGCCGAGTTCCTCGCGAGGGGACCGGCGCCGACGGCGTGGGCCATGGTGTCGCTCGACGAGGCGTCGATCGCGGAGCCCACGCTCGGCGAGTCCATCGTGGACATCTGCGGGCGCTACCGCATGGCGACGCGACGCCTCGTGCTCAGCGTCGACCAGGAGCTCGTGAGCCGCGGCGACCGCGATCTCGAGGCCGCCGTGCGGGCCCTGACCTCGTATGGCATGCCCGTCATCGCCGACTCGGTGGCCGGCGCCGGCCTCGCCGAGAAGGTCGTGGCTGCGGTGCACTTCGACGGGATCCGGTCCTCGGCCTCGCTCGCCGCGGCGCTGCCCGCCGCCAGGGAGGCGACGGCGGCATGCGCGGCGCTCGCGGTCTGGAGCGCGGCGCTCGGAGTGGCCTCGATCGCCGCAGGCGTCGCGAACGAGTCGCAGGCCAGGGCGCTCGCGAAGGCGGGCTGGCAGTACGCGATGGGCTGGCACTTCGGCCCGGCGGTGCCCGCGGAGTCGGTGCACTGGACGCCATCGTCCGCGCCCACCCGCCTGCTGGGCACCCCTCCGGTCTCGCCGGACCACGGGGCGTTCATCTAGCGGTGCACCGGCCATGTGCCCGCGGGTAGGGTGAGCGCCGTGACTCGAGCGCTGCCGAACATCCTCACGGCCGCCAGGCTCGTCGCCGTTCCGCTCGTCGTGGTCTTCATCGTCCTCGACGCCAGCGACTACGCGGCGAGCGCCGGCGCCGACGAGGCGATCGCGCTCGCGTACGGGCCACGGATGGCCGCGGCGCTCGCGACATTCGTCGCCGCCGCGCTCACCGACTTCCTCGACGGCTACCTCGCGCGGCGCTGGGACGTGGTCTCGAGATTCGGCGTGCTCGCCGACCCGATCGCGGACAAGGCGCTCGTGCTCGTGACGCTGGCGACGCTGGCCGTCTTCTGGGGGCCGATGCTGTGGTGGGTGGTCGCGATCCTCGCCGTGCGCGAGATCGGCGTGACGCTTGGCAGGCTCGCCGTGGCGTCGAAGGAGGCGATCCCCGCCTCGAAAGGCGGCAAGCTCAAGACCGTGCTCCAGTTCCTCGCGATCGTGCTGATGATGTGGCCGGGGGTCCTCGGCGGCGGTCCGCTTGTCCACTGGATCGGCTTCGCCGTCCTCATCGCCGCCGCGGTCGTCGCGGTCGTCACGGGGATCCAGTACGCGTTCGCGATCGCCGCGGTGCGGCGCTCCTCGGAGTCTCCCGATCCGGAGGCGGCGTGACCCGCGAGGCGACTGCGGCATCGGCTGCGGCCGTGGTGGCCGCGGCGCGTGAGGCCGGCGTGGCCGTCGCCTGCGCCGAGTCGCTCACCGGCGGCGCTGTGGCGGCCGCGATCGTCGCGGTGCCAGGGGCGTCGGAGGTCTTCCTCGGCGGCGCCGTGACGTATGCCACCGAGATGAAGGCGCAGGTCCTGGGCGTCGATCCCGCGCTGCTGGTGGACCCGGGGCCGGTGAGCGCCGAGGTCGCGATCGCGATGGCGGCCGGCGCGAGACGTCTCACGGGTGCCGACGTCGCGGTGTCCACCACGGGTGTCGCCGGACCCGATCCGCATGCGGGCCATGAGCCGGGGGAGTACGTGATCGGAGTGAGCTCCGCGGAGGGCGACAGCGCCTCGTGGCACCGCGCCTCCGGGGGCAGGGACGACGTGAGGGCGGCCGCCGTGGCCAGCGCGCTCGACGCCGCGCTCGCCGCGATTCTTCCCAAAGCGAAACGCCCGCGTGACCTGAACGGAACATAAGTCGGCTAACCTGCGTTGAACGGAACATGACGATCAATGCGCTAGCGCTGAAGGGGGGACGCATGCCGATCCTGCGCAACGAGCTCGGTGACGTCCTCCGGGACGCTCGCCTCGAGCAGGGCAAGACCCTTCGCGACGTCTCGTCGGATGCGCGCGTCTCGCTCGGGTACCTCTCCGAGGTCGAGCGGGGCCAGAAGGAGGCCTCCTCCGAGCTGCTCGCATCGATCTGCGACGCTCTCGACGTGCCGATGTCGGCCGTCCTGCGCAGCGTCTCCGAGCGCTTCGAGATGGCCGAGGCCGTCGCGTCGACGGCAGTCGTGCCGGTGATCCCCGACACCGTCTCCGAGTTCTTCGACGCCGTCAAGGCCCGCTAGTCCGGTGCGCCTGAGCGCATTCTGGAGCCTGGCCGACGAGGTCTTCGGCGACACCTACAGCAGGACGCTCTCGCGCGAACTGGTGCTCGACGCCACCAATCTCACCGTCGCCGACTCACTCGAGGCCGGCGTGGACCCCGCCTCGGTGTGGCACGCCTGGAGCGAGCAGATGCGCGTGCCCGTCGAGCAGCGCGCCGGACGCGACGCCAGGGCGATCGTGCCGCGGGGCAGGCGCCGGTAGTCCCGCCCCTGTGCGGTCACTCGTGTCACGACACGCCGATGCGCGGCGTGTCGCTGACGGTCGAACACCTGTTCGATTACAGTTGTCCCCAGGACGCCCGAGGCGGCGGCCCGAGACACGCCAGGCGGACGCAGGGCGAATGTCAGAGGGTCGGCATACCGTCGGTGTCAGGTGAAGGCAGCCGTCCCCGGCTGATGACGAAAGGCGAGACAGCATGGCGAAGTCACAGGACCGCGAGAAGGCGCTGGCAGCGGCGCTGGGTCAGATCGACCGGCAGTTCGGCAAGGGCTCGGCGATGCGCCTGGGCGACCAGGAGCGTGTGGCCGTCCCCGTGATCCCGACGGGAGCCCTGTCGCTGGACATCGCCCTCGGCATCGGAGGCCTCCCGCGCGGCCGCATCATCGAGATCTACGGCCCGGAGTCCTCCGGTAAGACGACCGTCGCGCTCCACGCCGTCGCGAACATGCAGAAGGCCGGCGGCACCGCCGCGTTCATCGACGCCGAGCACGCGCTCGACCCCGAGTACGCGAAGAAGCTCGGCGTGAACACCGACGACCTCATCGTCTCGCAGCCGGACACCGGCGAGCAGGCGCTCGAGATCGCGGACATCCTGGTCCGTTCCGGAGGCGTGGACGTGCTCGTGATCGACTCGGTCGCGGCGCTCGTGCCCAAGGCCGAGATCGAGGGAGAGATGGGTGACAGCCACGTCGGCCTCCAGGCTCGCCTGATGTCGCAGGCCCTGCGCAAGATCACCGGTGCCCTCAACACCACCGGCACCACGGCGATCTTCATCAACCAGCTGCGCGAGAAGATCGGCGTGTTCTTCGGCTCGCCCGAGACGACCACCGGTGGAAAGGCGCTCAAGTTCTACGCGTCGGTCCGTCTGGACGTCCGCCGCATCGAGACCCTCAAGGAGGGCACCGAGCCGGTCGGCAACCGCACCAGGGTCAAGGTCGTGAAGAACAAGGTGGCGCCGCCGTTCAAGCAGGCGGAGTTCGACATCCTCTACGGCCAGGGCATCTCGCGCGAGGGCGGAATCATCGACCTGGGCGTCGAGCACGGCTTCGTGAAGAAGTCCGGCTCCTGGTACACCTACGACGGCGATCAGCTGGGCCAGGGCAAGGAGAACGCCAGGCAGTTCCTCAAGGACAACCCGGACCTCGCGGACGAGATCGAGAAGAAGGTCAAGACCAAGCTGGGTGTGGGCGTGAAGCCCGAGGAGACCGCAGAGACCGCGGAGCAGGCCGTTGACGAAGAGGCAGCGACCTTCTAGGCGGGAGCCGGCCGAGCCCGTCGTGATCGATGACACGGAAGAGGCTCGGCGGATCGCGCTCAACCTGCTCAACCACTCGGCGCGCACGGAGTCGCAGCTACGGGAGAAGCTCGTGGCCCGAGGCGTGACCGAGCAGGTTGCCGACGACCTCATCGACCGCTACCGCGAGGTGGGTCTCGTGGATGACGCCGCGTTCGCCAAGTCCATGGCAGGCGCGCACTTCCGCGACAAGAAGCTCGCCCGGCGCGAGATCTCGATGCGCATGCAGCGCAAGGGCCTCCAGCGCGACGACATCGACGAGGCGCTCTCCCAGATCTCGGACGAGGACGAGCACGACGCGGCATTCGAGCTCGCGCGCGCCAGATGGATCAGGCTCGAGGGCAGAGAGCCAGCCGCACGCACCCGCACGGTCGTGTCGATGCTCGCGCGCAAGGGCTACGGTCCCGATGTCGCGTATTCGGTCGTGGACCGGCTGTCACGGGATACTGATCTCTAGCGGCGGCCGCCTCCGGTCGTGCGACGAGCGACGGGAGCGGATGTGAGCTGGGAAGCCTGGGGCGGAGTCATCGCGCTGGTGCTGGCGCTCGCCTTGCTGACCGGCGGAGCACTCGTCCTGTTCATGGCGCTGCGGGTCCGCCAGTCGGCGCGCGAGGTGTCGGCGCAGGCGGAGGCGATCGTGGCGCCGGCCAAGGACAACGACGCCGCAGACCACGGCGCGGGAGCCGCGGATCCGACCGCTGTCGGCGACGCGCCTGCTGAGAACGGCGAGCCGGCTGGCGTGCTCGACGACGCTCCTGAACCTGTCTCTGAAGCGCATCGCGAGGCCGAGCGCATCTTGACCGAGGCGAGAACCGAGGCTGCCCGCATCGTGGCTGAGGCGCGAGACGGCTCCGCAGCGCCGCTGGCGGACGTCGCCGTCGGGGCCGTTGCGCAGGACGCCGACGCGCTCGCCCGCGAGACGCTGATCGCCTCGATGGAGCGTCAGGTGGGCGAGGCCACGACGGACGCCACCGCCGCGTGGTTCCCCCTGCCGTCCAAGGAGATGAAGGGCCGGATCATCGGCCGCGAGGGACGCAACATCCGCGTGCTCGAGTCGCTCACGGGCGTGACCGTGCTCATCGACGACGACGCCAACGGCGTCCACCTGAGCACATTCGACCTCGCCAGGCGCGAGGTCGCCTCCGAGACGCTCCGCATCCTCGTCGACGACGGTCGCATCCAGCCCTCGCGCATCGAGAAGGCGTACGCCGCCGCCGTCGCCGCGACCCCGGAGCGTGATCTGCGCGCGGGACGCGACGCGGCACGGCAGGCGGGCGTGGACGGACTGTCCGAGGGAGTGCTCACGACTCTCGGACGCCTCCGCCTGCGCTCCTCGATGGGGCAGAACGTGCTCGGGCACTCCGTCGAGACCGCACGGCTCGCGGCGGAGATCGCGAGTCAGGTCGGAGCCGACGAGGCGCTCGCGCGCCGCGCCGCGCTCCTCCACGACCTCGGCAAGGCCTTCACCGACGATCGCGCCGGCACCCACGCGGCGCTCGGCGCCGCGGAGCTGCGTGCGACCGGGGAGGGCGAGCCCGTCGTGAACGCCGTCGCCGCTCATCACGGCGAGGTGCGCCCCGACACGCTCGAGGCGGTGATCCTTCAGGTCGCGGACCGCGCGTCGGCCGGCAGGCCAGGCGCACGGCGCGAGGAGGCGGAGCCCTACCTGGACCGCATGAAGGCGCTCGAGCGAGAGATCGGCGCCCGCCCTGGCGTGTCCAAGGCGCTGGTGATGGCCGCGGGGCGCGAGGTCTGGGTCGCGGTCGAGCCCGGCGAGGTCGCGGACCAGGACGTGCCCGAGCTCGCGCGTACAATTGCGGGGCACATCGACGCCGATCCCCGGTTCCCGGGGGAGATCAGGGTCACCGTGGTGCGCGAGCTGCGCGCCGACGCCGTGGCCGGAGAATCATGACCGACACCGCCGCCTCGCCCACCTATGTGGTCCGCACGCTGGGATGCCAGATGAACGTGCACGACTCCGAGCGCATGGCAGGCCTGCTCGAGGACGCGGGCTACAGCGCCGCCCACGAGGGAGCTGACGAGGCCGACATCGTCGTGATCAACACCTGCGCCGTGCGTGAGAACGCGGCGTCGAGGCTCTACGGCAACCTCGGGCTGCTGGCGGCCAAGAAGAAGAGCAACCCCGCGATGCAGATCGCCGTGGGCGGCTGCCTCGCGCAGAAGGACCGCGGCACCATTGTCGAGAAGGCGCCGTGGGTCGACGTGGTCTTCGGCACGCACAACATCGACGTCCTGCCCGTCCTGCTCGAGCGCGCGCGCCACAACGCCGAGGCCCAGGTCGAGATCGAGGAGACCCTCAAGACCTTCCCGTCGACCCTCCCCAGCCGCCGCGACCAGATCGCCTCGGGCTGGGTGTCGATCTCGGTGGGCTGCAACAACACCTGCACCTTCTGCATCGTGCCGTCGCTGCGCGGCAAGGAGCGCGACCGCAGGCCAGGCCAGATCCTCGCCGAGGTCCAGGCGCTGGTGTCGCAGGGCGCCGTCGAGGTCACCCTGCTGGGGCAGAACGTCAACTCCTACGGCGTCGAGTTCGGCGACCGCGGCGCGTTCGCGAAGCTGCTGCGCGCGTGCGGCGAGATCGAGGGCCTCGAGCGCGTGCGCTTCACGTCGCCCCACCCCGCCGCCTTCACCGACGACGTGATCGAGGCGATGGCAGAGACCCCGAACGTCATGCCCAGCCTGCACATGCCGCTCCAGTCCGGCTCCGACGCGGTGCTGCGCGCGATGCGCCGCTCCTACCGCTCGGCGAAGTTCCTCGGGATCCTCGACAAGGTCCGCGCGGCCATGCCCGACGCGGCGATCACGACCGACATCATCGTGGGCTTCCCCGGCGAGACCGAGGAGGACTTCCAGGAGACGATGCGGGTCGTCGACGCGTCGCGCTTCTCGAGCGCCTTCACGTTCCAGTACTCGCCGCGTCCCGGCACCCCGTCCTACGAGATGCCCGAGGTGCCCAAGGAGATCCTGCAGGACCGCTTCGACAGGCTGCTCGAGCTCCAGGAGCGCATCTCGCTCGAGGAGAACCAGCGTCAGGTGGGCCGCACGGTCGAGCTCATGGTGCTCGACCACGGCGGACGCAAGGACTCCGACTCGGACCGCCTCAGCGGCCGCGCGCCCGACAACCGCCTGGTGCACTTCACCGTGCCCGCCGAGGTCGAGGGCCGTCCTGCGGACGTCCCGCGTCCCGGCGACATGGTCACCGTCGACGTCACCTACGCGGCCCCTCATCACCTGGTGGCCGACTCCGCGATCGGCGGCGGCACGTATGCGGTCCGCCGCACCCGAGCGGGCGAAGCATGGGAGCACGGGTCGTCCGACGACCACTCGCACGGCGGCGACTCCTGCGGCACCGGCGCGCCCGCGCCCGCCGGCCCCGTGAGCCTGGGCCTGCCGACCATCAGGGTGGGACGCCCGTAGCCGTGACCGACGCCTACGACGAGTCGCAGCCGCCGGCGATCGTGATCGTCGGCGCGACCGCGACCGGCAAGTCCGCGCTCGCTCTCGACCTCGCCGAGCGCCTGGACGCGGAGATCGTGAACGCCGACGCGATGCAGTTCTACCGCGGCATGGACATCGGCACAGCGAAGCTCCCCGTTGCGGAGCGCCGCGGGATCCCGCACCACCACCTCGACACGCATGACGTCACCGAGGAGGCGGCCGTCGCCCAGTACCAGGAGGCCGCCAGGGCCACCGTGCGGGACATCCACGCACGCGGGCACCGCGCCGTCGTGGTCGGCGGCTCTGGACTGTACGTGCGCGCTCTCGTCGACCACCTCGAGTTCCCGCCCACCGATCCCGAGGTGCGCGCGAGGCTCGAGGCCCGCGTCGTGGCCGAGGGATCCGGCATGCTGCACCGCGAGCTCGCGGAGCTCGACCCGCAGGCCGGCACCGACATCGACCCCCGCAACGCCAGGCGCGTCGTGCGCGCGCTCGAGGTGATCGCGCTCACCGGCCAGCCCTACTCGGCCACCATGCCGCGCCGC
>JAUIBG010000203.1 GCA_030428165.1 Actinomycetes bacterium
GTGAACGCGCATGGCCCCATCATGCCGCACTCCCCCTCGCGCCGGCCTCCCCCGGGGTGATTCACTGGCCGCATGGGATTCGACGACACGTATCGCCTCATCACGCCAGCCGATGACCGCCGCGGCGAGGTTGACGAGGTGCTGGGCCTGGGCTTCGGCGACGAGCCGCACATCGGCGACACTGCGATCGCGCAGGCCAGCATTCCGTGGCGCTTCACGAAGGCGGTCGAGGAGACCGCCTCCGGACGGCTGCGCGGCGTCTACGGCGCCTTCGACATGCCCACCGTCGTCCCCGGCGGCGCGCGGGTGCCCAACCAGGGCCTCACCATCGTCTCGGTGCACCCCGGTCACCGGCGCCGCGGCATCCTCACCCGGATGATCGCCGACCACTTCGAGGTCGCCAAGGGCGAGGGCGCGATCATGTCGACACTGTGGGCGGCCGAGCAGGCGATCTACGGCCGGTTCGGCTATGGAAACGTCGGCGAGACGGCCGAGGTGAACATCGGTCGGGGCGCCAAGCTCGCCGACGTCGCGGGTTCCGACGCGCTGTCCGTGGAGATCGAGACGCTGGACCCCGACGTCCATCCGCCGCTGATCGCCGAGGTCGCGGCCGCCATGGACCGCCCGGGCAGCGCGGCCATGTCGGACGAGAACCTCGCCTGGTACACGGTCGAGATGGAGCACGCGCGCGGCGGCAAGGAGCACCGCAGGGTGGTGGTCGTCCGCGACGGCGCCGATGTCGTGGGCGCGGCGACCTTCAGGCGCGAGCAGAAGTGGGAGGGCGGCGTTCCCGGGGACACGGTCCACGTCATGTTCCACGGCGCGCTCACGCCCGCCGCGCATCATCGGCTCTGGTCGGTGCTGACGACGATCGATCTGAGCGCGAAGGCCGAGACGGACCTGGTGACGCCCGACGACCCGCTGATGCGGCTCATCGGCCCCCACCGCGGAGTGGTCAAGCACGTCTACGACGGCATCTGGGCACGGCTGATCGACGTGAAGGCCTGCATGGAGGCGCGCACCTACGGCGCCGATGCGTCAGTCACGATCGCGCTCACCGATGAGGTTCTGCCCGAGAACGCGGGCACCTGGCGCCTCAGCACGGCGGCGGGCGCCGGAGGCGTGATGGAGCGGGTCGATCTCGCCGAGTCGGACGCCGATGTGGCGCTCACGATCCAGCAGCTGTCGTCCGCGTACTTCGGCGGCGTGACCATCCGCTCGATGTTCGACGCCGGGCAGGTTCAGGAGCGCCAGCCGTTCGCGGTGCTGGACCTCTCGCGCGCGCTGCGCGGCGACGTGCTGCCCGGACCCAACTTCCACTTCTAGGGGCAGGACCGCGCCGGGCCGCTAGGCCCTGCGCGAACACGCGCGTACCGCACGGGCCCGGCCACGTTGAAGGAAGCGGACCCATACAGCGTCCGCAATGCCGCGAATGTCGGCGCAAATCGGGCAGACCGGACCATCCTTGGGTCCGGAGGTCGCGAGTCGGCGCGGCCCAGGATGCTGCAACGAGGCGGCCGCGAGTCGGCACGGGATGCAGCGCCGCTAGGCCCTACGCGAACACGCGCGTCCCGCACTGGCCCGCCCGCCTAGGGTGATGCCATGGCACACTCCGGCATCGATCCGTCCACCTTCTCGCCCACCGTCCGCGCGCAGGACGACTTCTACCGGTTCGTCACCGGACCGTGGGAGGCGACGCACGAGATCCCCGCGGACCGCGCGGCCGACGGCAGCTTCTATCAGCTGCGCGACGAGTCGGAGAAGCACGTGCGCGAGATCATCGAGGAGGCGCCCGGCGACAGCCGCATCGGCGCGCTGTACGCCTCCTTCATGGACACCGAGCGCCTCGACGCGCTGGGCGCCTCGCCGCTGAAGCCCGAGCTCGACGCCATCGCGGCGCTCGACGACATCGCCGGCCTGCCGGCACTGATGGGCGAGCTGCAGCGCGGCGGCATCGGCGGCCCCATCGGCTACTACGTCTTCGCGGACAAGGCGGACCCGGACCGCAACGTCGTCTACCTGTCGCAGTACGGCATCGGCCTGCCCGACGAGGCCTACTACCGCGAGGACAAGCACGCCGAGACCCGCGAGAAGTACGTCGCGCACGTGGCGCGCATGGCCGAGCTGACGGGCGCCCCGTTCGACCCCGCCGTCGTGATGGAACTCGAGACGCTGCTCGCGAGCCACCACTGGGACGTGGTCGCGAACCGCGAGGCCGACAAGACGCACAACCCCACCACGATCGCGGGCCTGATGGAGAGCGCGCCTGGCTTCGACTGGGACGCCTGGGCGACCGCCATCAACATGCCCGTCGTCGCACGCGACCTGCTGATCGCCTACCAGCCCAGCTACTTCACCGAGTTCGCGGCCCTTTTCGGCACCGTACCGCTCGACACCTGGAAGCAGTACCTCGTCTGGCGCGTCGTGAACGGTCACGCCGCCTACCTGTCCGAGGAGATCTCGGCGGCCAACTTCGACTTCTACGGCAAGGTCCTCTCCGGCACTCCCGAGCAGCGCGCCCGGTGGAAGCGCGGCGTCTCGCTCGTCGAGGGCGCCGTTGGCGAGGAGGTGGGCCAGGAGTACGTCGCCCGCCACTTCCCGCCGTCGCACAAGGAGGCCATGGACATCCTCGTCGGCAACCTGATCCGCGCGTACCGGCAGTCGATCGAGGCGATCGACTGGATGACGGACACCACCCGCGCCAAGGCGCTCGAGAAGCTCGAGCAGTTCACGCCCAAGATCGGCTACCCCGACAAGTGGCGCGACTACTCGGGCCTCGAGTTCTCCGCCGACGACCTCATCGCGAACCTCAAGGCGAGCCACGCGTTCGAGGAGGACTGGGAGTGGTCCAAGATCGGCAAGCCGGTCGACCGCACCGAGTGGCTGATGACGCCGCAGACCGTCAACGCCTACTACCTGCCGATGGCGAACGAGATCGTCTTCCCCGCCGCCATCCTGCAGCCGCCCTTCTTCCACCCCGACGCGGACGACGCGGTCAACTACGGCGGCATCGGCTCGGTGATCGGCCACGAGATCGGCCACGGCTTCGACGACCAGGGCTCCAAGTACGACGGCACCGGCAAGCTCGACGACTGGTGGACCGCCGAGGACCGCGAGGCGTTCTCCGCCCGCGCCGCGGTGCTCATCGAGCAGTTCAACAGCTACTCCCCCGCCCAGCTGGACGACGAGCACACGGTCAACGGTGCACTCACGGTCGGCGAGAACATCGGCGACCTGGCAGGTCTCGAGATCGGCCTCAAGGCCTACGCGATCGCGCTGGCCGATGCGGGGATCGCCTCGATCGACGACGCCCCCGAGCTGGACGGCTACACCGCGCTGCAGCGCTACTTCATCGGCTACGCCATGTGCGAGCAGGCGAAGGTCAGGGACGAGGCGCTGATCACGCGCATC
>JAUIBG010000036.1 GCA_030428165.1 Actinomycetes bacterium
CCCGAGGACTCGGCGAGCGCACGCGCCTTGATCAGCGCGTTGGCCTCGAACGTGACCCCGTCCTCGACCGGTGACGGAGCTCCGAGCGAGCGCGCGTCGACCAGGTCCTCGCGCGCGAGGTCCTCGATCTGCCCGGCCAGGATCGCCCAGATCTCCTCGACCTTGTGGGCGTTGCCGGTCGCAACGGCCAGGCGTGCCATGGTCAGCCCGCCAGCGCGATCGCCTGGAGCCTGGTGAGCTCGGCGTTCCCGGCCGCGGCGAGGTCGAGCAGCGAGTCCAGCTCGGGCTTCGTGAACGGGGCGCCCTCGGCGGTGCCCTGCACCTCGACGAAGGACCCCTCGCCCGTCATCACGACGTTCATGTCGGTCTCCGCGCGCACGTCCTCGACGTACGGCAGGTCGAGCATCGGCGTGCCGTCGATGATCCCGACGGAGATCGCGGACACCGAGCCCGTCAGCGGCTCGACGCCTGCCTTCACGATGCCCTTGCCTCGCGCCCACGTGATCGCGTCGGCGAGCGCGACATACGCGCCCGTGATCGCGGCCGTGCGGGTGCCGCCGTCGGCCTGAAGCACGTCGCAGTCGAGCACGATGGTGTTCTCCCCCAGCGCCTTGACGTCCACGACGGCACGCAGGGACCGGCCGATGAGGCGCGAGATCTCGTGCGTGCGGCCGCCGATCTTGCCCTTCACGGACTCGCGCTGCGAGCGGTCGTTGGTCGCGCGCGGGAGCATCGCGTACTCGGCGGTCACCCAGCCCTCGCCCGAGCCCTTCTTCCAGCGCGGCACGCCCTCGGTGAAGGAGGCCGCGCACAGCACCCTGGTGTTGCCGAAGCTGACGAGGCACGACCCCTCGGCCTGGTCGAGCCACCCGCGCTCGAAGGTCACGGGTCGGAGCTGGTCTGCGGTACGTCCGTCGGCGCGCTGAGTCATGCTGACGAGCCTAACGGCACGCGCCGGTCACGCAGCCCGTCGCGCTCCCCTACAGCTCGACGACCGCGCCGGGCACCGCCAGCTGGATGTCGCCGTCGAAGGCGTCGGCTGCGGCGTCGAGCGATCCATCCCGGTCGGCCCACGGAGCCAGGTGCGTGAGCACCAGCCTCCCGACCCCGGCCCGCTGCGCCAGCTCGCCTGCCTGTCGCGCGGTCAGGTGGTACCCGGGCGTGCCCGTTCCGGTCCCCCATCCCGCCTCGGCGAGCAGCACATCGGCTCCCTGGGCGAGCGCGGCGACGTCGTCGGACACGTCGGTGTCGCCGGTGTAGACGAGCGTGGCCGTCTTGCCGTCGCAGACCGAGGGCCCGGTGAACCGATAGGCCAGCGCGGGCACCGGGTGGTTCGCCCTGGCCGTCGTGACCGTGAGCGGACCGAACGTTCCCTCATCGCCGGGGTCGACCTCATGGACGGCAAATGGCGACAGCGCGGAGTCGTCTCCGCCGCCGACGTCGACCACCCTCGCGCCGATGCCGGAGGGGCCCACCAGCGGGAGCGGCGTCTCGCGTGATCCGGGGCCGTACCGGAGATAGACGGACAGGCCGTACGCGTCGGCCATATGGTCGGGATGGCCGTGGGTCAGCAGCACCGCGTCCAGCCCAGCCGGGTCCGCCTGGCGCTGCAGCGCGCCGATGGCGCCGGAGCCCAGGTCGGCCGCCAGCCGGTACACGCGGTCTCCGGCGTCGACCTCGACGAGGTAGCACGACGTGGCCGAGTCCGCGGAGGCGACCGAGCCGGAGCAGCCCACGATCCTGAGCCTCACAGCGTCGCCACCGTTCCGGCGACGGGGCCGAGGAACCGCTGGGCGAGCGCGGCGAACTCGTCCGAGGGACCGGTGACAAGGAAGTCGTGGCGAGGCACGCTGCCGACTGGAGCCTCGAGCCCGTGCTGCTGCAGCGCCCGGTAGACGTCGAGCGCCGTCTCCGTCGCGGAGTCCACCAGGGTCACCTCGGGGCCCATCTCGTACGAGATCGCGCCGGCAAGCATCGGATAGTGGGTGCAGCCCAGGATCAGCGTGTCCACCCCGGCTGCCTTGAGCGGCGCGAGGTACTCGGCCGCGGCCGCCTCGACCTCGGGGCCGGAGGTCTCCCCCGCCTCGACGAGCGACACGAACCGCGGGCAGGCCTGCTGGGTGACGTCGACGTGGGTGGCGGCGAGAGCGTCGGCGTAGGCGCCCGACGTCACCGTCGCGACGGTGCCGATGACGCCCACCTTTCCGGAGTGCGTGAGCTTCGCCGCGCGCCTCGCGGCGGGGATGATCACCTCGACGACCGGGATCGAGCGCTCGCGCGAGAAGCGCTCCCTGGCATCGCGCAGCACCGCCGCGGAGGCCGAGTTGCACGCGATCACCAGCATCTTCACGCCGTCCTCGACCAGCCGGTCCATGATCGCGAGCGCGTGGGCCCGCACCTCGGAGATGGGCAGCGGTCCGTACGGGCCGTTCTCGGTGTCGCCCACGTACCTGATGGACTCGTGGGGCAGGGTGTCCATGATGGCGCGCGCGACGGTCAGCCCGCCCACGCCGGAGTCGAACACCCCGATCGGAGACGTACTCACGGGGCCTCGGCCATCGACGTCACGAGGCTGTCCTGCAGCCAGGTCAGCGCGTCGTAGAGCATGCCGAGCCAGATGCGCTCGGGGTCGGGGTGGAACTCCGCCGAGTCGCCCTCGACGGCCCTGGCGATGTCCTCGTGGAGCCGCTCGGCGTCCTCGTCGGACTCCAGGCCGAGCCTGGTGGCGAGCACGAGCCGCACGTCGGTGAGCGCCGCGGCGACGTCGAGCGCACCCTCCAAGTCGACGGTCCACGTCTCGGCGTCCTCGCTGAGGTCCTGCCACACGCCCCGCAGCCGCGAGATCTTCGTCTCGCGCAGGTCGCCCTCGGTCAGCCGCCTGAACTCGTCGGCCACCTCGCGGTCGTCGCGCGACGCGCTCGGCAGCAGCTTCAGCAGTGCCGGGTCGTCGGGCTCGGCGAGCGACTCCTCGAACCAGGTGAGGTGCTCGAGCGCATCGGCTCCCGGGGTGCTCGGCTCGTGCGGGTGCTCCATGCCGAAGGCCTCGGCACCCAGCAGCAGTCCGACATCGGCCACGATGCGCGCGATCACCGTGCGCTCCTCGTCGTCCAGCAGCGCGACGGCAGCGCCGCCCTCGCGCTCGAATCCCCTCACGCGTCCGCCCGCTGCATCGTCGCCCACAGGCCGTAGGAGTGCATGGCCTGGACGTCGATCTCCATCTGCTCGCGGCCGCCGGTGCTCACGACGGACTTGCCCTGCTCGTGGACCTCGCGCATGCGGCGCTCGGCCTCGTCCTTCGGGAACCGGAAGTACGTCTGGAAGACGTGGGTGACGTAGCTCATGAGATTGACAGGGTCGTTCCACACGATGGTGACCCAGGCATCGGCCGGCAGGGTCGCGACTGCGCCCTCGGTCTCGAGCTCGCTCTCCGTCCCCGCCATGCACCGATTCTAGGACCGGGCGGGACGCGCGGGCGGGAGGCTGCGGCTACTCCTCGCCGTCGCCGTCCTCGGGGCCGAAGGCCTTGTCGAGGATCTCCTTGCACGCGGGGCACACCGGGTAGCGGTTGGGGTCGCGGCTGGGCACCCACACCTTGCCGCACAGCGCGACGATGGGCTCGCCGGTCACCATCGACTCGGTGATCTTCTCCTTGCGCGCATAGTGGGAGAAGCGCTCGCGATCGCCGGGGTCGACCTGCTCCTTCGTGTCGACGCGCTCGATCGTGGAGGTTCCGCCCTGAGTCTCTGTCATGGCGACCATGGTACGCGCGGCGAATCGGGCATCGGCCGGGGTGTGGAGCAGCCAAGCTGGCAGGACGGGCTAGCTTGCGACGACGAGCAGGTACGCCGTGTACGCCACCCAGGCGCCCAGCAGCAGCGCTCCGTGCCAGCGCTTCACCATGGGGTTGCGGCCGCCCAGCAGTGCGATGAGGAACAGCGCGACGGTGAACGCGAGGGTCACCGGCATGTCGCGGTTGAGCACCTCGGCGTCGACCACCGACGGGGCGATGAGACCCGCCAGGCCGATCACGCCGAGCGTGTTGAAGAGGTTCGAGCCGATGACGTTGCCGATCACCATGTCGGCGTGGCCGCGACGCGCGGCTGCGAGCGACGACGCCAGCTCCGGTGCGGAGGTGCCGATCGCCACCACGGTGAGGCCGATCACGAGGTCCGACCAGCCCAGCGCACCGGCGATCTCGACCGATCCCCACACCAGCACGCGCGACGAGACGACCAGCAGGATCAGGCCGACGATCGTCCACATCCACGCGCGCCAGCGTGGCTGCGTGTGCAG
Source organism: Actinomycetes bacterium (assembly GCA_030428165.1). GTDB lineage: Bacteria > Actinomycetota > Actinomycetes > Actinomycetales > Demequinaceae > Demequina. The sequence continues at coordinate 4,294 of JAUIBG010000036.1, forward strand.
CTCCTCGGCAACCTCCTCCTCCAGCTCCACGTCGTGCCTGCGCGAGGCGAGCCAGATGGACCAGCCCAGGAAGACGACGAGCGAGGCCATGAGGATGGCGGCGTCGAGTCGCGAGAGCTCTCCGTCGAGGAACAGGAACCAGGTCAGGCCCGTGGCGCCCAGCAGGAACGGGAACTCGCGCTTGAGCGTCGACGACTTCACCGCGATGGGCAGGATCAGCACCGTCGCGCCCAGGATCAGGCCGATGTTCGCGATGTTCGAGCCGAGCGCGTTGCCGAGCGCGATCTCCGTGTGCCCGTCCGCGGCGGCGAATGCCGAGACGACGAGCTCCGGCGCGGAGGTGCCGAAGCCCAGGATGACGATGCCGATGAGCAGGGTGGGCATGCCGAGCAGCGAGGCGACGGCGGAGGCGCCCTCGACGAACTTGTCGGCGCTCCAGGCGAGGACGACGAGGCCGACGACGACGGCGATGGTGGCGGCCACGAGCATGAGGAGAACCCTAACCGGGGAAGATGGCGTCCAGGTCACCGAGGTCGTCGGCGGTGGGCCGCCAGGCGCCGGAGGCCCCTGCCGCGGCGTTCGACGCCACCTGCTCGGGGCGCGTCGCGCCCGCGATCACGCTGGCGACGCAGTCGCGTGCGAGCAGCCAGCCGAACGTCGCGTGGAGCATCGACACCCCGCGCGCGTCGCAGAACCCGCGGTAGGCCTCGATGGCGTCCCAGTCGGCGGTCTCGGCGATCTCGGGCTTGATGTCGGTCAGGCGAGCGCCCTTCGGCAGGCTGCCGCGGGAGTACTTGCCCGTGAGCAGACCGTTCGCGAGCGGGAAGAACGGGAGGAAGCCCAGCCCGGCCTCCTCGGCTGCAGGGATGCGGTCGGCCTCGTGAGCGCGTGCGACGAGCGACAGCTCGTCCTCGCTCGACACGAAGGCCGTCGATCCCAGGCGGTCGGCCACGGCACGCGCCTCGGCGATGCGCTCGGCCGGGTACTGGGAGACGCCGTAGGCACGGATCTTGCCGGCCGTGACGAGCTCCTCGAGTGCGCCGATGGTCTCGGTCACCGAGGTGGAATCGTCCGGATAGTGGTGGAAGTAGAGGTCCACGTGGTCGGCTCGCAGGCGCGTGAGCGAGCCGTCGATCGCGGCGCGGACGTACGCGCGCGATCCCGGCGCCAGCGACGGGTCGATGTCGGGCGCCTGGCGCAGCGGGTGGCCGAACTTCGTGACGATGAGGGCCTCGTCGCGGCGCCTGCCCAGCACCTCGCCCAGCAGCGTCTCGCTCACGCCGAAGTCGGAGCCGTAGACGTCGGCGTTGTCGAGGAAGGTCACACCCGCATCGAGCGCGGCGTTGATCACCGCCGCGGTCCCCTCGCGCGACTCGGTCGCGGTGGCGGGCCTGCCCAGGTTGTTGCAGCCCAGGCCGATGGCGGGGACGGTGAAGTCGGCGGTGCCGAGGGAGCGCTGTTCCATGGGTCCCACGCTAGCGACCGCGAGGGGCGCCGCACGCCCGACTTCGGGGTCGTGCGCGACGAGCGAACACCGGTGAAGGACGGGGCAGCGGGGGCGTGCAGCTCACCCCCGCGCCCCTATCCCCCCGCTACAGCCCCTGGGAGAGGCGGTAGTACGCGGCGTTCGAGCGGATCTGCGCCTCGAAGCCGGGGATCGTGGTGTCGTTGTCGATGACGAGCAGCTCGACGCCGCTGAGGGCGGCGAAGTCGCGGAACACGTCGAGCCCCACCTGGGTGGACATCACCGTGTGGTGGGCGGCGCCTGCCGTGATCCACGAGGTGGCGGACGTGTAGAAGTCCGGCTGCGGCTTCCACACGGCGTGCCCCACGGGAAGCTTGGGCATCGGCGCCGGCAGCTCGACGTTCTCGACGACATTCGCGACGAGGCGGAAGCGCTCGCGCATGTCCGACATGGCGACGACGATCGCGGGGCCGGGGTCGGCGGTGAAGACCAGCCGGACCGGGTCCTCCTTGCCGCCGATGCCCAGCGGCGCGATCGTCAGGCGCGCCTTGGCCGAGGACAGCGAGGGGCTGACCTCGAGCATGTGCGCGCCGAGGATCAGCTCGTTGCCGGGCTCCAGGTGGTAGGTGTAGTCCTCCATGAGGCTCGCGCCGCCGGGGAGGCCGTCGCCCATCACTGCGGCCGTGCGGACCAGCACGGCCGTCTTCCAGTCGCCCTCGGCGCCGAAGCCGTAGCCGTCGGCCATGAGGCGCTGGACCGCGAGGCCGGGCAGCTGGCGCAGCGCGCCGAGGTCCTCGAACGAGTCGGTGAACGCCGTGAAGCCGCCGGCGTCGAGGAAGGAGCGCAGACCGACCTCGAGGCGGGCGCCGTAGCGCAGCGACTCGTGGCGCTCCGCGCCGGGGAACAGCTCGGCGTCGACGTCGTAGGACGTCATGTAGACGTCGACGAGGTCGTCGACGTCCGACTCTGCGACGGCGTCGACGGCATCGGCCAGCTCGTTGATGCCCCACGTGTTCACCTGGACGCCGAACCGGGCCTCCGCCTCGGTCTTGTCACCCTCGGTCACCGCGACGAAGCGCATGTTGTCGCCGAAGCGCGCGACCTTCATGCTGCGGGTGGCGTGGACGCCAGCCGCCGCGCGCGCCCAGACGCCCACGCGCTCCTGGACACGGGTGTCTGAGGCGTGGCCGGCGACGGTGACGCGCGGCACGCCGAGGCGGGCCTCGATGTAGCCGAACTCACGGTCGCCGTGGGCGGCCTGGTTGAGGTTCATGAAGTCGAAGTCGATCTCGCCCCAGGGCAGCGCGACGTTCGCCTGCGTGTGCAGGTGCAGCAGCGGCTTGTCGAGCGCCTGCAGTCCGCCGATCCACATCTTCGCGGGGCTGAACGTGTGCATCCAGGCGATGACACCGATCACCTTGTCGTCCGAGTTCGCGTCGAGCATGGCGCGCTTGATCGAGGCGGGGTCCTTGACGACCGGCTTCCACACGACGCGGAAGGGCACGGCGTCCGCGCCGTCCAGCAGCGCGGCGACCTGCTGCGACTGCTCGGCCACCTGGCGGAGCGTCTCCTCGCCGTACAGGTCCTGGCTTCCGGTGAGGAACCAGACCTCGTAGTCGGCGGCGTTGAAGTGGGCGGTCATCAGTTCTTCTCCTTGGGCTGTCCGTAGACGTTCTGGTAGCGGTCGAAGAGCGCGTCGATGTGCTCCTGCGAGATCGGGATGGTCTCCCCGAGCTGACGGGCGAGGTGCATGGTGCGGCAGACGTCCTCGCACAGCACGGCGGTCTTGACGGCGTCGGTCGCCGACTTGCCGATCGTGAAGACGCCGTGGTTCTGCATGAGCACGGCGCGCGAGCGGTGGCCGTCGAGGGTCGCGACGATGCCGCGGCCGATGGAGTCGTCGCCGATGATGGCGAACGGGCCGATGGGGATCTCGCCGCCGAACTCGTCGGCCTGGCCGGTGGTGTGGCACGGCACGGGCTGGCCCACGGCCGCCCACGCCGTCGCGTAGCGCGAGTGCGTGTGGACCACGCCGCCGATGTCCTCCATGTGGCGGTACACGTACGCGTGCGCCGCGGTGTCCGAGGACGCGCCGAAGTTCGAGCCGGGCAGCCCGGGGATGACGGTGCCGTCGAGGTCGCAGACGACCATCTTCTCCGGCGCGAGGTCCGCGTAGGAGACACCCGAGGGCTTGATCACGAGCAGGTCCTCGCCCGGCACGCGACCGGACACATTGCCCGACGTCCATGCGACGAGCTCGTAGCGCGGGAGTTCGGCGTGGAGGGTGCTGACCTCCTCGCGGAGGGCGTCGACGGCCTCGGCGACGGCGGCGGTGAGAGTCACGACTGGGATTCCTTACCTGGGGATGCGGTGAGGCGGCGCATCGCGGCGCCGCGGATGGGCGTGCAGGCGGTCAGGAGGTGCGAGGCAGGCGAGCCGGCGCGCGGGGCGAGGGTGCGCCGAGCGGCCCGCGCGGCGGGTCCAGCGGCTCGCCCTGCAAGGCTCCCGGCGATGGGATTCAGGTGCATCGTGTCTCCGTTGACGACTACACGTGAACGTTAACACGAGGTCGGCCGGGCCGCAACGGGCCGGAGGTCCTGACGGAGCGGGCACTCGGGCACTCGGGCACGAGGGCGGGAGATGCCGAGGCCGACGAGCGCGCCGGCGGCGCGTGTCCCCTATACGCGCTGCGCGGTCGAGGCTCGCACGAGCAGCGTGGGCTCGAGCGGGGTGGGCGGCGCGGGGCGGACGCCGCTGAGCTGGCCGGCGAGGAACTTCACCGCCGACTGGCCGACCGCGCTGAAGTCCTGGCGGACGGTGGTGAGTCCAGGACGGAAGAACGCGGACTCCTCCAGGTCGTCGAAGCCCACGACCGAGACCTCGCCAGGCACGTCCCTGCCCTGCTCGCACAGGCGCTTCACGACGCCGAGCGCCATCTGGTCGTTCGCGACGAAGACGCCGGTGGCCTCCGGGTCGATCTCGAGGTTGTAGCCCGACTCCGCCGACCAGTCGCCCTGCAGCAGCGGCATGGGCTCGAGCCCGTGCTCGCGCATGATCTCGGCGTACGCCTGGGCGCGCAGGTCGGCCTCCGCGTACTCGTCGGGGCCGCGCACGTGCTGGATCCTGGTGTGCCCCAGGCCGATGAGGTGCTCGAGCGCCAGCCTCACTCCGGCCTCCTGGTCGATCGCGATCGAGCGGTTGCGGCCGCCCTTTCCGGTCAGGACGTAGGCGACGGGCAGGTCCGGCGCCATCTCGTCGACGACCTTGCCGATGATCGGGTGCTGGGCCACCACGACGATGGCGTCGACGGCGCGGGCGAGCAGGAAGTCGATGCCCGCCTGGAGTCCCTCGCGGTCGCGCGTCGCGGTGGTCATCAGGGGCAGGAATCCGGCCTCGCGCGCGGCGACCTCGACTGCCTGGATGGTGCGCATCGGTCCGTAGTCGGCGTCGTAGGGCCCCAGCACGCCGATCGCGTGCGAGCGCCCGGTGACCAGCGCCCTGGCGGCGAGGTTGCGGCGGTACCCCAGCTCGGCGATCGCGGCCTCGACGCGCTCGCGCGTCTCGGTGCGCACCGAGGGGGAGTCGTTGAGGACGCGGGAGACGGTCTGATGGGAGACGCCGGCCAGACGCGCGACGTCGTGCATGCTCGGGGGGCGTCCCTCGCCGCCGGGCACCGTTGCGTCCATGGGAGCACAGTACCTGGAATCGTTAACGTTCACCCAGTCCCTGACCAGGGTTTCCGCGGATATCCCACTGAGGGCGTGCGCCACGGACATTGAAAACGCCACTGGCCCGGCCGAGGGGCCGGGCCAGTGAGCGCTGGGAATCGTGGAGATGGCGGGAATCGAACCCGCGTCCGCATGCCATACGTCAGGTCTTCTCCGGGCGCAGCCTGGTGGAGAAGTCTCGGCCTGCCGCCAACCATCAGGCGAGCAGGTGACAGGCCCAGCCACGTAAGAGTCCCTCCCGCCGCCGTGGCCTCGGCGGGAGGCTAGTTCCCTAGATGACGCTGGGATCCGAGTCGGGATCTAGCTCGGGCCAACGGACTTCGAGGCTCGCTTAGGCAGCGAGGGCGAAGTCGGTGCGCTTGGAATCGGCACCTATAGGTTGATGGGGGCGTTTACGAGATAACCCAACATCCTCGGCCCGCTTCCCCTGACGACACAACACACGTCGAAACCATGTCATCCCCTGTGGAATTGTCGTTCCAGTGTACTCGTGCGGGCGGACTCCTGCGCAGGGCCGCAGGCGTCAGGCCCCCGAGGTGACGCGGATCTCGCTCCTCCACGGGTCGCGGAAGCGCAAGGTCTTGCCGTCGTCGGCCGCCTCGATGCGGTGGAACGCGAGGCGCTCGCGCAGCGCACCGACGGATTCCGCGTCGGGCACGACGACGTCCATTGTCCCCAGCCCCAGGGTCGACGCCCGCTCGGGGGCCCCTGCGCTGTTCCACGTGTTCAGGCCGAGGTGGTGGTGATAGCCGCCAGCGGAGACGAACAGCGCGCCGTGATACGTGGCCTTGATCTCGAAGCCCAGCGCGTCCACGTAGAAGTCCTTGGCCGCCGCGATGTCGCCGACCTGGAGGTGCACGTGGCCGATGCGGGCAGGGGCCGAGGGGTTCTCGACCTCCTTCTCGGTCAGGTGGTCCTGGAGGTAGCGGTTCGGGTCGAGCGGGTCGACCGCCATCGCGATCGTGCCGTCGGGCGCGACGCTCCAGCTCTCGCGCGGCCTGTCGAAGTACAGCTCGACGCCGTTGCCCTCGGGGTCGTCGAAGTAGAACGCCTCCGACACGAGGTGGTCCGCCGATCCGGTGAACCTGTCCGGCGTCGCCTGGGCGGCGCGCAGCACGGCGGCGGCGAGGCCCTCGCGCGAGTCGAAGAGCACAGCCGTGTGGTAGAGCCCCGCCTGGTTCTTGCGCCAGTGCGGCAGACCCTTGGTCTCCTTCAGCACGACCGTCGGAACTCCGTGACGGCCGAGCGTCACGACTGAACCGGCGTCGTCGATCTGATCGAGCGCGAGCGCGTCGCGGTAGTACGCGAGCATCGTGCCCAGATCCTCGACCCGCAGCTCGACGGGCCCCATCTGGGTGCCCGCGTCGATGGTGTCGCCGGCGGGCCTGGCGTCCTGAGCAGTCATGATTCGCCCTCCCGGCGTCTCGGTCATCACTTACTTGTATCTACAACTATATCGTGATGTCGAGTATTCCGCGAGTGAGGGGGCCGGGGTCGCCACCTGGCCCCGGCATCGGCTGCGCGCACGACGGGAGACGGCCTACCAGCCGCCGCCTCCTCCGCCGCCGAACCCGCCGCCTCCGGAGAAGCCTCCCCCGCCGCTGAACCCGCTTCCCCCGGAGGAGCTGGGCGTCGGTGCGGAGATGGCCGCATCGGCCAGGGAGGAGAACTGGCCGATGCTGTGCGAGAAGCCGCCGGCGTGCATCCAGAAGGCCGTGCCGGCGACGGAGCCGACGTACCAGTGCGGCACCGGCACGTCGAAGCCCTCGGCCGCGAGGTCCTCGAACTTCTTGGCCCACTGCTCAGCGATGTCGAAGGCGACCGCGTAGGGCAGGTACCTGGAGAACACGTCCTGCCCCTCCTCGAACCTTAGCTGATTGCCCTCGGCCGTCCTGAGGTAGAGCTCGAATCCCTTGGTCTGGGCGAGGATGCGCGACCCCTCCGCGGTCCGCGCCGGCGCCGCGCCCGAGGCGATCATGACCGCGATGCCGATCAGGATCACCGGCAGCATGAGGAGCCCGATCGTGCCGATCGAGAACGCCCAGAACAGCCCGATCGCGCCGGCGCCCGTGAGGATCGCCCCCATCGCGACCCAGCTGGAGCGCACGGACTGCGGATTGGCCCTGAACCAGCCCAGGTCGACGACCCGCTTGTACAGGGACTGCTGGGCGGTCTTCATGTCCGAGGCGAAGGTCGTCTTCAGCTTCGAGAGGGTGACGACCGCCTCCTTCTCGAAGATCGCATTGAGGATTGCGGTCTCGAACCACAGCAATTCGTCGGACTCGTTCCTGAGACTCACCAGGCGATAGTCGTCCTTCTCCCCCGGCACCTCCTCGATCCTCAGGTGCCCGCGCACCGCCAGGTCGATGATGGTCGCGGTGACGTCGCGCACGTCCGCCTTCTCGTCGATCAGCGTGCCCAGCACGCCGGGACGCAGGCCGCGGGGCGGCTCGAACTGCACGGCGATCGGCAGGCGCTTGTCGCGGCGCACCACCTGCGCGCCCTCGGTCGAGGCAGGCGCGACGCCTGGAGGCAGCCCCGCGTACTGCTCGTCGAACGCGACCTGGGTGAGCCTGCGCCAGAGCACGAGACCGCCGACCGCGAGCAGCAGCAGCGCCCCGCCCACCGTCCACCAGTTGACGATGAAGGCACGCCTGAAGTCGTTGCGGTACTCGAGCACGGGCTCGGTCGGGTAGGTGCCGGACGGGTACAGGGTCGCGATCGACAGGGCCTCGCCGGGCTCGAGCGACTTCTGCGAGAAGGTCGCGGTCGAGCCCTCGGTGCCGACCGAGCCGCACGAATCGTCCGAGCCGGTGAAGCCAGCGAAGCACTGCGCCCCGAGCACCTCGGCGGCGTCGGGCGCCTCCACGGTGACCGTGATGTCGGACACGCGGGTCTCCCAGCCCGCGGGCACCACGTCGATGTACAGCTCGTCGCCGGCGATGCCGGTCGACGTCTCGTCAGCGGTGGTCTCGTTGAGCACGTCGTGCACGGTGTACGTGAGCACGTAGGTCTGGACGCCCGAGACGTCGCCGATGTCCTCGTCGCCGATGCGGATGGTCGTGTAGTACCCCTCGTCGCTCACGTACGTGTAGGCGGGGGCGCCGGTCGGCGACGCGGCGTCGATGTCGGTGATCCGGTAGACGCGCTGGTAGTCGTCGTCGTAGCCCACCGTCGTGGCGTAGTAGAAGTACGGGCCGTGGCCCGGGTAGTCGCCGAAGTCGAAGTCGATCTCGATGCGGACGTCGACCGAGCCGTCGTCCTGGATCGTGTACGTCGCGTCCCAGCGGGAGACGCTGCGCTCCTGGGCGTTGGCATAGGCCGTGGCCGGGGCGGCGAGCGCCAGCACGGCGAGGGAGGCGGCGATGAGGGACAGGAGGGCGCGGCGCATGTCGACCATTCTGTCGAAGGCCGCGGCGTCGTGCACCGACGCGGTCCGCGCTAGCCCCGGTTGGCGGCGCGCAGCGCGCGCTGGGCCTCTCTCGCGTCCTGCTGCTCGCGCAGCGCCTGGCGCTTGTCGTAGTGCTTCTTGCCTCGGCCCAGGCCGATCTCGATCTTCGCGCGGCCGCCCTTGAAGTACAGGCGCAGCGGCACGATCGAGTAGCCCTTCTCACGGGTCTTGATCGCCAGCTCGTTGAGCTCGCGGTGGTGCAGCAGCAGCTTGCGGCGGCGGCGCGGAGCGTGGTTGGTCCACGTCCCCTGCGAGTACTCGGGGATGTGGACGTTCTCGAGCCAGGCCTCAGTGCCGTCGATGTGGACGTAGCCGTCGCCGATGTTGGCGCGGCCCATGCGCAGCGCCTTCACCTCCGTGCCCATGAGGGCGATGCCCGCCTCGTAGGTGTCGTCGATGAAGTAGTCGTGGCGGGCGGCGCGGTTGGTCGCGACGACGTTCACACCCTCGGCCATGGCACACCTCCTCGACTCCGCTCGGCACGGGGACGTTCCATTCTAGTGGAACCTCCCCTGGCGGGGCACTGGCCTAGTAGTAGCCCATCGGGTCGACCTGGACGCCGTCCTCCCAGATCTCGTAGTGGGTGTGGCAGCCCGTCGAGGTGCCGGTGGTTCCCGCGTAGCCGACGATCTGGCCCTTCTCGACGTATTGGCCCGCTGACACCGCGAAGGCGGACAGGTGACCGTAGGCCGTCATGTAGGAGACGCCGCCGCGGAAGCCGTGGTCAAGGAGCACCTGGTTGCCCTTGTACGGGCGGTACTTGGCCCAGTACACGGTGCCCGACTGGGTGGCGTAGATGGGCTGGCCACACGAGGCGGCGAAGTCCGTGCCGGTGTGCAGCGACCAGTACTGGTAGACCGGGTGCCAGCGGGTGCCGTAGTTCGATGTGATGTGCACGTTGTCGACCGGCCAGCCGAACCAGCCATTGCTGATCGCAGGGCCCTGACGCGCCTGCTCGGCCTCCTTCTGCTTCTGGATGAGGTCGGCGATCTCGTCCTTGATCGCGTCCTCCTCGGCCTCCTTCGCGGCCTGCTGCGCGAGGTACTGCTCGCGCTTGGCCTCGAGCTGGGCCTGGAGCGCCTGCTGCTGCGCGATCGACTCCTCGGCCTGGGCCGTGAGCCTCTCCACCTCGTCGCGCGCCGCCTGCTCCTCCGCGAGCAGCGCGTCGGCCTCGGCCTTGAGCTCGGCCACGTACTCCTCGACGGCAGCCTGGCGCGCCTGGAGGTTCGCGGTGACCGCCTGGGCCTCCTCGAGGCTCGCGATCGCCGCCGACTGCACCTGCGTCTCGGAGCGCTCGGAGGAGAACCTCGTGAAGAGCTCGTCGCGGTCCGTGGAACCCGACAGGACGTCGAGCGCGACGTTCGACGAGGCGCCCTTCATGGCCCCCACGGCGAGCGCGGTGGCGGCGAGCTGCGCCGCCTCGAGCGCCGCGGCATCGGCCTCGATCTGCTCCTGGACGGATGCGAGCTCGTCCTGGGCCGCGCTCAGGCGCGCGGCGAGCAGCTCCTGCTGCAGCCGCGCATCGGCGACGCGCTGGTTCGCCTCCTCGAGACGGCCCTGGAGGATCTCGTACTCGGCCTGCAGCTCGGCGAGCTGGAGCGTCGCCGCGGCGATGTCGGCATCGGTGCTCTCGAGCGCGGCCTCGAGGTCGGCGAGCTGATCCTGGATCGCGTCGCGCTCCTCCTCGGCGGCGTCGATCTCGTCGTTGTAGTCCTCGTAGCCCAGCGCAGCCGGCACGGCGAGCGACAGCACGAGGGCGAGGCCGCCGAGCGTCACGAGCGACAGGTCGCGGATGCGTGCGGTGATCATGCGCGCGTGTACCTCCTCAGGGTGGCGAACGACGTGAGCGCGGCGAGCAGCACGGCCGCGAGCAGGATCCACGGCGCGATCATCAGCACGTCGGGCGCGGAGATGTAGTCGACCCAGGTGACCAGGTCCCTCATCCACTCCTCCACGACCATCACGACGCCGGCGTAGATCACGACGACGGCGAGCAGGGCGCCGAGCACCGCGGCGATCGCGCCCTCGAGCATGAACGGGAGTTGGATCACGAAGGTCGAGGCGCCGACCATGCGCATGATCGTGGTCTCGCGCCTGCGGCTGAGCGCGCTCAGGCGGATCGTCGTCGTGATCAGCAGCACTGCGGTGAGCAGCATGACCGCTGCCAGAGCGATCGAGCCGATCGTGAGCACCCGCAGCACCGCGAAGAGGGCGGCGAAGGCGTCGGCCTGATCGGTGACGTCGGCCACGCCGTCGAGCCCGCCGACGGCGTCCTCGATGTAGGCGAAGTACGACGGGTCCGTCAGCTGGATGCGCAGCACGGGGCCGAAGTCCTCGGCGCTCGAGCTGGCGATGACGCCGATCGTGTCGTGGTCGAGCAGCAGCGCGTAGAACTCCTCGCGGCTGACGCGCACGATGTCGACGACGTAGTCGGACACCACGCCGTTCTCGAGCACGTCCGTGATGACGGACTCCTGCTCGTCGGTGACGCCGCCGCCTGCGCAGTTCGCGACCAGCGTGGTGTCGACCTCGCCGCACAGGTAGACGTCGACCTCGACCTGGGAGGCGATGTCCTCCTCGATGAGGGTGACCTGCTGCTGCGCGAGCAGCGCCGAGCCCACGAACAGCATCGAGACGAACGTGACGAGGACCACCGATGCGGCCATCGTGGCGTTGCGCCTGAGGCCGCCGAACGTCTCGCTGAGGATGAGGCGGAGTCTCATTCGTCCGCCTCCCTCACGTAGGTGCCGTCGACCTGGTCGCGGATCAGCTCGCCTCCACGCAGCTCGATGACGCGCTTGCGCATCTGGTTGACGATCTCGTCGTCGTGCGTGGCCATGACGACCGTGGTGCCGGTCTTGTTGATGCGGTCGAGCAGGCGCATGATGCCCACCGAGGTCACCGGATCGAGGTTTCCCGTGGGCTCGTCGCACAGCAGAATGGGCGGGCGGTTCACGAACGCGCGCGCGACGGCGACGCGCTGCTGCTCGCCTCCGGAGAGCTCGTGCGGGTACCTGCGCTCCTTGCCCTCGAGGCCCACCAGCTCGAGGATCTCGGGCACCGACGTGTTGATGTCGTGGCGGCGCTTGCCGATGACCTCGAGCGCGAACGCCACGTTGTCGAAGACAGTCTTGCCTGGCAGCAGCCTGAAGTCCTGGAACACGGCGCCGATGTCGCGCCTGAGCCCCGGCACGCGCCAATTGGGGATCTTGTTGACGTGGCGGCCGGCGACGAAGACGTCGCCGCGGCTCGGGCGCTCCTCGCGGAGCATCAGCTTGAGCAGCGTCGACTTGCCCGATCCTGACGACCCGACGAGGAACACGAAGTCTCCGCGGTCGATCTGGATCGAGACGTCGTCGAGCGCCGGCTGGTGGCCGGCTGCGTAGGTCTTGGAGACGCGGTCGATAGTGATCAAAGTTTCAGGAGGGCGCGGGGGGACGGACCCGCACTCTCTTCCGCATCGTAAGCAGGAGATTCACGCCATCGATTGAGGCGCGCCGCGCGCCGGGACGCGGGCGGATTGCCCGATTCCGGCGCCGCTCTCCCGGCCGGCTCTCAGCCGGTTCTGCGCGAGTGCGCGGCAACTAGCCCTGCTGCTGCCTGCGCCAGCGAATGCCGGCGTCGATGAAGTCGTCGATCTCGCCGTCGAACACCTTGTCCGTCTGGCTCGTCTCCTGCTCCGTCCTGAGGTCCTTGACCATCTGGTACGGGTGGAGGACGTAGGAGCGCATCTGGTCGCCCCACGACGCCTTGATGTCGCCGGCGAGCTCCTTCTTCTGGGCCGCCTCCTCCTCCTTCTTGAGGAGCAGCAGGCGTGACTGCAGCACGCGCATCGCGGCCGCGCGGTTCTGGATCTGGCTCTTCTCGTCCTGCATCGACACGACAATGCCCGAGGGCAGGTGGGTGATGCGGACCGCGGAGTCCGTGGTGTTGACCGACTGGCCGCCGGGCCCTGACGAGCGGAACACGTCCACCTTGATGTCCGTCTCGGGGATCTCGATGTGGTCCGTCGACTCGATCAACGGGATCACCTCGACTGCGGCGAACGACGTCTGCCTGCGGCCCTGGTTGTCGAACGGGCTGATGCGCACCAGGCGGTGCGTGCCCGCCTCGACGCCCAGCGTGCCGAAGGCGTACGGCGCGTTCACCTCGAACGTCGCGGACTTGAGGCCCGCCTCCTCGGCGTACGAGGTGTCGAGCACCTTGGCGGCGTAGCCGTGGCGCTCGGCCCAGCGCAGGTACATGCGGAGCAGCATCGCGGCGAAGTCGGCCGCGTCGACGCCGCCCGCGCCGGCGCGGATGGTGACGACGGCATCGCGCTCGTCCCACTCCCCCGTCATCAGCGTCCTGACCTCCATGGCCGCGAGCGCCTTCTTGAGGGAGGCCAGCTCGACCTCGGCCTCCGTCAGCGTCTCCGCGTCGTCGGCCTCCTGGGCCATCTCCACCAGGACGCCAAGGTCGTCGATGCGGCTCGCGAAGCCGTTGACCCTGTCGAGCTCGGC
>JAUIBG010000204.1 GCA_030428165.1 Actinomycetes bacterium
CACGACATGCGTCCATCCTCGATTCCGCTGGCCGCGGCCGCCGCCGCCGGGCTGCATGCACGCGGAGTCGACACCGTGCGCATCGGGCTGTGCTCGACCGACGGGCTATACCACGCGTCCAGCGAGCTGGACCTGCCGGGGATCATGATCACGGCGAGCCACAACCCGCAGGAGTACAACGGCATGAAGTTCTGCCGCACCCGGGCGCGGGCGGTCGGGGAGAACACCGGGCTCGCCGAGGTCCGGACGCTCGCCGAGCGCTACCTCGACGACGGGGTGCCGCCCTCCGACGCCCCCGGCACCGAGGTGGACCGCGAGATGCTCGGCGCGTACGCGGAGTACCTGCGCTCGCTGGTCGACCTGAGCGCGATCCGTCCGCTCAAGGTCGTCGTGGACGCTGCCAACGGCATGGGCGGTCACACCGTGCCCGCCGTGCTCGGCACGGGCGTCGGGCTGCCGGCGCTCCCGCTCGAGATCGTGCCCATGTACTTCGAGCTCGACGGCTCGTTCCCGAACCACGAGGCGAACCCCCTCGACCCCGCCAACCTCGTCGACCTCCAGGCGCGCGTCGTCGAGGAGGGAGCGGACATCGGCCTCGCGTTCGACGGCGACGCCGACCGGTGCTTCGTGGTCGACGAGCGGGGCATCGCCGTGCCGCCGTCGGCAATCACGGCGCTGGTGGGGCTGCGGGAGACCGCTCGCGAGGCGGCCGAGGGCCGCGACTCGACGATCATCTACAACCTCATCTCCTCACGCGCCGTGCCCGAGCAGCTGGGCGAGGCCGGCGCCACGACCGTGCGCTCGCGGGTGGGCCACAGCTTCATCAAGGCGCTCATGGCCGAGCACAACGCCATCTTCGGCGGCGAGCACTCCGGACACTTCTACTTCCGCGACTTCTCGTACGCGGACTCCGGCATGATCGCCGCGATGCACGTGCTCGCTGCGCTCGGCCAGTCGGACGGCACCCTGTCCGAGCTGGTCGCCGTGCACGACCCGTACGTCCAGTCTGGCGAGATCAACTCGGTCGTCGAGGACCGCGCCGGCAAGATCGCCGAGGTGGAGGCCGCCTACGCCGGCCGCGCCGCGACCGACATGATGGACGGGCTCACCCTGGACCACTGGGACTCGCAGCCGCAGTGGTGGGCGAACATCCGCCCCTCGAACACGGAGCCGCTGCTGCGGCTCAACGTCGAGGCGGCCGATGAGGCTACGCTTGCCGAGGTCACCGCAGAGCTTCTGGGAGTCATCAGGGAGGGCTAGTTGTCCACCGAAGGCGGCACCAAGGCGATCCTCGCCGCACTGGGCGCGAACCTCGGGCTCGGCGTCACCAAGTTCGCGGCGTGGGCCCTCACCGGCTCCTCGTCGATGCTGGCGGAGGGCATCCACTCCGTCGCCGACTCCGGCAACCAGATCCTGCTGCTGATCGGCGGCCGGGCCGCGCGCAAGCAGGCCACGCCAGAGCACCCGTTCGGATACGCGAGGAACCGGTACTTCTACGCCTTCATGGTCGCGATCGTGCTGTTCCTGCTGGGCGGCCTCTTCTCGCTCTACGAGGCGTATCACAAGTTCCAGCACCCCGAGCCGATCGAGTCGTGGCAGTGGGTGCCCATCGTGGTGCTCCTGGTGGGCATCGGCCTCGAGGGGTTCTCGCTGCGGACCGCCATCAAGGAGTCGCTGCCGGTCAAGGGCAAGCAGTCGTGGGCGCGGTTCATCCGCAACTCGCGCTCGCCGGAGCTGCCGGTGATCCTCCTGGAGGACACGGCGGCGCTGCTCGGGCTCCTCTTCGCGCTTTTCGGCGTCTCGATGACGATCGTCACGCACAACGGCATCTGGGACGCGATCGGCACGGCGATGATCGGCGTGCTGCTCGTGATCGTCGCCGTGATCCTGGTGCGCGAGACCAAGTCGATGCTCATGGGCGAGGCCGTCACGCCCGAGAACCTCGCCCGCATCAAGAAAGCCATCGCGGACTCCCGCATGGGCGACCTCATCCACCTGCGCACCATGCACCTCGGTCCCGACGACGTGCTCGTCGCCGCCAAGGTGGGCGTCGAGGCCGACGCGAGCGCGGCCGACGTCGCGGAGCGCATCGACGGGGCCGAGCGGCTCATCCGGGACGCCGTCCCCGCCGCGCGGCTCATCTTCATCGAGCCGGACGTGTACCGTGCATCGGTCACCACCGACGCCGCCGACTCGCCACCGCACGGGGACGACGACGCCCCCCTTTCCACGGAGCACTGAATGACGTACGACTTCACCGTGGCCGATGTCTCGCTCGCCGAGGCCGGCCGCCACCAGATCGATCTCGCCGAGAAGGAGATGCCGGGTCTCATGGCCCTGCGCGAGGAGTTCGGCGACGCCCAGCCGCTCGCCGGCGCGCGCATCGCTGGCTCGCTTCACATGACCGTGCAGACCGCGGTGCTGATCGAGACCCTGACCGCGCTCGGCGCCCAGGTGAGGTGGGCGTCGTGCAACATCTTCTCGACGCAGGACGAGGCGGCCGCCGCCATCGCCATCGGCTCCGGGACGCTCGACGCGCCAGGCGGCGTGCCGGTCTTCGCCGTCAAGGGCGAGACCATCAGCGAGTACTGGGAGTACACCGACCAGATCCTCACCTGGGCGGGCGAGGACGGCCCCAACCTCATCCTCGACGACGGCGGCGACGCGACGATGCTCGTCGACGAGGGCGTGCGGTTCGAGGCGGCGGGCGAGGTGCCGCCTGCGCTCGACGAGGAGGACCCCGACTTCCACCCCGAGCGAGAGGCGATGCGCGCCGTGCTGCGGCGGTCGCTCGCCCGCGATCCCCAGCGCTTCACTCGCATGGCCGCGGGCATCGTGGGCGTCAGCGAGGAGACCACCACCGGCGTCCACCGCCTCGACCAGATGCACGCGAGGGGCGAGCTGCTGTTCCCGGCGATCAACGTGAACGACTCGGTGACCAAGTCCAAGTTCGACAACAGGTACGGCATCAGGCACTCGCTGCCGGACGGCATCATGCGCGGCACCGACATGCTGATCGGCGGCAAGGTCGCCGTGGTGTGCGGCTACGGCGACGTGGGCAAGGGCGCAGCCGAGGCGCTGCGCGGCCAGGGCGCTCGCGTGGTCGTCACCGAGATCGACCCCATCTGCGCGCTGCAGGCGGTCATGGACGGCTACGAGGTCGCGACGCTCGACGAGTACGCACCCAAGGCGGACTTCGTCATCACGACCACCGGCAACACCGACATCGTCTCGATCGAGCACATGGAGGCGATGAAGGACCAGGCCGTCGTCGGCAACGTGGGCCACTTCGACGACGAGATCGACGTCGCCGGGCTGGGCCGTGCAGGCGCCAAGCGGGTGCCAGTGAAGCCGCAGGTGGACGAGTGGGTGTTCCCC
>JAUIBG010000037.1 GCA_030428165.1 Actinomycetes bacterium
ACCTTCAACGACTTCGGCTACACCGACGCGCTGTTGCAGGAGTACATGGACCTGCACCCGAACGTCACCGTGGTCCAGAACATCGCCGCCACCTCCAACGACGCGCGCGAGAACTTCTTCACCAAGCTCGGCCCCGGCGGTCTCGCCGACGTCGAGGCCATCGAGGTCGACTGGCTTCCCGAGGTCATGCAGTACTCCGACCTCCTCGCCGACCTGGGCGCTGGCTCCGACACCGAGTGGCTCGACTGGAAGACGACGGCCGCCACCGACGCCGACGGCCGCCTCATCGGCTACGGCACCGACATCGGCCCCGAGGGCGTCTGCTACCGCGCCGACCTGTTCGAGGCCGCCGGCCTGCCGACCGACCCCGACGAGGTCGCCGCGCTGCTGAACGAGAACGGCGGCGACTGGGACCAGTTCTTCGCCGTGGGCGACACCTACTACGAGGCCACCGGCAAGCCGTTCTACGACTCCGCCGCCGCCATCTGGCAGGGCATGATCAACCAGATGGACGCCGCCTACGAGGACCCGGAGACGGGTGAGGTCATCGCGGCTGACAACGCCGAGCTCGAGGACGTGTTCTTCGCGATCGCCGACGCCTCCGCGACGCTCTCGTCGCACAACGGCCAGTGGAGCGACGACTGGTTCGCCGGTCTCGCCGACGCCGAGAACGGCTACGCCACCATGCTGTGCCCGGGCTGGATGCTCGGCGTGATCCAGGGCTCCGCGCCCGACCTCACCGGCTGGAACGTCGCCAACGCCTTCCCGGGCGGCGGCGGCAACTGGGGCGGCTCGTACCTGACCGTCCCGGCGAACGGCGCGAACGTCGAGGCGGCCACCGAACTCGCCGCGTGGCTGACCGCTCCCGAGCAGCAGCTCAAGGCGCTGGCCAACGCCGGTACCTTCCCGAGCCAGACCACCGCTCTGGGTGACGTGGACTCGCTCAACGCCGCGTTCGCCTCCGGAGACTCGCCCACCAAGGCCGAGTACTTCAACAACGACAACCTCGGTGGGCTCTTCTCCGACCGGGCCGCGGCCGTGACGGTCAGCCCGTTCAAGGGTGAGTTCTACTTCCAGGTCAACGACGTCTTCAACAACGGTCTCACCCGTATCGAGGACGGCACCCAGGACGCGGCGACGTCTTGGGACCAGGCGATCTCCGAGCTGGCCGCCATCGGCTAGGAGACATCCCGGATAGGGAGCGGGCCCGGCCCCGACACAGCGTCGGGGCCGGGCTCCTCTGTCCCCTGTACCTCCGATCTGGACATTTAGGACTCAGTCATGGCCTCCGCACTGGACACCGACGACCGCAAGGCGGTGCGGCGCTTCGAGCGCCGCCAGCGCCTGGGGCACTGGGACGTCAAGTACTCCCCGTACCTCTACATCGCGCCGTTCTTCCTGATCTTCGCCGTCACCGGCCTCTTCCCGATCGTCTACACGGCGGTCATCTCCCTGCAGGACTGGGACCTGGTGCGCAACACCGGCGAGTTCATCGGCTTCGACCACTTCGTGTTCGTCTTCCAGGACCCGCAGTTCTGGAAGGCCCTGCGCAACACGTTCTCGATCTTCCTGTTCTCGTCGGTCCCCCAGCTGATCCTGGCGACGTTCATCGCCGCCCAGCTCGACACGAACCTGCGCGCGAAGACCTTCTGGCGCATGGGCGTCCTGCTGCCCTACGTGGTCGCCCCGGTCGCCGTGTCGCTGATCTTCTCGAACATGTTCGGCGACCAGTACGGCGTCGTGAACTCCGTCCTCACCAGCATCGGCCTCGATCCGGTGGGCTGGCACACGGACGTGATCCCGTCGCACATCGCGATCGCGACGATGGTGAACTTCCGCTGGACGGGCTACAACGCCCTGATCCTGCTCGCGGCCATGCAGGCCATCCCGCGCGACCTCTACGAGGCCGCGGCGATCGACGGCGCCGGCGCCCTGCGGCGGTTCTTCTCCGTCACGGTGCCGCAGCTGCGCCCCACCCTGATCTTCGTCATCATCACGTCCACCATCGGCGGACTCCAGATCTTCGACGAGCCGCGCCTGTACGACGTGACCGGCCAGGGCGGCGCGAATCAGCAGTGGCTGACGATCACGATGTACATGTACAACGCGGGCTGGGGGAAGTTCGACTTCGGACGCGCCGCCGCCATCGCGTGGATCCTGTTCCTCATCATCGTGGTCTTCGGCCTCATCAACTTCTATCTGACCCGAAGGCTCGTCTCCGACGACCGCAGCTCCGGAGGCAAGTGAGATGGCCCGCAAGAAGTCCACATCCATCACGGGCGGCCGTCCCGGCTGGTTCACCTACGGCGCGCTTGGCATCGTCCTGCTCGTCGCGCTCTTCCCGTTCTACTGGACCGTCCTGATCGGATCCGGCGACCAGTCGTCCGTCTACACCTTCGACGCCTTCTCGTGGGAGTCGTGGATCCCCGGCGGGAACCTGATGGCCAACTTCCAGGCCGTCATCGACAATCCCGCCGTCGGATTCTGGAAGGCGCTCGGCAGCTCGCTGATCGTGTCGATTGCCGTCTCGGCCACCACGGTGCTGCTCGCCACGCTCGCCGGATTCGCCTTCGCGAAGCTCCGCTTCAAGGGCTCGGGCCCGCTGCTCGTCTTCGTCATCGCGACGATGGCGGTGCCGGTCCAGCTGGGTGCAGTGCCGCTGTACATCGTGTTCCAGGAGCTCAACCTGGTGGGCTCCCTGTGGGCGGTCATCCTGCCCGCGCTGGTCACCGCGTTCGGCGTGTTCTGGATGACCCAGTACCTGAGCCAGTCCCTGCCCGACGAGCTCATCGAGGCCGCCAGGGTCGACGGCTGCAGCATGTTCCGCACCTTCTGGAACGTGGCACTGCCGGCCGCGCGTCCCGCTGCCGCCATGCTCGCGCTGTTCACCTTCGTGACGTCGTGGACCAACTTCTTCTGGCCGTACATCGTGCTCGGTAACTCGGACAGCAAGACGCTGCCCGTCGCGCTGCAGGTGCTCCAGGCGAACTACTTCATCGACTACTCGATCGTGCTCGCGGGCGTGCTGCTGTCCACGATCCCGCTGATCCTGCTGTTCGTCTTCGCCGGCCGTCAGCTCGTGTCCGGCATCATGGCCGGCGCGGTCAAGGGATAGTCCGACTCGAGAGGATTCGTTCGATATGACCGTCAATGGCGACGGGTCTAGGGTGACCGCATGACAGGCACGGAGGGGCACGGGGTCGACACGCACGGCTCCGCGCCCACTCTCGAGAAGGTCGCGGCGCGGGCCGGGGTCTCCAGGGCCACCGTCTCGCGCGTCGTGAACGGCTCGCCCAAGGTGTCCGACGACATCGTCGCGCGGGTGCGTGCCGCGATCGACGAGATGGGCTACGTCCCCAACAGGGCGGCCCGCTCGCTCGCCTCGCGCCAGGCGCACGCGATCGCCCTCGTCATCCCCGAGGACACGAGCCGCTTCATCGGCGACCCGTTCTTCGCGATGCTCATCGCGGGGATCAACGAGCGGATCGAGGACTCGCACTACGTCCTCAACCTGATGCTCGCCAACGACGACCCCTCGGGCAAGACGGTCAGATACCTCGCCGGGGGATCCGTGGACGGCGCGCTCGTGGTCTCGCACCACGAGATGGACGCCTTCCTCGACGCGCTCCCCGGCCTCATGCCGGTGGTGTTCGGAGGCCGGCCCGCGCGGTCCACCTCGGGCGGGCACGTCGTCGACGTCGACAACTTCGCCGGCGCGCGCACCGGCACCGAGCGGCTCATCGAGCGCGGGTGTAAGCGCATCGCGACGATCACCGGCCCCCTCAACATGCCGGGCGGCCGCGACCGCTTCTCCGGGTGGAAGGCGGCCATCCGCGACGCGGGCCTCGAGCAGGGGCCGATCGCCGAGGGCGACTTCACCGCGATCGGGGGAGCGAGGGCGATGCGCGAGCTGCTCGACTCCTCGCAGGGGTTCGACGGCGTCTTCATCGCCTCGGACCTGATGGCGTCAGGCGCGGTGCCCGTCGTCTACGAGCGCGGGCTGCGCATCCCTCAGGACCTCAAGGTCGTGGGCTACGACGACTCGCCGGCGGCGACGCTGGTGGAGCCGGGCCTCACGACCGTCAGCCAGCCGTCCCGCCG
Source organism: Actinomycetes bacterium (assembly GCA_030428165.1). Taxonomy (GTDB): domain Bacteria; phylum Actinomycetota; class Actinomycetes; order Actinomycetales; family Demequinaceae; genus Demequina. Next base: position 4,102 of record JAUIBG010000037.1, read on the forward strand.
CATGGGTTGGATCATGGCCGACATCCTGCTGGGCCTCCTCGCCGGCCGCGACGTCTACCCGAACGAAGTCATCCTCGACACGGAGCTCGTCGTACGGGAGACTGCGTAGGCGGTTCGTGACGGTTGCCGCGTCATGCTGGGGTGACGCGGCGGCCGCGCACGTACGTCCCCCTGATCGTGTGCTCGGTCATCCCCATCAGCAGCGTGAACAGCTCCTGACGCTCCGCCACGTGCGCGTCGGGTGACCGCTCCCCGCCCTCGAGAGCGAGGTCGAGCGACTGCTCGCGGCGCGGATCGACGAGCACGAAGTCAGCCTCCTTGCCCACGTCCAGATTGCCGAACACCTCCTCCTGGTCGAGCGCCCGCGCGCCACCGAGCGTCGCCGCGAACAGGAGGTCGGCAGGCCCGAGGGCGACGGGATCGCGCTCGTCCGAGACGTGGGAGCGGTAGGCGCCGGCGGCGACAGTGGGGATGTGCCACTTGTCCCCGGCGCCGATGTCGGTGCCGAGCGCGATCGTGACCCCCGCCTCGAGCGTGCGGCGCCACGGCATCGTGCCCGTGCCGAGGAAGCGCTGGGAGAGTGGGCAGTGGGCGATCGACGTGCCGGTCTCCGCCAGCCTCGCGAGCTCGTCGTCACGGCAGTGCACGCCGTGCGCCATGACGCTGCGCCGGCCGAGCAGGGAGGGGGAGGCGCCGCCTGGCATCCTGCCGTCGTAGGTGTCGAGGTAGCGCTCGACTCCGAAGCCCTCGCGCACGGCCGCGATCTCGCCGCTGGCGTCCTCGTTGAGGTGGGTGTGGAAGTAGACGCCGTCGGCGCGCACCTCGTCGTAGAGCTCGCCGAGCGCCCGCAGGGTCGCTGGCGTCACGGAGGGGCTGAAGCGAGGGACGAGCGCGATCTGCACCAGCGCTCTGCTCGCGGGCACGGTCGGATCCGTGTCGGCTCCGTGCCAGCGCTCGATCTCCGCGCGGCTCAGGGCGATGGCGTCGTCCTCGGACGTCAGCAGGGCCGCGGCCGATACGGGTCCCACCGTCTGGATCCCGCGTCCCGTCACGAGTCGCAGTCCGGCCTTCAGGTGCGCCTCCACGAGCGCGTCCTGGGCGGCGGGGAAGGCGCTGCCGACAACCATCGCAGCGGTGGTGCCTGCGGCGGCGCGGCGTGAGACGAACGACAGCGCCATCACCTCCGCCAGTTCACGGCGCTCCAGGCGCGACTCGGCGGGGAAGATCGCGCTGTCGAGCCAGGCCATCAGCGAGCCGCCGCCGTACGCGTCGATCGCATGGGACTGCGGAAAGTGCAGGTGGGCGTCCACGAAGCCGGGCAGGAGGTACGGCGCCCACGCGGTGGGAGTCAGGGACGCGAACTCGTCCGGGAGATCCGGGTAGCCCCCCCGAGTAGGCGATCCTGCCGTCCTCGACTACGAGCGCCCCGTCGCGGACGAGCGTGAGGTGGTCATCCGCATCGGCCTGCGCGGGCGATCCCGCGATGTGCACGAGTGTCCCGAGATAGAGGTCCGCCATTCGCCGAGAGTATCGGGCCGGTCTGCGGCGTCTGGGTGTCCGATGCGTGTGGTGTGATGGGGCCGTGAGCGAGACGGATCCCCGGGCCGAGTACCAGGCCCTCGTGCAGGAGATCGAGGAGCACCGCTTCCACTATGAGGCGCAGGACGCCCCGCTGATCTCCGACGCCGAGTACGACGCGCTGTTCAGACGGCTGGAGGCGCTCGAGCAGGAGCATCCGGAGTTCGTGACGCCCGAGTCGCCCACGCAGACGGTGGGGCGCACGCGTGTCGAGACCGGCTTCGCCGAGGCCAAGCACCTGGTGCGCATGATGAGCCTCGACAACGCGTTCTCCGAGGCCGATGTGCGGGCGTGGCTCGCGCGGCTGGGCGGCGAGTCGATGCCGCCGGTCGTCGTCGAGCCCAAGTTCGACGGCCTGTCGCTGTCCGTCACGTACGAGGACGGCGTGCTCACGCGCGGCGTCACCCGAGGCGACGGCACCACCGGCGAGGACGTCACGGCGAACGTCCGCACGATCGTGACGGTGCCGCATCGGCTCCAGGGGGACGTCCCCCGGCTGGTCGAGATCCGCGGGGAGGTGGTGCTGCCCGTCGCCGACTTCGAGGCGATCAACGAGCGCCGGCTGGCCGACGGGGAGGCGCCGTACGCCAACCCGCGCAACACCGCGGCTGGCTCGCTGCGCCAGAAGGACCCCAAGGAGACGGCCAAGCGGCCGCTGACCATGACCGCCTACGCGCTCGGCGCGTTCGACGGCGGCGACGTCGCGGAGCCCGCGACCCAGATGGAGCTCTACGCGCTGCTCAGCGGCTGGGGCTTCCAGGTCACGGACCGTGCGCTACTGTGCACCGCGCCCGAGCAGATCCTCGAGCAGCTCGAAGGGCTGGAGCAGGCGCGGCACTCGCTCCCGTTCGAGATCGACGGCGCTGTGCTCAAGGTCGACGACCGGCGCGAGCAGCAGCGGCTCGGATCGACGAGCAGAGCACCCCGGTGGGCTGTGGCGTACAAGTTCCCGCCCGAGGAGGTGCACACGACCCTCGAGGACATCCGCGTCGACGTGGGCCGCACCGGCCGCGTGACGCCGTACGGAGTGATGACTCCGGTGAAGGTGGCCGGCTCGACGGTGACCTACGCGACGCTGCACAACGCCTATGAGGTGGCGCGCAAGGGCGTGCTGATCGGCGACACGGTGGTGCTGCGCAAGGCGGGAGACGTGATTCCGGAGATCGTGGGCCCCGTGGTCGCGGTCAGGACGGGTGATGAGCGCGAGTGGACCATGCCGGCCGAGTGCCCGTCCTGCGGCACCGCGCTCGCGGAGCAGAAGGAGGGCGATCGCGACCTGCGGTGCCCCAATGCGCAGTTCTGCCCTGCGCAGATCGTCGACCGCATCGCGTTCATCGGCGCGCGTGGAGCTCTCGACGTCGAGGTGCTGGGGGAGAAGGCCGCGCTCGCGCTCGTGGAGTCCGGCGTGCTGCCCAACGAGGCCGGGCTATTCGACCTCACGGAGGACGATCTCAGGCGGGTCCCGTTGTTCGTCCTCGACAAGGACTCCAAGGTCAGGGGCGTCGAGCGCAAGGCCGGCGACATCTCCGCGAACGGCGCCAAGCTGCTCGAGAACCTGGCCGCAGCGCGATCGCAGCCGCTGTGGCGCGTACTGGTGTCGCTGTCGATCCGCCACGTCGGCCCCACGGCCTCTCGCGCGCTCGCCGCGGCGTTCGGGTCGATGGACGCGATCCGTGCCGCCTCGCATGACGAGCTGGTCGCCGTCGACGGCGTCGGACCCGTGATCGCCGAGTCCGTGGCCGAGTGGTTCACCATGCCGTGGCACGCCGAGATCGTGGAGCGCTGGGCGGCCGCAGGGGTCCGGATGGAGGATGAGAGGGACGAGACTGCGCCGCAGACGCTGGCCGGACTCACCATCGTCGCGACCGGCTCCCTCGAGGGCTTCACGCGCGACGGCGTGAAGGAGGCGATCATCGGCCATGGCGGCAAGGCGGCCTCCTCGGTGTCGTCCAAGACCGACTACGTCGTGGTGGGTGCGGGGGCTGGCAGCAAGGCCGCGAAGGCCGAGCAGCTCGGGGTGCCGATGCTCACCGAGGAGCAGTTCGTGACGCTGCTGCAGGAGGGTCCAGCCGCGCTGTAGTCGTGCGCCCTGTGAGGCTCCGGTGTGACGCCGAGGAGGGTGGCCCGACGGGTGCCCGTCGGCTAGATTTGTCGTCACACACACCTTCGCGTCACCGTCGCCCCAAGGGAGCCCCAGTGGAAATCGTCATCATCGTCGCGATCGTTCTCGCGATCCTCCTCGGAGTGCTGATCGGGTGGGCCATCCTCATGGCGCTGCCCAAGCGCGAGAGTGCCGGGGCGGCGACTGGCGACGAGCAGACGGATGAGCCTGAGGCCGCGCCGGAGGCGGACACCCCTGTGGAGCCCGAGGCGGCCGCGGCCGACGAGCCCGCTCCCACTCCCGAGTCCGATGCCGACGCCGAGGCCGAGGTGCACGCCGAGACCGACGCGCTCCAGGAGGCGCTCGCGAGCCAGCAGGCCTCGACCACCGCGACTCGTGCGGGCGAGGCGGTCTTCTCCGGCGTCGAGCACCTGCGCGGCGAGAAGATCAAGCACAACGACCTGACCGAGATCGAGGGCATCGGGCCCAAGATCGCCACGATCCTCACGGACAACGGCATGGACACGTGGGCCGCGCTCGCGGAGAAGTCCCCGGAGGAGATCAAGGCCGTGCTGCTCGAGAAGGGCGGCAAGGGCTACGCGCGATTCAACCCCGGCACCTGGCCTACCCAGGCCGGCCTGCTGGCGGAGGGCAAGTTCGCCGAGTTCGAGGAACTCACGGACAAGCTCGTGGGAGGCAAGTGACTGCGATCAGGGCCGTCGAGCCCCACGAGACCAGCCGACTCATGGAGATCGGCCAGCTGACTGCGCTCGCCTACCTCGCCGATCAGCTGGTCGACGAGACCGACGACTACGTCCCCGAGCTCAAGGACGCGGCACGACGCGCCTCCGAGGGAACGCTGCTCGCGATGTTCGGCGGCGACGGCGACGGCTCGGTGCTCGGCTCGATCACGATCGCCCCGCACGGCACCCCGCTCGCCGAGGTCGCCAACGAGGAGGGCGACGTCGAGCTGCGGATGCTCGCAGTGTCGCCGCTCGAACGGGGCCGAGGAGTCGGCGCCGAGCTGGCCAAGGCAGCCATGGACTTCGCCGTCGACGAGCTGGGCGCCAAGCGCGTCGTGCTGTCCACCATGCAGGAGATGAAGGTAGCCCACCGCATCTACGAGCGGCTGGGCTTCGAGCGCGACGAGTCGCTCGACTGGTACTACGACGGAGAGGGCCCGTTCCTCGGCTACGTCTGGACTCCCTGAGGGGTCCCGAGCCACGTCTAGACTTGCCGCATGTCTTCCCTTGATAGCGCTCAGGTCGCACGCCTGGCAGGGCTGGCACGCATCGATCTGACCGCCGAGGAGCTGGACCGCCTGTCGGGTCAGCTCAACGCGATCGTCGACGCCGTGGCCACCGTGTCCGAGGCGGTCGGCGACGATGTCCCGGCCACCAGCCACCCGATCCCGATGGCCAACGTCCACCGTGAGGACGTCGTGCAGCCGAGCCTGACCAACGCGCAGGCGCTCTCGGGTGCCCCGGACGCCGAGGACGGGCGCTTCCGCGTGCCGCGCATCCTGGGCGAAGAGGCGTGAGGGACGACAGGATGACCGACTACACCCGCGCCACCGCCACCGAGCAGGCCGCCGCGCTCGCCGCAGGCGACGTCACCTCCGTGGAGCTCACGCAGCAGCACCTCGACCGCATCGCCGCCGTGGACGGCCCGGTGCACGCCTTTCTCCACGTCTCCGACGAGATCGCCCTCACCGCGGCCGCAGCGGTCGACGCCGCGCGCGCCGCGGGGGAGGAGCTTCCGGCTCTCGCAGGCGTGCCCATCGCCGTCAAGGACGTCCTCGTCACCGAGGGCATCCCCACGACCGCGGGCTCCCGCATCCTCGAGGGCTGGGTCCCGCCGTACGACGGCACGGTGACCGCGCGACTGCGCGCGGCCCGCATGCCCATCCTGGGCAAGACCAACATGGACGAGTTCGCGATGGGCTCGTCGACCGAGTTCTCGGGCTACGGCCCCACCCACAACCCGTGGGACCTCGACCGCATCCCCGGCGGCTCCGGCGGAGGCTCCGCTGCCGCGGTGGCCGCGTACGAGGCTCCGCTGGCCATCGGCTCCGACACCGGCGGCTCGATCCGCCAGCCCGCGGCCGTCACCGGCACGGTGGGCGTCAAGCCCACCTACGGCGGCGTCTCGCGCTACGGCGCGATCGCGCTGGCATCCTCGCTGGACCAGCTCGGCCCTGTCGCGCGCACCGTCGCGGACACCGCAGCGCTGCACGAGGTCATGGGCGGTCACGACCCCAAGGACGCCACCAGCCTCGACGAGCCGGTGCCCGCGTGCACGGCAGCCGTCGCTCAGGGCGTCGACGGAGACCTCAAGGGCGTCAAGGTGGGCGTCGTCGAGCAGCTCGGCGGCGAGGGCTACCAGGACGGTGTCCGCTCCCGCTTCGAGGAGAGCCTCGACCTGCTGCGCGCGCGCGGCGCCGAGACCGTCGAGGTCTCGTGCCCGAGCTTCGAGTACGCGCTCGCCGCGTACTACCTGATCCTGCCCTCGGAGGCGTCCTCCAACCTCGCGAAGTTCGACTCCGTGCGCTTCGGCATGCGGGTCGAGAAGGACAACGTCGAGAACACGATGCGCGCCACGCGTGCCGAGGGCTTCGGCGACGAGGTCAAGCGCCGCATCATCCTCGGCACCTATGCGCTGAGCGCCGGCTACTACGACGCGTACTACGGCTCGGCCCAGAAGGTGCGCACCCTCATCCAGCGCGACTTCGCGGCCGCGTTCGGCAAGGCGGACGTGCTCGTGTCGCCCACGACGCCCACCACGCCGTTCAAGCTGGGCGAGCGACTTGACGATCCTCTGGCCATGTACCTCAACGACGTCGCGACGATCCCCGCGAACCTCGCAGGCATCCCCGGCATGTCGCTCCCCGCTGGCCTCGCGCCCGAGGACGGCCTGCCCGTCGGATTCCAGATCCTCGCGCCCGCGCACGAGGACGCCCGTCTGTACCGCGTCGGAGCGGCCCTTGAGGCCGACCTCGTCGCATCGTGGGGCGGCCCACTGCTCGCGCAGGCCCCGGAGCTGGAGGTGGCCAAGTGAGCACGCTGACGTACGAGAGCGCGCTGGAGAAGTACGACCCGGTCTTCGGCATCGAGGTCCACGTCGAGCTCAACACCGCGACGAAGATCTTCTGCGGCTGCGCCAACCAGTTCGGCTCCGCGCCCAACACCAACGTGTGCCCGGTCTGCATCGGCCTGCCCGGGTCGATGCCCGTGACGAACGAGAAGGTCGTCGAGTCGGCCGTCCGCCTCGGACTGGCGCTGGGCTGCTCGATCCGCGAGTCGAGCCGCTTCGCGAGGAAGAACTACTTCTACCCCGACCTGGCGAAGGACTACCAGATCAGCCAGTACGACGAGCCCACCTGCTACGACGGTGAGCTCGAGGTCGTGCTGGACGACGGCGAGGTCGTGACGGTCGGCATCGAGCGCGCGCACATCGAGGAGGACGCGGGCAAGAACACCCACGTCGGCGGCTCCGGCGGCATCCAGGGCGCCGACTACTCGCTCGTGGACTACAACCGCGCCGGCGTCCCGCTGGTCGAGATCGTCACGCGCCCCATCGAGGGCACGGCCGAGCGCGTCGCCGAGGTGGCCCGCGCCTACGTCGCCACGATCCGCGACATCGTCAAGGCGATGGACATCTCCGACGGCCGCATGGAGCAGGGCTCGCTGCGCGCGGACGTCAACCTCTCACTCCGTCCCAAGGCGGCCGATGGTGAGGACCAGTCCGCGGTGCCGTTCGGCAAGCGCTCGGAGACCAAGAACGTCAACTCGCTGCGCGCGATCGAGCGCGCGATCCACTTCGAGATCGTGCGCCAGGCCGGCCTGCTGGACGCAGGCCAGCCCGTGCACCAGGAGACCCGCCACTGGCACGAGGACACCGGCGAGACCACGTCAGGGCGCTCGAAGGAGGAGGCGGAGGACTACCGCTACTTCCCCGAGCCCGACCTGCTGCCCGTCGAGCCCGATGCGGCATGGGTGGAGTCGCTGCGCGGCACCATCCCCGAGCACCCGGCCAAGCGCCGCGCGCGCCTGCAGGAGGAGTGGGCGTTCAGCGACCTCGAGATGCGCGACGCGGTCAACGCGGGCGCGCTCGACCTGATCGCGGCGACGATCGCCGCTGGGGCGACCCCGGCATCGGCGCGGAAGTGGTGGCTCGGCGAGCTCGCCAGGACGGCGAACGACGCGGGCACGAGCCTCGACGGCCTCGCGATCGCCCCGGCGCAGGTCGCCGCGGTGCAGGCGATGGTCGATGAGGGCAAGCTCAATGACAAGCTCGCGAGGCAGGTCATCGAGGGTGTTCTCGCCGGGGAGGGCGAGCCGTCGGAGGTCGTCGCGGCCAGGGGCCTGGAGATCGTCTCGGACGACTCTGCGCTCGAGGCCGCTGTCGACGAGGCGCTTGCGGCGCAGCCGGACGTGCTGGAGAAGATCCAGTCCGGCAAGGTGCAGGCGGCCGGCGCGATCGTGGGAGCGGTCATGAAGGCGACGAGGGGCCAGGCGGACGCTGGTCGTGTCCGAGAGATCATCCTGCAGCGTGCGGGAGTCAACCCCTAGGAGACACATGACGAAGCCGACCCCCGCTCCGCTCGTCGCCGCTGAGGGCGACGGGCTGGTCGCGGCCCTGACATTCGACGACGGGCCCAATGGTCGCCACACCATCGCGATACTTGACGTGCTGAGGGAGCGCGGCGTCAAGGCGGTGTTCGCTGTGGTGGGCGAGCAGATCCGCAGGCCGGGAGGCCCGCAGATCCTCCAGCGCATCGTCCGCGACGGGCACCTGCTGTGCGCGCACGGCATGACGTTCGACGACATGGGCGACTGGTCGCCCGACGCGGTGCGCGCGGACATCGACGAGTTCCTCGCGACGCTGCGCTACGGCCTCGGCGGCCTCGACGCGCCGCTGTACTACTTCCGAGCGCCCAACGGGAACTGGGGCAGGACCGCGCACATCGCCGTCGAGTACGGCATGCAGCCCCTGGGCGTGGTCAACACCATCGGCGACTGGCGCGACCAGGAACCCGACCTGCTCGCCACGCGCCTGCGCCAGGCGATGAAGCCCGGACAGGTCGTCCTCGCCCACGACGGCGGCGGCGACCGCTCGGGCACGGCCAAGGCCTTCGCTGCGGTGCTCGACGAGCGGATCGCGGAGGGGTGGAGGTTCTCCTTCCCGAAGGGCGCGCCGGTCGCGGCGCCCGACTCCGCGACAGTGGGGGAGGCCGCCGCGTCGTCGGCGGCCATCCCGGTGGCGGCGAAGGGAGCGGCCGAGCCTGAGCCCGAGCGCGACCCTGCGGTCGAGTGGGCCTCCGAGATCGCGGCCGCCGCCCAGTCGGCACCCGCATCGGAGCCGACGCCCGTCGTGCGGACCAAGCGCAAGCCCACGCCGAAGGCGAAGGCCGAGCCGGAGCCGGTGGTCGCTGAGGCCGTTGTCGAGACTGTCGAGGAGCCGGTGGAGGAGGCGTCGCCGACGCCCGTCGAGGAAGTCGAGACCGCCGCGATCGCGGTCCCCGAGAACCCCGCCGAGCCTGAGGTCGAGGTCGAGGTCGAGGTCGAGGTCGAGGCCGAGCCGGAAGCCGCTGAGGCCGATGCGGAGCCCGAGCCCGAGCCTGAACCGGTCGAGGAGAGCGCCGCCGCCCAGGAGGAGGTCGCGCCTTCCGAGGATGTGGCCGATGCCGAGGTCGCCGAGGAGCCCGCGCCCGAGGAGGCCGCGCTTGAGCAGGCGCCGGACGACGAAGCGGCTCCCGAGGAGGAGGCTGAGTCCGTCGAGGCGTCCGAGCCTGAGACCGAGCCCGAGGAAGTCGAGACAGGGCCCGAGCCCGAGGACGCTGCGCAGGAGACCGACGCGCCGGAGCAGGCCGCACCCGAGCCCGCCGCACCCGAGGCCGACGTGTCCACCGGCGAGATCCACGAGGTCGTGGCCCTCGTCGAGCACCAGTTCGACGACACGGTGCTGTGGCCGGGCTTCGCTCTGCGGATCGAGTGCGGACCGCTGACGATGGCGCCAGTGCGCGAGCGCTCGGTGCCCGAGCTGGCGACCTCGGCCGCGTCCCTGCACGGGCCGTCGGAGTACCCGTTCCCGCTGAACTGGGCGCCCGGCAGCTACGACGAGCGGGTCGCCGGACTCGCCACCAGCGTGTGGCGCCAGCGCGCTCTCTTCACGCCCGAGGAGTGGGACCTCGCGCTCACCGTGCGCATCGACGGCGTCATCGTCGGGGTCCAGGGCGCGCGCGCGACCGACTTCCCGACGCTGAGGACGGCGGAGATCTACTCCTGGCTGGCGCCTGCCTACCAGGGCGACGACGTCGCGACGCTCATGCGCCAGGCGATGTGTGCGTTCCTCTTCGACGACCTCGGTGCCGTGGCCGTCACGACGGGCGTGTTCGAGGACAACCCCTTGGCCGCCACCAGGGCGCGCCAGGTGGGCTTCGCTCCCAACGGCTCGAGCGTGCGGCTGCGCGACGAGAGCGTGCTCCCGCACACGTCTTACGTGCTCGTGGCCGAGACGCTGGTGCGACCCGAGGCCCCCGTCCACGTGGAGGGCGCGACCGAGATGCGCGTGCTGACCGGAGTCGACGGGCGCTAGCCCGCCTGACTCGCGACGGCAGCGGAGATCCTCGTCGAGGTGATCCGCTCCGCGCTGTCCGGCAGGTGCCAGACCGGTCCGGTGAGCGTCGTCGTCGTCTCGCTGAGGCGGCGACGACTGGTGCCGACCCAGAGCTCCACGTCCCCTGGCTCGAGCATGCGCGTCATGTCCCTGCCGGAGTAGGCGAGCCGGGCAGCGGGGACCGTGAACTCGATCAGCCGGCTCTCGCCAGGCTCGAGCTCGACCCTTGCGAAGCCCAGCAGCTGCGCCACGGGCCTGGTGACCTGCGCCTGGAGATCGCGCGCGTACAGCTGCACGACCTCGGCTCCGCCCCTCGTGCCGGAGTTCGCGACCTCGACGGAGACCGTGAGGTCGTCCCCCGCCACCACCGAGCCCGGGACGGAGACAGCGCCACACGAGAACTCGGTGTAGCTGAGCCCGTGCCCGAACTCCGCGACCGGCACCGACGAGACCGAGGTCACCTCGGTGTCCTCGCCGAGCGGGCCGTGCAGATACGTGCAGGGCTGGTTGCCGCTGCTGCGCGGCAGCGTCAGGGGCAGCTTGCCCGAGGGGTTGACCGCGCCCGTGAGGACGCCGGCGATCGCTCGCCCGCCCTCCTCGCCGGGGAAGAAGCTCTGCACCACAGCGGCGCACCGGTCGATCGCCCAGTCGAGCACGTACGGCCGCCCTGACAGCACGACGAGCACGACGGGGGTGCCGGTCGCGAGCAGCGCCTCGACGAACGGGCGCTGGACCCCGGGCAGCTCGAGGCTGTCGGCGTCGCAGCCCTCGCCCGAGGTGCCGCGCCCGAACAGGCCCGACTTGTCGCCGACGACGGCGACCACGGCATCGGCCGCCTCCGCCAGTGCGACGGCCTCGGCGAAGCCCGACGCGTCGTCGGTGTCGACGTCGCACCCCCGGGCCCACGTGACCGTGGCAGGATGCGACTCGCGTACCGACTCGAGCACGGTCGGCGCCTCGAATCCGAACGGCACGTCGCGGTGCTGCGAGAGCACATGGTTCGCGAACGAGTAGCAGCCGAACAGTGCCGAGCGCAGGTCCGCGTTCGGGCCGACGACGGCGAGCGTGGCCTCCGGCGCCAGGGGGAGCGCGCCGGCGTTCGACACGAGCACCACGGAGCGCTCCGCCAGCTCTCGTGCGAGCGCGCGGCTCTCGGGCCCGTCCATCTCGACGCCCTGCGGAGGCTCCTCGTCGAACGTCGCGTCGAGCAGCCCGTGGCGCTCCTTCTGGATCAGCGCGCGCGTGACGGCGCGGTCGACGTAGGACTCGTCCAGCTCGCCGGAGGCGAGCGCCTCGCGTAGCGGCTGCAGGTAGGCGTCGCCGGTCGGGAGCTCGATGTCGATGCCTGCCCGCAGCGCCTGGGCCGCGGCATCGGCCAGCGTCCTGGACGTGCGGTGCAGGCTGGTGGCGAAGGCAACCGCGTAGTAGTCGGCCACCACGACGCCGTCGAATCCCCACTCGTCGCGCAGCAGCCCGGTGAGGAACTCCTCGGACTCGACGACGGGCACGCCATCGATCTCCGTGTAGGCGTTCATGACTGAGGCGACCTTGCCGTCCTTCACGGCCATCTCGAACGGCACCGCGAAGACGTCGGCGATCTCCCTGGGCCCGGCGCTGACCGGCCCGAAGTTCCTTCCCGAGGTCGATCCGGAGTAGCCCAGGAAGTGCTTGAGCGTGGCGTCGACGCCGGCGGACTGCAGGCCGCGCACATAGGAGGTGGCGGTGAGGCCCACGAGGTACGGGTCCTCGCCGATGCACTCCTCGGTGCGTCCCCATCGGGGGTCGCGCACGACGTCCAGCACCGGCGCGAGCCCCTGGTGGATGCCAAGCGCGCTCATCGTCGCGCCGATCTGCGCCCCCATCCGCTCGACGAGCTCGGGGGAGAACGCGGCACCCCAGGACGGCGGCGCCGGATACGTCGTGGCCTGCCACGCGGACAGGCCCGTGAGGCACTCCTCGTGGACGAGCGCGGGGATGCCCAGCCGCGTCGACGTCACGAGGCGGCGCTGGCGCTCCCAGAGCTGGCGGGCGGCGTCGTCGGGGTCGAGCGGCACGGTGCCGTAGACCCTGGTGAGGTGCCCGAGGCCGTTCATCATCGCACCGTCGAGGTCGGTCGCCGGGGCGTTGGCGTTCTGCAGCGGGGCGACGGACTCGCCCTTCTGATCGGCCCAGTAGCCGACGATCTGCGCGAGCTTCTCGTCGAGTGTCATCGAGGCGACGAGGGAGCGGACGCGCTCCGAGGCCTCGGGCATCGAGGGCGCCACTGCTGCCCGGGCGCGGCTGTCGAGTGACATCAGCCCTTCACCGCCCCCGTCAGCCCGTCCACGATGCGTCTCTCCATCAGCAGGAAGAAGCCCAGGGCGGGCAGCATCGACAGCGAGGTGTACGCCATGATCAGCGTCGTCGCGGACGCATGCTGGCCCTGGAAGACCGTGACGCCCAGCGGCAGGGTCATGCCGGACTGGTCGCCGGTGAGCAGCAGCAGCGGCAGCAGGTAGGCGTTCCACGAGCCGATGAAGGCCAGCACCCCGACGGTGACCATGCCGGGCCGCGAGAGCGGCACCACGATCCGCCAGAAGAAGCCGATCCGGGACGCGCCGTCGATCAGCGCGGCCTCCTCGAGCTCGTCGGGCAGCGCCATCAGGAACGGCCGCAGGATCACCACGGTCACCGGCAGCGCGAAGGCGGCCTGCGGGAGGGCCACGCCCCACCAGGAGTTGCCGAGGTGCAGGTCGCGGGTGACGAGGACGAACAGCGGGATGATCGCCACCGTCGCGGGCAGCCGGTTGAAAGTGCCGTCGCTCTCGTCGGCCTCCACCACCATCCAT
>JAUIBG010000038.1 GCA_030428165.1 Actinomycetes bacterium
GTCCGCCGTCTCGACGCGCTCGAGGAACGCGGCCACCGCGGCGTTGAGCGCGTCAGACTCCACGAGGAAGCCGTCGTGGCCCACGTCGGAGTGGATGACGTGCACGCCGGTCTCGCGGGGGAGCGCCTCGGCCAGGCGGTCGGAGTTCACGATCGGGTAGAGCCGGTCGGAGTCCACCGCCACGATCAGGGCGTCGCCCTTCCATGCCGCCAGCGCTGACTCGACTCCGCCGCGTCCGCGGCCCACGTCGTGCGTGTTGATGCTGTGCACGATCCGCAGGTAGGTGTTCGCGTCGAACCGGCGCGCGAGCTTCTCCGCGTGGTGCTCCAGGTAGGACTGGATCGCGAAGCGGCCCTCGGGCACGCGGGTGTCGGTGGCGTCCTGCGACGAGTTGCCGAACCGCGCGTCGAGCTCAGGCTCGGAGCGGTACGTGGTGTGCGCGATCATGCGCGCGATGCCCAGGCCCTGGTGGGGGCCGGCATCGTTGGGAGCCTCGTAGTAGTCGCCCCCGCGGAAGCCGGGATCCAGCTCGATGGCGCGCATCTGGGGAAGTCCCCAGGCGATCTGCTCCGCGGTGGTGACGGCGGTGGTGCCCACGGCGCCGATGCGCTTCACGCGCTCCGGGTACATCGCCGCCCACTCGATGGCACGCATGCCTCCCATCGACGGGCCGATGATCAGCTGCCAGACGCCGACGCCCAGCGCATCGGCCAGCTTGGCCTCCGCGCGGACCATGTCACGCAGGGTCACCCAGGGAAAACGAGAACCCCACGGACGGCCGTCCGAGGGGTGGGGGGAGGCGGGGCCGGTCGAGCCCTGACAGCCGCCGACGATGTTCGCGCACACCACGTAGTAGTGGTCAGTGTCAATGGGGCGGCCGGGGCCTACGAGCGAGTTCCACCAGCCGCCGGTGTTGTGGCCGGGGCCGGCGTGGCCCATCGCGTGGCTGTCGCCGGTGAGCGCGTGGGCGATGTAGACGGCGTTGTCCTTCGCCTCGTTGAGGGTGCCCCAGGTCTCGTAGGCGAGCGTGACGTCGGGCAGCACACCCAGCGGGTCGGCCTCGAGCTCCAGGTCGCCAATATTCAGGAACTGACGCTCTCCGGGCTCGTCGCCGTCGCGCCATGCCCCGGTGGCGGGGATGGGCGCGGGTCCGGTCTCGACCCATTCGCTTGCGTCGTCGTCCATGTGTCCTTCTCTATACGCGTTGGCCGGTGAAGCGCCTGTGCGGCGCGGCGGCCCCGGTCAAGGGTAGCCGCCGCGCCGCATCGGGCGTGTGCTGAGGAGTGCCCGCGATCTAAGCGCTGACGGTGTCGCCCGCCTGCGCCTTCGCCGCAGCGCGAGCCGCAGCGAAGCCCTTGTCGAGGTCGGCGAGGATGTCGTCGATGTGCTCGATGCCCACCGCGAGACGGACGAGGCCGGGCGTCACGTTGGACTGGGCCTGCTCCTCGGCGGTCAGCTGGGAGTGCGTGGTCGTCGCCGGGTGGATGGCGAGCGACCTGACATCGCCGATGTTGGCCACGAGCGAGTGCAGCTCGAGACCGTCGACGAACGCCTGGCCGGCCGTCTTGCCGCCGGCGATCTCGAACGAGATCACGGCGCCGGAGCCCTTGGGCGTGTACTGGTTCGCCTTGTCGTAGTACGGCGACGACGGCAGCGATGCGTAGTTCACCTTGAGGACGTCCGTGTGGGCGTCCAGGTAGGTGGCGACGTGCTGCGCGTTCTCGACGTGACGCTCGACGCGCAAGCTGAGCGTCTCGATGCCCTGCGCGATGAGGAACGCGTTGAAGGGGCTGATCGCCGGGCCGGTGTCGCGCAGCAGCGTGACGCGCGCCTTGAGGATGAAGGCGAGGTTGACGCCGAATGCGCCGCCGACTCCCAGGTCACGGGCGTAGACCAGGCCGTTGTAGGACGGGTCCGGGGTGTTGTAGTTCGCGAACTTCTCCGGGTCCTGCGCGAAGTCGAACGTGCCGCCGTCGACGATGACTCCGGCGATCGCGGTGCCGTGGCCGCCCAGGTACTTGGTGGCCGAGTGGATGACGATGTCCGCGCCGTGCTTGATCGGGTTGAGCAGGTAGGGCGTGGCGACGGTGTTGTCGACGATCAGCGGGACGCCCACCTCGTGCGCGACCGTCGAGACGGCGGCGATGTCGAGGATGTCCTGCTTGGGGTTGGGGATGGTCTCGCCGAAGAACAGCTTGGTGTTCGGCTTGGCAGCCGCGCGCCACGACTCGGGGTCGTCGGGGTTCTCGACGAACGTGACCTCGATGCCGTACTTGGGCAGCGTGTAGTGGAACAAGTTGTACGTGCCGCCGTAGAGCGAGGGCGAGGCGACGATGTGGTCGCCGGCCTCGGCGATGTTCTGCACGGCCAGCGTGATCGCGGAGGATCCCGAGGCGAGCAGCAGGGCGCCGACGCCTCCTTCAAGCGCGGCGATGCGGTTCTCGACCGCCTCCTGCGTGGGGTTGGTGATGCGGGTGTAGATGGGGCCAAGCTCGCTCAGCGCGAAGCGGTTGGCCGCCTGCTGGGTGTCCTTGAAGACGTAGGACGTGGACTGATAGATCGGCAGGGCGCGGGCGCCGGTCTCGGCGTCCGGGGTCTGGCCGGCGTGAATCTGCTGGGTTTCGAACTTCCACTCGGTGGACATCTGGTGCTCCTTGGTTTCTGGTCAAGCTTCGTGGGTTGAGGGGACTGCGACTGCTGGGAGTGCAGACCGGCACGAGAGACCGAAGGGGCGAGGGATGGCCGCCGCTTCGCGGAACCGTGACGGTTCTGCGGGAAGCGCGTTGGCGAAAGTGCCCGCCGGGGCAGCCAGCAAGGGGTGAATGGCGCCCGGTGCGGGCGCACGCCGAACGTGCGCTGTGTTAGCGGCACATTCGACGGAACATGGCTGGAACTGTAGGGGGCTTCCTGGCCGATGCGCAACATGGCTGGTAGATAGTGGTGTCGGCGCGCTTGCGGTAGCGTTCTCGCCGTGCGGCGGGCGCTGATGTCAGTCACGGCGGCGGCTGCGGTCGTCGCCGTCCTCGTGCTGGTCGCGCTGCCGCTCTACGTCTTCCCTGAGACCGTCTCGCCCGACGATGTCGAGGTCGATGTGGCGCTCGTCCCGGGACCGTCCCTCGACTCTCGCGTCGGTATCGCCGTGGACCTCATCGAGGGCGGTCAGGTCAGCGCCGTCCTGCTGATGTGGGACCCCACGGGGGATGGCGCGGACACACTGCCCGAGTGGAAGACCGACGCCACCTTCTCCGTGTCCACGTGGATCCGGCCCGACGGCCTTGGCGAGGGCGGCACGACGGTGGCCGACGAGCTCTGCGCCAGCCCTCCCGCCGGCGTCGAGTGCTTCGTCCCCGACCCGTACACGACGCGCGGCGAGGTCGAGTACCTGGCCGAGCGCATGGACGACGAGGTCTGGGACTCGGCCGTCATCGTCACCCACGCCGCGCAGCTCAACCGTGCGCAACTCATCGCTCGTCAGTGCGGGCTGAAGGAGGTCGCATCGGTCTCCTCGACGACGTCGCTGACGTGGCGCACGTGGGCCAACCAGGTCGTCTACCAGACAGGCGCGTTCGCGAAGGCGATCGCGCAGCCGGCCTGCTCGGGCTAGAGGCCCTCCGGCGCGAGTCCGGCGCCCTCCAGTCCTTCGAGCATCGCCGTCGCGATCGCCTCGAGGCCGGCGTCATTAGGTGTGACGCCGTCCTCGGAGACCAGGTCGGGCTGGCCGACGAGCGGCTCGCCGATGTCGATCAGCGTGACCGCCGACGCCTGGGCCGCCCCGATGATGGCGTCCCGCGCGGCGGTGTAGCCCGCGGTGGGCTCGTCGTCGTCCCACGTCGGGGTGAACACGACGACGGTGGCGTCCGGCAGGTCCGCGGCGAGCCGCGCGAACAGCTCGAGCGCGGCGGCCTCGACGTCCTCGGCCGCGAACTCGGCGTCGGCGCGGCCTCCCGTCACGAAGACGAGGTCGGGCGCGGCGGCGACCACCTCATCGGCCCTGGTCACGTAGTCCTCACCGCTGGCGTTGCCGGCGACGTAGCCGGTGCCGGCCACGGACAGGTTCACCGCATCGGCTCCATAGATGCCCGCGAACGCGCCTGCAAGCGTGAGCGACTCGCCCTGCTCGACGGCGATCTCGACCGTGCCGACGGTGTCGCCGACATAGGCGAGCGTCTCGTACTGCGCCAACGTCTCGGACGGCTTTGGTGTGCTCGATGCTGACGTGGTGGCAGCGCTCGACGGTCGCGGCTCGGGCGAGTACGTGTAGGCCGGGCTCGTGCTCGGCGGCTCGTCGGGGCGAGTCAGCGCGTAGGCCGCGACGCCTCCGATGATGAGGATCGCCACGATAATGAACCAGGTCGGGGCGCCGCCGAACTCGCGGGTGATGCCCGTGCCGCCGCGCGTGCGTTCCATGTCTCCCCTCGGGTCGAGCACCCAGCCTAGTGACGGCCTCGCGGCGCATGGTCGCCGCGCGCGGTCGGCGCGCCGTGCGCGACACGCCGCTGGGCGGCTGCGCGGGACCTCAACTCTCCCTGGTCATCGTCCGATAAGTGACTTAGGATGACCAAGGATGCGCACGTGACGCGTGTGACAAGTGTGACAACGGAGGATTCGGTGGCCCCCAGCCTTGCAATGCGCTCGCGCGCCCTGCTGATCGCGGGCGCGGCGGCCATCGGGGCCTTCACGATCGCCTCCGCGATGCCGGCAGACGCCTACCCCAGCGAGGACGAGGTCGAGGCGGCCCGCGAGGCCGTGGCCAGCGCCAACGCG
Source organism: Actinomycetes bacterium (assembly GCA_030428165.1). GTDB lineage: Bacteria > Actinomycetota > Actinomycetes > Actinomycetales > Demequinaceae > Demequina. The sequence goes on from JAUIBG010000038.1 coordinate 4,765, forward strand.
TCACTTGCCCAGCTCGACGGCGCGATCGCCGAGCTCGAGCAGCTCCGCGAGGAGGCGCACGCCACCGAGGCCGCCACGTACGAGGCCTACCTGACCGCCGCCGAGCGCGCCGATGCCACCGCCGCCGCTGCTGTAGCCGCCGCCGAGGCCGCGCGCCTGGCCGACATTGAGCTGGCCGAGGCGCGCGACACCGCCGCCGCCTTCGCCCTCGCGACCTATCGCGGCGCAGGCTCGCTCGCGCAGCTCACCGCGCTGCTGAGCGACGACGGCGTGGCGCAGACCATCGAGCAGGACAACTACGAGCACGCGGCAGTCACCACGGCGACCGCCGCGATGACGCGCCTCGAGGAGGCGGAGACGCTCGCCGCATCGGCCCACGCGACGGCCGAGTCCGCCGCCAGCGCCGCCGACGAGGCCGCCCTCGCGGCCCAGGCGACGCTCGCGATCGCGCAGGACGCGACGATCGCCGCCGAGCAGGCGTATGCGGACATGGACCAGGTGCGCGCGGAGGCCGTGGCCCGCGCCGCCGAGCTGAACGGACTCACGGTCGCGCTCGAGGAAGAGCGGCAAGCCGGCCTTGCCGCTGAGCGAGCGGCCGCGAACGCGCCTGCCGGGATCCCGGTGGGCAACCCCGTCGGCGGCGACTCGGACGGGGGATCCTCTGCTGGGGACTCGTCCGGGTCGTCGTCGGGCGGCTCCACGCCTGACCCGACGCCTACCGAGTCGGATGAACCTGAGCCCAAGCCGACCACCACTCAAACGAGCGAGCCTGAGCCCGAGCCCACCACGACGCAGACCAGCGAGCCTGCCCCCGTCCAGACCACGCCGCCCAGCACGGGCGGGTCCTCCGGCGGCTGGTCGACCACCTCTGCTCAGGGCGTCACCGCCTCGAACTACGCGCAGGCCAACCTGCTGGGCAAGCCCTACCTGCTGGGCGGCAACGGGCCCACGTACTACGACTGCTCGAGCTTCACCAAGGAGGCGTGGCGGGCCGCGGGCTACACGCTGTCGCGCACGGCGCAGGGCCAGTACAACCAGGTCACCAAGATCCCGATCTCGCAGGCCCGTCCCGGCGACCTCATCTTCTGGGGCACCGGCGGCTCGACGAGCGCGATCTACCACGTCGAGATCTACATCGGCGGCGGCCTGACCGCGGGCGCCAAGCGCCCCGGCGTGAACTCGTCGATCGTGGCGATCTACCCGTACCGGACCACGAACCTGATCCCATACGCCGGCCGCCCTTAGCGAGAGCGACCCCGCCCGAGCGGCCGATATCGGCGTCGCGTGGGCAAAGAAAAACCCGGCCCACGAGGAGCCGGGTGAGTGATGGGATCACGGTACCACGGGTCGCTTGGGGGCCGCCGCGCTCACCACGAAGGCGGCTTCATCACTCCTGCGACGGTGTCAGGGAACTGGCTGGCAAGCACGTCAGCCCGACGGATGTTGCGGTTCCAGTGCACCGTCGACGGCAGTGGCTCGTGGTGTCTCAACGCACCGTGGGCTGAACCCGGACGTGGACTCACGACGCCCACCGGAACGCGTCCACGCGCCAATTGGATCGGCAGGCGGAGATCCGAGTCGTTGGAGATCACCACCGCGAGATCGATGGAGTCGCTGAGGACATCGGCGACCAGATGACTGGCGACATTGACGTCGCTTCCCTTCTCCTCCGTGTGGAGGTAGCTCGCGAGGAAGCGCGCTTCGGGAACCTTTGCGCCAGTTGCGTCCTGGACCATGACGGGCCATCGCGACGTGAATATCTCAGGCAAACTCGGATTGCCTGTCCGTAGCGCGAGTGGCGCGACCTTCGCCCGAGAGACGTAGTGACCAAACTCGATCCAATCGACCGCGCCAGACGCGCGCAGTGCGTTGAGATACACGTCCTGCTCTGCGAAGCCTTCAGGATTGTGGCTCGCGTCAATACGCGCGGTGCAGTAGACGACCCGAGCGATGTCTGCGCCAGACCAAGCCTCCACGTTGCCAGTGAGGTTGTTGGCCGTTGCGAACGAGACTTGCCCGTCGATGACTCGATGCGTCAGCGCCAGGACATCGATCCATTTCCAGGCCTGTGCGCCACTCGAGCACATTGCGCGGGCGCCGTAGTAGAGGTTGAAGCCGTCGATGTATACGCCGACGCGGCCGGTGGTGCGCATACATCCACGCTAGGCAATCCCCCGCAGTCGTGTTCCGGTCTCGCTCCGTCTGTGGATACCGAGTGACGGCTGCTGGCGGCTACTCCTCGGGAGAGGTGCTCGTCTCGTCGGCGATCTCGTCACTCTCGGCGTCCCCGCCATCGGCGACATCGGCATCGGCCGCGGCCTCGTCGCCCGCTGCCGCATCGGCGTCATCAGCGGCCTCGTCGTCGGCAGTCACCGGCAGCGCCGGGATGCCAGCGAACGGCAGAGTCGGGGGCAGGATCGCCACGTCGCCCTGATCGATGGTGAGGTCGTCGTGCTCGGTCGGATCCACATCGGCCGTCCAGAGCGGGAAGACGTTCCACGCCGGCGCGACGCCAGGGGATACGAACGGCACCAGCACGACCGAACCCGGCATCGGATCCCACGCATCGTGGTCCCACGTCCAGTCGTCGTCCGAGGCGATCGCTCCCACGGTGCTGAGCGGGTTCCCGTCCTGGTCGTAGAGGCGCACCTGGTCGATCGGCTGGCCGTCGGCGCCGTAGGCGAAGATGTTCTCGATGCGCTGGCCGTCCAGGTAGAGACCGTCCTCGACGATGTCGTCGTCGGCCAGGGCCGAGTTGTACATCGGCACGTACTCGACGCGCGTGAACGCTCCGGCCAAGAGGCCCACCAGGACCACGGGCACGGCCAACACGGCGCCCACGTTGGCGATCCGCCTGGCCTGGCGCATTGCGGCGTTCGGCACCCACTGGCCCCGGCCCCATTCGGCGGAGACCACCACGAGTGCGACCAGGATCAGCCAGCCGGCCAGGTTGCGGGGCATGGGCGTGCCGGTGCCCATGACCCAGCCCAGCACCACATACGCGATCCAGCCGCGGAACACCCACCACGCCGGCTCGAGGGAGGCGAGCAGGTCCATGGTCCAGGCACCCAGCGTGGTGGCCCTGACTCGCTCGTCCTGGCGGCGTGCCCAGGCCTTGGCGCGGGTGATGAGGCCAGGCTTCTTGGGCTGCGGCGCCAGGGCGCCGGCTGCGGCCAGACCCGCGGCGGTGCGCAGCTCGGCCGCGTACTGCGCGGGATCGGGCAGAGTGAAGCCATCCCCGGCATCGGCCGCCTGCTCGGCAAGGTCGGCGGCGAGGCCTTCGACCAGCTCATCGGCGTCCTCTGCGGGCAGATCGGCGAGGTGCGCGCGGACGCTGGCGGCGAACTGCTCGATCGCGTCGGTGGCGGGGGTGGTCGTTGCGTTGGTCACTTCTTTGCTCCGATCGCGTGGAGGGCGGGCGTGGGGGTGTCGAGGAGGGAGCCCATCGCGTCGGCGAACGAGGCCCAGGAGGTTCGCTGCTCGTCGAGGGCGCGGCGGCCCTCGGCGGTGATGGCGTAGTACTTGCGGTGCGGTCCGCCGTCGGACGGGACGACGTAGCTGGACAGCGCGCCTGCGGAGTACAGGCGGCGCAGGGTGCCGTAGACCGAGGCGTCGCCCACCTCGCCCAGGCCGGCGTCGCGCAGGCGGCGCACGATGTCGTAGCCGTAGCCGTCGGCCTGCTCCACGACGGCGAGCACCGCCGCGTCGAGCACGCCCTTCAAGAGCTGTGTGGTGTCCACTCGGGTCTCCTCGCTTGTCTATTCCTGACGGCAAGGTACCACGCAATGCGTAGTAGTGCGGGTGAGGGGGTAGCGGCGCGGCGTGTCGTGGCTTCGGTGCTCTCTCCACAGGCGTCCGTCGCGTGTCGGTGGCGGCTCGTAGCCTCGGTTCATGGGGGATCCGGTCGCGCACTGCTACATCGACGGGTTCAACCTGTACTACGGAGCGCTCAAGGGTCACGGCGAACTGAAGTGGCTCGATGTGCGGCGGTGGTGTGAGCGGCTGCTGCCTGACCACGAGGTCGCGCGGGTCGTGTACTGCACGGCGCGGATTGAACGCCGACCGGACAATTCCGAAGTTCACGAGCGGCAGGGGCGCTACCTGCTTGCACTTGCGGCGACAGGCGTCGAGATTATTGAGGGCAAGTTCCGCACGCGTGTCTCGTCGATGGTGCGCGCTGCCGGCCAGACTTGCGGGTCGTGCGACCTGAGCACCGCGACATGCCCGAGATGCGGGAGCACTCAGATCCGAGTGATGAAGACCGAGGAGAAGGGCTCGGACGTGAATCTCGCCGTCGAACTGGTGCGTGACGTCCTCTCGAGCGAAATGTCCACGGCTCTCGTGGTCTCGGGAGACTCAGACCTCCAGCGCGCGGTCGATATCGTGCGAACCCAGGGCCTCACGGCGGTGACTGTTGAGCCTCGCAATCGGTCTCACACGGCGCTGATTGGTACGCAACGTCGCAGCGTTCGCCGCGCGGCGCTGCTCGGTTGCCAGATGCCCGATGGTGTGGAGCTTCGGAATGGGCAGGTGGTGCGTCGGCCCTCAGAGTGGGCCTGAAAGACTAAGAGCCAGGCCGAAGCCTGGCTCTGGGCCCAGCGACTATTCGTGACTGGGTGGGTGCCTTCAGTTTAGGTGCACCGCCGGGAGTTGTCGACCAGAACCGGCATGGCCCGTGGGAGAACCAAAGAGCCAGGCCGAAGCCTGGCTCTGGGCCCAGCGACAGGTAGAGGCTGGGTGGGTGCCTGAAGTCTACGGCAGCGCCCGACCGTTCGCCTCCGCGGCGCGCTGCTCGAGCCGGACGATCACCTCGTCCAGCATCGCGAGCGCCTGCCCATCATGACCGCGCAGGTGCTCGATGGCGCCCAGCGCGGTGACGGCGACGTCGAGGAGCTCGGCCTCGACATCGGCCATCGAATGGGTCAGCCCCTTGCGCGGGTTCTGCGCCGTGGCGCCGATGAACGCCTCGATGACCTCGCCGTGCTCCTCGGAGATCTTGGCGAGCCGTCCCCAGGTGACGGCCTCGGGGTCCCTGTGGGCGTTGCCGGCGTCGATCCAGCGCGAGACGCGCACGAGCGCGACCGCGGCATCGGCCCTGGAAACCCCAGGAGTGTCCGCGTCGCTCACAAGACGATTAGTGCTCGACTCCCGGCGGCGGCACCAGCGGGTTCATGTGCTCGAACGTCGTGCCCTTGGCACGCTCGAACGACGCGGTGATCTCCGCCTCGGCCTCCTCGCGCGACACCCAGTGCGCGCCCTCGACCGACTTGCCGGGCTCGAGGTCCTTGTAGACCTCGAAGAAGTGCTGGACCTCGAGACGGTGGAAGTCCGAGACGTCCGTCAGCTCTCGGCGCCAGGTCTGGCGCTGGTCGCCCACCGGCACGCACAGGATCTTGTCGTCGCCGCCGGCCTCGTCGCGCATGCGGAACATGCCGAGCGCGCGGCAGCGGATCTGGCAGCCGGGGAACGTGGGCTCCTCCAGCAGCACGAGGGCGTCCAGCGGGTCGCCGTCCTCACCGAGGGTGCCGTCGACGAAGCCGTAGTCGTCGGGGTAGCGGGTCGAGGTGAAGAGCATGCGGTCCAGTCGGATGCGCCCGGTCTCGTGGTCTACCTCGTACTTGTTCCGCGATCCCTTGGGGATCTCGATGGTGACGTCGAATTCCATGGAAGAGGTCCTCAATAGTTCAGGTGATAACCGGATACTAGTGTCTCAAGTCCTGGAGGTGCATGTGCCGGTCGCGCGTACAGTCACGCTTTCCGCTCTCGGCGTGATGCTGGCGGGGGCGGGCTACCTGGTCGCGGACGCCTACGACCTGGTCCCCGGCTGGATCACGGTGTCCGAGCCCGGCGTGCTGCCCGCGCCGTTCGTGACGGCGTCGCCTGTCGCGGTCGCCTCCGGTGCGCCCGCGGCCAGTGCCGTCACGAGTTCCGCTCCTATCCCCAGCGCCGATGTCGTCCAAGCGCTCGCCGTCGAGCTCACCGAGGACCCGCGGCTGGGGCCGTCCGTCGCAGTCTCGGTGGTCGACGCGCTCACGGGTGAGGTGTTGGCCGATGTCGCGGCCGACAACCCGCAGGTGCCCGCCTCGTCGACCAAGCTCCTCACCGCGATCGCCGCGCTGCACGATTTGGGGCCGGACTTCCGCACCGAGACGACCGTCTTGTGGGACGAGTCGACCGCGACGCTCACGTTGGTCGCAGGGGGAGACGCGCTGCTCGCCGCGGGTACCGGCGGCGGGGAGGGGACGTCCGCCGCCGGAGCCGATGCCGTGGGCTACGCAGGGCTGGCGGACCTGGCTCAGCAGGTGGTCGGGTTCATCGGACCGGAATTCGACGACGTGAACCTGGTCGTGGACGACACCCTGTTCGACAACTCCGGCGGCGTGAACCCGTCGTGGCCGGCGTATGCGTGGGCCAACGGCTACGTCGCGAAGGTGACGGGGCTGGCCGTGGACGCCGCGCGCCTCGACCCTGACCAGTACTACTCCGCGCGCGCCACCGACCCGTCGCTCGCCGCGGCGAGCGACCTCTCCGCCGCCCTCCAGGAGCTTGGGCTGGTGGTGTCGACGCCCGAGCGGGGAACGGCATCGGCTTCCTCCGTGCTCGCCGGCGCGGTCGAGTCGGCGCCGCTCGAGGCGGTGGTGGAGTACTTCCTCATCGGCTCGGAGAACACGGTGTCCGAGACCGTCTCCCTGGTCCACGCAGTCGAGATGGGATACCCGGGCACTCCTGCCGGAGCGGCGGAGGCGACCGCCGCGGCGCTCGCGGACATGGGCGTCTCGACCGAGGGGCTGGAGCTGTTCGACGGCGCCGGGTTTGCGGAGACCAACCAGATCCCGCCTGCGCTGTTCACCTCGGCGCTCGTGGCCTCGATGACGGACCCGAATCTGACGCGGCTGCCGGACCTGCTGCCCGTGTCCTCGCTCGAGGGGACCATGCGGACGCGGCTGGTCGACACGGCCGGATCTGGCGTGGTGCGGGCCAAGACGGGATCACTCACGGGAGTGACCGCGCTCGCTGGCTACCTCACCACCGCCGACGGCCGGCTGCTGGCGTTCTCGGTGCTGATCGACGGCATGACCTACGACCCGCAGAATCCTCGTGACGCCGTGGATGATTTCCTCGCCCCACTGGCAGAATGTGGGTGTTCATGACGATTGCGATGATTGGGAGATCGTGACCGGACCTCACCCCTCTGTGGCGGCGACGCGCACCGCTGTGCGCGACGCGCTCGACGGGCTCGACATCGGCACCCGCGTGTGGGTCGCCTGCTCGGGTGGTCCTGACTCCTTGGCACTGGCCGCCGCGACGGCCTTCGCGGCGCGCAAGGACGGGTTGGTGCCCGGCGCGATCATCGTGGACCACGGCCTGTTCGAGGGCTCTGCCGAGGTGGCCCGGCGTGCCGCTGCCCAGGTGAAGACGCTCGGCATCCACGACGTGTACATCGAGCGGGTCGAGGTGGGGCGCATCGGCGGCCCGGAGTCGGCCGCACGCGATGCCAGGTATGCCGCGCTCGAGGGCCGCATCGCCGAGGAGGGCGGGCACCACCCGCAGCTGCTCACCGGCCACACCATGGACGACCAGGCCGAGCAGGTGCTGCTGGCGCTGGCACGCGGCAGCGGTGCGCGCGCGCTCGCCGGAATCCCGGTGCGCCGCGGCAACATCGTCCGCCCGTTCCTGGGGCTGCGCCGCGCCGACACCGTCGCCGCGTGCGAGGCGCTGGGACTCGAGCCGTGGAACGACCCGACCAACCACATGGACGACGGGCCCAAGCGCTCGGCCGTCCGCACCAAGGTGATGCCGCAGCTGGTGGACGTGCTGGGTCCTGGCGTGGTGTCCGGTCTGGCGCGCTCTGCCGCCCTGCTGCAGGCCGATGCCGACGAGCTCGACCGCCAGACCCGCTCCGCGATGACCCGCGAGGTGGACCGTGCGGACTGCGATGCGCTCGCCGCGCTGCCCGAGGCGATCCGCCGCCGCATGATCAAGATCGTGGCCGAGGAGGCAGGCGCCGGCCCGCTGGGCGTGGTCCACGTCGGGGCGATCGACCAGCTGGTGATGAACTACCGTGGGCAGGGCGCCGTGCACCTGCCCGGCGGCTATGAGGCCAGGCGCGTGAGGGGACGACTCGTCGTCACCCACCCGACCTCCGAGAGAGGAACCCTGTGACGGACTCCGACGGCAAGCTCGACACGTCCGGCTCGCCGGCCGCCCAGAGCGGCACGTACGACCTCAGCGGCTTCTCCGAGATCCTCGTGACCGAGGGTCAGATCGCCGCCAAGCTCGAGGAGATGGCCGCGGCCATCCGCGCCGACTATGCCGGCACGGACCTGCTGCTGGTGGGCGTGCTCAAGGGCGCGGTCATGGTGATGGCCGACCTCGCGCGCCTCATGCCGGCCGACGCTCAGATGGACTGGATGGCCGTGTCCTCCTACGGCTCCGGCACCAAGTCCTCCGGCGTGGTGAGGATTCTCAAGGACCTCGACGCCGACCTCACTGGTCGCCACGTGCTCATCGTCGAGGACATCGTCGACTCGGGCGTGACGCTGTCGTGGCTGCTGGGCAACCTGCGCTCGCGCGGCGCGGCCTCCGTCGAGGTGGCGGCGCTGCTGCGCAAGCCGGCATCGGTCGCGGTGGACGTCGACGTGAAGTACCTGGGCTTCGATATCCCGCCGGACTTCGTCGTCGGCTACGGGCTCGACTACGCGGAGAAGTACAGGACGCTGCCCTTCGTGGCGACCCTCAAGCCCGAGGTCTACAGCTAGCCCAGCCCCGGCATCGGCCCCGGCCGCCCCACCCCGCACCGATTCTGCGGGTCCACGCGCGCCGCGCCGCGCCGCGCACCCGAATCGTCCCGTTGTCACCGCAAGCCGCCGCGCGCACCCGCAGAATCGGCAGGCCGGTGAGAGCCGCCCGCTAGCCTGCGCCATGTGACTGCACCCGCATCGGCGCCGGTGGCCGCAGGGGAGCGCCCCGAGCGGCAGCCCTGGCGCGACGACATTGCGGGACTCCGCATCGTCGCGATCGCCGGCGTGGTGCTCAGCCACACCGTGCTCGACCGCGTCTCTGGTGGTCTCGACGTCTTCCTCCTCCTTGCGGGCTTCCTGCTGGGCGGCTCGCTGATCCGCTCGGTCTCGGGTGACCGGCCCGCGCCCCTGTGGCGCAGGATGGCGAGGCGGGTGTGGCGGCTGGTGCCGGCATCGGCCGTGGTGCTCGCGACGACGGCCGTCCTGGTGGTGGCGACCCGGCCGCAGACCCGCTGGCTCGACGGGGCGCAGCAGACGCTGGCGTCTCTCGGGTTCTACGAGAACTGGTTCCTGATCGCGAATGGCCGCGCGTACGACACGTCCGCCGCCGGCAACGACGCCTGGCAGCACTACTGGTCGCTGGCGGTGATGGGGCAGCTGTTCGTGGCGATGCCGGTGGTCGTGTGGGCGATCCATCGGCTGCTGGCGCGCCAGTCTGCCGGCGCGCGCCGCATCGCCTTCGAGGCGCTCACCATCGTCGCCCTCGTGGGCTCCTTCGTCGCCGCGAATCTCGCCGTCGGCGCGGGCGACTCCGGCGCGTTCTACTCGACCTTCACGCGGATGTGGGAGTTCCTGCTCGGCGCGGCGCTCGCGATCCTGCTGGCGTACTGGACGCCGCGCGGCCGGGTGTGGAGCTGGCTGGGAGTTCTGGGTCTCGGGCTGCTGCTCGGCACGCCATGGCTGGTGAGCGGCGGCAGTGCGTTCCCGGGGTGGCAGGCGCTCGTGCCCGTGGGCGGTGCGGCGCTGGTGGTGCTCGCTGGCGCGGTGGTGCCGGTCGGTTCTCCGTCCGCCCCTCACACTGCGGTTGCGTCCCCAGGCCCGGTCACGCGGCTCCTGTCCTGGGCGCCGATGTCCCACGCGGGCAAGTACTCGTACGCGCTGTACCTGTGGCACTGGCCGCTGCTCGTGTTCGCGATCGAGCTCTCCGGTGGCGCTCCGAGTCTGTGGCTCCAGTGTGCGGTCGTCGGCACCGCGGTCGTGCTCGCGGTGGCGACGTATCACCTGGTAGAACGTCCAACCTTCGGCTCGGCGTGGGCCGGCAGGCGCTGGGCGCGGGCCGCCGTGCTGGCGCTCGTCGCCGCGCTGGTGGTCGGCGGCGTGGCAGTGATCGCATCGGCCAGGGCTGCGGCCGAGGACGCCGGCGAGGCGGTCGAGGACGTGATCGTGGAGGCGCAGACGTCCCCCTCGGAGGAGGCCGATGCCGGGGACGGGTCCGCGCCGGAGCCCACCGTGGTCGACTATCCGGGAGCGCTGGCGGTGACCGATGCGGACCGTTTTGCGGCATCGGCCGGGGTGGAGCCCATCCCCGCACTCGAGGTGGTCGAGGACGACTATCCCCGCAACTACCCGGGCTCGTGCCGGACTGGGCTCGAGGACTCGGCGATCGTCACGTGCGAGCTTGGCGACCCCGACGGCGATGTGTCGGTCGTGATGGTCGGTGCGTCGCACCTGGTGCAGTGGGCGCCCGCGCTGGTGCCGTACGCCGAGACGCACGGCTGGCGCGTCACGTTCATCGTCAAGCCGGGGTGCCCGTTGCTCGACCACCCAGACGCCGAGCGCGGGTCCAGCTGCGACCCGTGGCGCGAGAACGTGCTCGACTTCCTCGCTGGGGCACAGCCCGACATCGTGGTGACGCAGTACTCGGTGTCGCTGCTGCCCGGGTCGGTGACGGGCGCGGCCGAGGGTGTCGACCTCGCGCAGGTGCAGGCGCTCGCCGGCGCGGTTCCGGACGCGACGGTGATCGGGACGCGCGACAACCGGAGGTTCGAGCAGTCAATGCCGGAGTGCTTCGCGTCGGGGGGCCCGTGCGCCTTCCCGGTGACGGGCGCGGGTGCGCTGGCGTCGGTGGATCCGGCGGTGGAGGTCGCTGGCGTGTTCGGGCCGGGGCAGTTCATCGGGCTGGACCTGAACGATGTGATCTGCCCTGATGGAGTGTGCTCGCCGGTGCAGGGCAACGTCTTCGCGTTCCGCGACGACGATCACCTCGCGGCGACGTACGTGGAGACGCTGATCCCCGAGGTGGAGCGCCGGTTGGACGAGGCGCTGGGGTAGGGATCCTCTCCCCGCGGGCCCGATTTGCGGGTTCCCGAGCAACACGCCGGAGTTCCCGTCTGGCCCGTGCGTTTCGCACCGCGGGCCGTGAGCAACACCCGCAGATCGGGTGCGTGGGACTCGCCGCGTCTGGCACGCCCGACTTGCGTCCCCAGCACAGACGGCGACAGGCCGATCCAGCGCGAGCGGCGGGCGGAATGCGCGGCCGCGACTGAGGGGCTGGCATGCCGGGATGAATCCCATCATCGCGCTCCGCCGATGCGGCGGCGCCGCGCGCCGCGTCACCCTGCTACGTGCGGGTGTCTCCAGGGGCGCGATCCTGCGTGCGGTGGAGCGCGGTCACATCGTGCGACACCCGGGCTGCTACGCCCTTCCGCGGACTCCCGACGCGGTTCTGTGGGCTGTGCGAACCAGCGGAGTCGCCACGTGCCTGTCGGCACTGCGGATCGCGGGGGTCGCGTTGCGCGACGATCCCGTACCGCACGTGTGGGTGCCGGAGCACCGGGGAGGCCGGGCCGATGCCGCAGTCGTGTGGCACCGAACGTCCGCCTACGCGCGCTCCGAGGTGGGCAGTATGGAGGCCAGTCTCGACTTGGCGGGGCTCTGTGTGACGCCCCTCGACCAGTTGATTGCCATCGATTCCGCGCTGAACCAGGGCCTCGTGACTCGCGATGACGTGGCTGCGTTCCGCATCGGCTCCCGGGAGCGGCGAGCCTGGCTGATGTCGCACTGCGACGACCGCGCGGAGTCTCTGCTCGAGACCATCGCGCGCGTTCGGCTGGAGGAGGCCGGACTCACGGTCGCCAGTCAGGTCTGGTTCCGGGGCATCGGCAGCGTCGACCTTCTCGTCGAAGGGGCGGTTGTCGTCGAACTCGATGGTCGTGCACATCACTCGGATGTCGCGGCCTTCCGGCGGGATCGCGCCCGGGACCGCGAGCTCAATGCCCTGGGGTTTCAGGTGCTTCGCTACACGTACGCAGATGTCATCGCTCCGGAGTTCGGTGTGGTTGCCGATGTTGAGGACGTGCTCTGGCGGCGACGCGGCGGCCAGTTTGCTGGCTGACAGCGTGTTCGATCTGCGGGTCGGCGTAGGACTCGCTGCCGTTGGCCCCCGAGATCGTCGCTTCGCACCGCGTGTCGTGCGGTGGACCCGCAGATCGGGGAGGGGAGGCGGGAAGGGGAGGCGGGAAGGGGAGGCGGGGGGAGGAGACGGCTGTGCTGAGGGCGAAACCCTCGCGCCGTGCTCAGCACCCTCCCGTAGGCTTGGCCCACCATGAAGAAGAGTCCCTTCACCCTCACGCGCATCGTCCTCGGCGTCGTCATGATCGTCGCGCTCGGCTTCATCATCGCGAGCTTCTTCGGAC
>JAUIBG010000039.1 GCA_030428165.1 Actinomycetes bacterium
CGACCCCGCCTAGCGGACGGGACCTTGGACCGAGGCACCGGCCTCATCCCCACGCCATAATTGAAACGTTCCAGCGACGTACCCACCCCAACCCGGAGGACATCATGGCCAAGCGCCAGCACCGCACCCTAGTCGAGTCGATCCTCGACGACATCGGCCGCGCGGGAAGCCGCATCAGCGACATCGGCGCCTCGGAGGCGGCCGCAGGCAACATCTCCGTCTACGTGCCCGGACACATCCTCGTCGAGCACGTCTTCCCGGAGAAGACGTCCGTCCGGCTCCCTGACCCCGCACCGGCCCTGGCCGGCGGCACCCTGCTCGTCACCGGCTCCGGCCGCCGCCTGCGTGAAGTCGGCGACGACCCTCAGGTCTCGGTCGCGGCCCTGCACGTGGCCGACGACGGCATCACCGCCACGCAGTACACCTCGAAGAAGGCCAAGTTCCAGAGGCTCACCAGCGAGTTCAACTCGCACCTGGCCGTGCACAACGACCACGTGGGCGCCCGCGACCTCGACTTCCATGCGGTGGTCCACGCGCAGCCGATGCACCTGACCTACCTGAGCCACATCCCCGCCTACCGCACCACGATGGCCTTCAACAAGGCGATCCTGCGCTGGGAGCCCGAGACCATCGTCAGCCTGTCCGACGGTGTGGGCGTGCTGCCGTTCGCAGTGCCGGGCTCGGCCGAGATGGGCACCTACAACCTTGAGGGCCTGCGCCAGCACCGCATCGTGCTGTGGTCCAAGCACGGGACGATGTCGCGCTCCGACGAGTCCGTGATGCGCGCGATCGATCTGGTCGAGTACGCCGAGGCCGCCGCGCACTACGAGGTGCTCGACCTCCAGGTGGGCGGCAAGGCCGAGGGCATCACCGCCGACGAGCTCTCCGAGGTCGCGACGACCTTCTCGATCGACAGCCCGTACCTGTAGGGAAACTCAGACGTCCGGCCCGGCGCCCTCGGGGGTGTCGGGCCGGAGCCATGTCCAGGCTCCCCCGCTAACGCGCACCCGCGTCCGCACCCTCGCGCGCCTCAACCCCCGCCCGATTCGTCCCATTCCGCGCCCCGCTGGTACCCCAGTGCGGAAATACCGGACTCGCGAGCGCGCCATTGGTACGTGAGTGCACGTGCGACGCAAGGACGCGACCACTCGACTTAGCGGTCGAGCACCTCGACGGCCTCGACGTTACACTGCACGGGATAGGACTCCGCGCACTCCTGCGTCCACACGTTGAGCCGGTCCCCCGCGACGATCTGCGCCGCGTCGGTGACCGCCCCGGTGATCGTGACATCGCCGTCGAGCACGAACGTGGTGCCCTCGAAGTACTCGTAGCCCAGCTCGGGCGCGAACAGCACGCTCGTCGATCCCCCGCCGGTGGTGACCTGCATGGCCGTGCCGACCGCGTCGGCGTCGCGGGACGGCGCGCCCGACACGAGGTCGCCGCAGGCGGACAGGGACAGGGCGGCCAGGCCGATGCCGGCGGCCGCGAGCGCGCGAGAGGTTCTCATACCTCAAGAAACGTACGCCCTGGCGGGATGGTTGGGTAGGCCGCCCCTGGTAACCTGATGCGTCGCGTGGAGACACGCGCGCAGGCCCCCGTAGCTCAGCGGATAGAGCGCCGGTTTCCGGTACCGAAGGTCGCAGGTTCGATTCCTGTCGGGGGCGCCATCCCGGTCGCCGGGCGCCGTTTCGGCCACAGGATGACGGACCGCGCCTCGCCCCCCGGAGGAACCCATGCCGACTCCCCCGCCAGGCTGGCGACCGGATCCTGCCTCGCTCGAGATCGACCGCTACTGGGACGGCGAGCGCTGGACCGAGCGCGTGAGGGACGCCGTCACTCTGGTGGAGGAGACGCGCCCGGTCCCCGGCCCGTCCTCGACCTACTCAGGCGCCTCCACCGCGGCATCGTCCGCACCGTCGACCGCACCCATGAGCCCGCCGATGTGGGCGTCCGGCAGTCAGTCGGCCTTCCCTCCCGCGCAGGGCCAGGCAGCGTGGTCGGCGCAGCCCGCATGGGAGCCCACCGCCGCGCCTGCCGCGCGCCGGCGCTCGGGCTCGGTCTGGACCTTCCTGGCGGTCATCGCCGTCGCGCTGACCGCTGCGGCGATCCTCGTGCTCGACAATCCGGTCTCGCAGGCGCTCGGTACCAACGGGTACAGGCCCGACCTCGTCATCGCCGCCTTCACCGCGCCGACGACCGAGCCCGCACCGCAGGAGGTCGAGTACCCCGTCTACGGGTCGACGTCGCTGGTGAGGTACCTCGAGAGCGGGATCATCGCGGGCGAGACGTCGATCGACGTGTCGTACTGGGGCGACGACCCGTCGGCCGAGGCGACGCTCAACGACGCCATGTTCGAGGCCACCACCCAGAACCCCTACGTCTTCTCGCGCTCGTGGACGCTGATGTTCGTCAACGACAGGGCCGTCGCGATCGAGCCCATCTACGCCTACGACCCCGCCGAGGTCGAGCGCAGGCAGGCCGCGACCCTCACCGCCGTGACCATCGCGCTGTCGTCGACGGGAGCATCGGCCGCGGACCCTGCCGCGAGCGCCGTCGCCATCCACGACTACGTCGCCTCGATCGCCACCTACGACTACGCCGCGGCCGATGTCATCGCTGCGGGCGAGGACACCTCCGGCATCGAGGCATCGCAGGAGGCCTACGGGATCCTCGTCGACGGCACGGCCGTGTGCAACGGCTACGCGCAGGCGTTCCAGGCGATCGCGCAGGCGGCGGGCCTCGAGACGGTGATCGTCACGGGACAGGCCTGGTCGGGGGCCACGACAGGCGGCCACGCCTGGAACCGCGTCCTGGTGGACGGCACTTGGCTGACCGTCGACGCCACGTGGGACGACGCGGGCGACCGCTACCCCGTGCCCGACGACTTCCTGCTGGTCTCGAACGGCGATCCGTCGCTGTCGCGCTCCGTCGACGCCGAGTGGGTCGTCGACTCCCAGCTGGGCGCGTACGGAGGCTAGAGCGCGACCACCCGCAGGTCGGCCCGATCCTCGCACGCCTCGATCAGCCGCGCATTCGGCTCGTCGACCGCGTCGACCCACGCTTCCGCATCGGCCGGGGTCTTGCCGAACGCGACGTGCCGCGCGACCAGGCGCCGATGCCGCACCTGGGGATCGCTCACGACGCACCAGGCCTCGTCGAGCAGCGAGCGCACCTCGGCCCACTCGTCGTCCAGCAGGAGGTAGTTGCCCTCCGTCACGACGACCCGCACCGACGGTCCCACGGGGATCACCCCGGCGATCGGCTGCTCGAACTCGCGCTCGAACCCCGGCGCCCACACCGTCTCGCCGTCGTGCGGCGTGCGCAGCCGGGCCAGCAGGGCCGCGTAGCCGGCAGTGTCGAAGGTGTCCGGCGCGCCCTTGCGGTCGCGACGTCCCAGCAGGTCCAGCGCCGCATCGGACAGGTGGAAGCCGTCCATGGGCACCTGCACGGCAGGCACGCCCACCGCACCCAGCCCGGCCACCACGGCCTCGGCGAGCGTCGACTTGCCCGACCCCGGGGCGCCGGCGATCCCGATGATCACCCGATCCCGGCCGTCCGCCAGCTCCCGGGCGCGCGCCACCAGCGGGGCGAGGTCCGGATCGAACCGCGGCGCGACGGCCACCGGCCTAGTACCGCTCGGGCTGGGCGTCGCGGATCTCTCCCACGAGCACCTCGATGACGTCCTCGAGGAACACCACGCCGACCGTCGCGCCGTCATCGACCACCTCGGCCACGTGGGCGCCGGTGACGCGCATCACGCTCAGCGCATCCTCGATCTCCGCCTCGGACGCGAGGTTGGGCAGGGGGCGCACGCGCCACTTCTGGATCGGCTCGTCGCGCTGGCCGGGCCGTGCGTAGAGCGTGTCCTTGACGTGCAGGTAGCCGATGATGTCCCCACCCGAGCTGACCGGGAATCGCGAGAACCCGGTCTTGGCGACGAGGGTCTCCACGTCGTCGGGGCTCGCGCCCAGCTCGACGCAGACCAGGTCAGCCATGGGCACCAGCACCTCGGCCGCCGTGCGGTCGGAGAACTCGATCGCGCCGGTGAGCAGGCCGCCGTCGTCGCTGAGCGTGCCCTCCTCGTTCGAGCGCCTCACGATGCTGTGCACCTCGTCGGCGGTGAACGCACTCGTCACCTCGTCCTGCGGGTGGACGCCGAACAGGCGGAGGATCGCGTTCGCGACCCAGTTGAGCGCGACGATGATCGGGTGGACGGCCTTCGCGATCCATACCAGCGGAGGGCCGAAGACCAGCGCGGCGGCGTCGGGAGACGACACCGCTGCGTTCTTGGGGACCATCTCGCCCACCACGACGTGGAGGCCGACGATGACCGCGAGCGCGATCGCGACGGCGACCGCGTGGGCGGACGACTCCGGCAGGCCGAGCGAGTGCAGCGGACCCTCGAGCCCGTGGGCGAGCGCGGGCTCGGCCACCACACCCAGGGAGACGGAGCACACCGTGATGCCCAGCTGCGAGGTCGCGAGCATGTCGGAGACGTGCTCCATGCCCCACAGCACGGTCTTGGCGGACCTCGAGCCGGCCTCGGCGCGGGGCTCCATCGAGGAGCGCCGCGCGGAGATGATCGCGAACTCGGCGCCCACGAAGAACGCGTTCGCGAGCAGGAGCCCGACGGTCAGGGCGATGATCCAGCCGTTCACTCGCCCGCCTCCTGCTCGAGCTGGGTGAGCCTCACGACCTCGATGCGGCGGCCGTCCATGGACTCGACGACGGCGCGGACTCCGCCGGCCTCGGCCACGTCTCCGACCGCGGGCACGCGCCCCAGCGTCGCCATCACGAAGCCGCCGAGCGTCTCGTAGGCGGGCGACTCCGGCACGGCGATGTCGGCGATCTCCTCGATCTCGTCGGGGCGCATGTCGCCGGGCACGACGACGCCGCCCTCGACGGTGCGGCGGATCGGGGGACGGCGGGGGTCGTGCTCGTCGAGCACCTCTCCCACCAGCTCCTCGATGACGTCCTCGAGCGTGACGAAGCCTGCGGTGCCGCCGTACTCGTCGATCACGACGGCGCTCTGGTGGCCCACCTCGCGCAGCTCGAGCAGCAGCGGGAGCATCCGCGCAGTCTCCGGGATGCGGGCGGCCGGGGCCATGATCTCGGTCACCGGCACCGAGTCGCGCTCGTGGAACGGCACCGAGATGGCGCTGCGCAGGTGGACGATGCCCACCACGTCGTCGGGGCCGCCCGAGACCACAGGGAAGCGCGAGTGGCCGGTCATCCTGGCCAGCGTGACGACGTCGCCCGCGGTCTCGGTCGACTCGATCGTGCGCAGGCGGGTGCGGTCCGTCATGACGTCGACGGCGCTCAGCTCATCGAGCTCGATCGTGTTCTTGAGCAGCAGCGCGGTCGAGGGCTCGAGCGTGCCTGCCTCGGCGCTGCGGCGCACCAGCGCCGCCAGCTCCTGCCGGGAGCGGCCCCCGGAGAGCTCCTCGCGCGCAGTGATGCCCATCGTCTTGAGGATCGCGTTCGCGGCGCCGTTCAGCACCGAGATGACGGGCCGCAGCAGCGCCGTGAAGCCCGTCATGAACGGGGTCACGGCCTTCGCGGTCGGCATCGGGTGCGCGAGCGCTGCGTTCTTGGGCACCAGCTCGCCGATGATCATCGAGAAAGCGTTCACCAGCACCAGCGAGGCCGTGCCCGCGATCACGCCCACAGCGGCGCGGCTGAGCGTCGTCGACTCGAGCGACAGCCCGAGCAGGTTGGTGAGCGCGGGCTGAGCCGTGTAGCCCAGCGCGATCGTGGTGATGGTGATGCCCACCTGTGCGCCGCTGAGCTGCGTGGAGAGGCGCTTGAGCGCCTTGCCCACACGGGACTTCGGGTCGACGTGAGAGGGGTCGAGGGCGACGTACGAGAACTCCGCCGCGACGAACAACGCGGTGCCGATTGTCAGCACCACTCCGAGCGCAATGAGTGCCCAGTCGGTCATGTGTAGGGCCAACTGTCAGGGTCCATAGTGAGAGCAGTCTACCTGCGGAGCCGAGGCGCGGGCCGGGTCGGGAACGAGGACGCCAGCGGGAGCCGATGCCGGTGCCGGTCGCGGTCTCGCCGCCAGTGGGCACGGCGTCGTCGATACCACGCCATGAGCCGTCTAGGCTAGGACCGCTGGACCTACGACGATGTGACGCCAGCCGTCGCCCAAGGAAAGAGAGCCGACACGTGTCATCCGACACTCGTTCGACCCCGACTGACGCCCCGTCCCGCACGGGCGCTGTCAAGGCCTCGTCCGTGATGGACCTGGTCGTGGGGCGTTCCCCCCTGCCCGAGGCGGCCACGCCGCCCGCCCCCGCTGCCGCAGCGCCCACCGCCACGCCGGCCCCCGCGCCCGCCCAGCCGCCGGCCGCTCCCGCCGCATCGGCTCCCACGACGCCCGCCGCATCGGCTCCGGCCGCTCCCGCCGCCGACGACTCGCCCACCGCGCCCACCGCCTCCGTGCCCGCGTCCGCCGAGAAGGCGCCTGAGCCGGAGTCCGTCCCCGCGGAGCAGGGCAGCAACGAGCCCTTCGACCACCCGACCACGCAGCTCATCGCGACGGCCAAGGCGCCCCGCGCCGAGTACCTCCAGACGCAGGGCAACCGCGTCCTCGCCGACGGCGCCCACGCGCACGGGGCGACCCGCCTGCGCGGACCGTCGGCGGCCGTGGCCAAGAACATGGAGGCCAGCCTCGAGGTGCCGACGGCGACGTCGGTGCGCACCATCCCCGTCAAGGCGCTGATGGACAACAGGGTGGTCATCAACAACCACCTCGCGCGCACGCGTGGCGGCAAGGTCAGCTTCACCCACCTCATCGGCTACGCGATCGTCGAGGCGCTGCAGGAGCTGCCCGCGATGAACGTCGCCTACCGGGTCGACGACGGCAAGCCCATGCGGATCGACCCCGAGCACGTGAACTTCGGGCTCGCGATCGACCTCGCCAAGGAGGACGGCACCAGGCAGCTGCTGGTGCCCAACATCAAGCAGGCCGAGACCAAGAACTTCGCCCAGTTCTGGGCGGAGTACGACGCGGTCGTGAAGCGCGCCAGGGGCGGCGAGCTGCAGCCCAGCGACTTCGAGGGCACGACCTTCACGCTCACCAACCCTGGCACGCTCGGCACCATGCACTCGGTGCCGCGCCTCATGGCGGGCCAGGGCACGATTGTCGGCGTCGGCGCGATGGACTACCCGCCGGAGTACCAGGGCGCGTCCACCGACACCGTGGCCAGGCTGGGCGTCTCGAAGGTGATGACCCTCACCTCGACCTACGACCACCGGGTCATCCAGGGTGCGCAGTCGGGCGAGTTCCTCGCGCTGGTGCACAAGAAGCTGCTGGGCCTCGACGACTTCTACGAGCGGGTGTTCTCCGCGCTGCGGATCCCCTACGAGCCGGTGCGCTGGGTCCAGGACTCCGCGACGACGCTCGAGGCGGAGGCTGCCAAGCCCGCCCGCATCGCCGAGCTGATCCACGCGTACCGCTCGCGCGGCCACATCATGGCGGACACCAACCCGCTGTCCGCGAAGATCCGTCGCCACCCCGACCTCGACGTGCAGACGCACGGCCTCACGCTGTGGGACCTCGACCGCACCTACTCGACCGGAGGGTTCTGCGGCGAGGACCGCTGGGTCATGCGCGGCGTGCTGGGCCGCCTGCGCGACGCCTACTGCCGCACCGTGGGCGTCGAGTACATGCACATCGCCGACCGTGAGGAACGCGCCTGGATGCAGGAGCGCCTCGAGTACGGCTACACCCGCCCTGACCGCGACGAGCTCAAGCGCATCCTGCGCAGGCTCAACGCCGCCGAGGCGTTCGAGGCCTTCCTGCAGACCAAGTACGTGGGCCAGAAGCGCTTCTCGCTGGAGGGCGGCGAGTCGCTGATCCCCCTGCTCGACGCGATGATGTCGGACGCCGCCGAGAAGGGCCTCACTGAGGTCTGCATCGGCATGGCCCACCGCGGCCGCCTCAACGTGCTCGCCAACCTCGCAGGCAAGAAGTACTCGCAGGTGTTCTCCGAGTTCGACGGCACCGCGGTGCCCGGCTCGGTGCAGGGCTCCGGCGACGTGAAGTACCACCTCGGCACGGAGGGCACCTTCACCGCCGAGTCGGGCGCGACCACCTCGGTGTACCTCGCGGCGAACCCGTCGCACCTCGAGGCCGTGAACCCGGTCCTCGAGGGCATCGTCCGCGCGAAGCTGGACGTGATGCGCGAGGACCAGGGCGAGCTCGAGGGATTCCCGGTGCTGCCGATCCTGGTCCACGGCGACGCGGCCTTCGCCGGCCAGGGCGTCGTGATGGAGACCATCAACATGTCGCGCCTGCGCGCGTACGACACCGGCGGCACGGTCCACGTGATCATCAACAACCAGGTGGGCTTCACCACCGGGCCGCGCGACTCGCGCTCCACCAGGTACTCGACCGACCTGGCCAAGGGCTACCAGCTGCCGATCTTCCACGTGAACGGCGACGACCCCGAGGCCTGCGTGCGCGCCGCGCGGATGGCGTTCGAGTACCGCGAGCGCTTCGGCAAGGACGTCATCGTCGACATGGTCTGCTACCGCAGGCGCGGCCACAACGAGGGCGACGACCCCTCGATGACGCAGCCGCGCATGTACGACCTCATCGAGGCCAAGCGCTCGGTGCGCCACCTCTACACCGAGTCCCTGATCCGCCGTGGCGACATCACCGAGGAGGAGGCCGACCAGCTCGCGCAGGACTTCCTCACCCAGCTCGAGCGGGTGTTCATCGAGACGCGCGAGGGCTTCCAGTCCGACGGCGACAACACGGTCTCGGGCCTCGAGCTCCCCGCGTCACAGTCGGCGGACGCCGGCGTCATGGTCGGCTGGCACTCGGCCGTGCCGCAGGCCCAGATCGACCGCATCGGCGCCGCCCATGTGCGTCCCCCGTCGGGATTCACCGTCCACCCCAAACTCGAGCAGCTGCTCGAGAAGCGCGCCGCGATGGCGAGCGAGGGCGGCATCGACTGGGGCTTCGGCGAGATCCTCGCGTTCGGGACCCTGCTCCAGGACGGCGTGCCCGTCCGCCTGGCGGGCCAGGACTCGCGCCGCGGCACATTCGTGCAGCGCCACGCGGTGCTGCACGACAGGCAGACCGGCGCCGAGTGGACCCCGCTGGACTACCTCAGCTCGACCCAGGCGGGCCTGTACATCTACGACTCCTCGCTGTCGGAGTACGCGTGCCTGGGCTTCGAGTACGGCTACTCGGTCGAGCGCCCCGACGCGCTGACGCTGTGGGAGGCGCAGTTCGGCGACTTCGTCAACGGCGCGCAGACGATCATCGACGAGTTCATCTCGTCGGCCGAGCAGAAGTGGGGCCAGTCGTCGTCCGTGACGCTGCTGCTCCCCCACGGCTACGAGGGCCAGGGACCTGACCACTCGTCGGCCCGCGTCGAGCGCTTCCTGCAGCTGTGCGCGGAGAACAACATGATCGCGGCGATGCCCAGCACGCCCGCGAGCCACTTCCACCTGCTGCGACGCCAGGCGTACGACCGCCCGCGCCGCCCGCTGGTGGTGTTCACGCCCAAGTCGATGCTGCGCCTGCGCGCGGCGCAGTCGCCGGTCGAGGACTTCACGAGCGGCGACTTCCGCCCGGTGATCCCCGACGCGACGGTCGACCCGGCCGAGGTCACGCGCGTGCTGATGTGCGCCGGCAAGGTCTACTACGACCTCGCCGCCAAGCGCGACAAGGCAGGCGACACCACGACGGCCATCGTGCGCCTCGAGCAGCTCTACCCCCTCGACCACGACGGCCTGAAGGCCGCGCTCGAGCCGTTCGGCGACGCCGAGCTCGTGTGGGTCCAGGAGGAGCCACGCAATCAGGGCGCGTGGGGCTACATCTCGCTCAACCTGCCGCAGGTGGTCGGCAGCCCGGTGAAGGCGGTCACCCGTCCGGCATCGGCCTCCCCCGCCTCAGGACTGAACTCGCGACACCGCGAGGAGCAGGCGGAACTCGTGGAAAGGGCGTTCGAGTAGGTGCGCAATATCGTCATCGTCGGCGACGAGCTGGTCGCAGGCCACGGAGACCCCAAGGGCCAGGGATGGGTGGGCCGCGTCGCGGGCCGCACCATCCCGCATGACCCCGACGTCCGCTTCCACGTCGCAGCGGTGCCGGGCGAGACCACGTCGGACCTCGGCACCAGGTGGGTGGGCGAGGTCCAGCGCCGCATCGCGTCGTCACCCGAGGACGCGATCACGCACCTCGTCGTCGCCGTCGGCCGCCACGACGTGCTCACCGGCGTCTCGCCGACGATCACGCGCCTGAACCTCGCGAACCTCTTCGACCGGGCCCAGTCGCTGGGCATGCGGCCGATGCTCGCCGGCCCCCCGCCGATGGCCAAGGACGACGGGCACAGGATCGCCCAGCTCGCCGCGGTGTGCGAGGACGCCGCGGGGCGCCGCAATGTCCCGTACGTCGACATGTACGGGCCGATAGCCAGAAATGATCAGTGGCAGATGGACATGGAGCTGGGCGACGGCCTGCTGCCCCGCCAGGCCGGCTACGGCCTGCTCGCGTGGCTGGTGCTGCACTCGGCCTGGTTCGACTGGCTGGAGATCGAGCAGCCCGACCAGGGCTAGCGGTCTCCTCCGCCACCGTCACACGCCACCTCCGGAGCACGACACGGAGTTCTTCCGGAGCCGATGCCGGTGTCAGTCGAGCACGGAGAGCCTCCGGGCCGACGTCATCGCCTGACGCGCAGGGGGGGTGGAGCGTCAGGCGATGACGTCGGCGTTCCGGAGCGCGACGCCGAGGTCCTGGGGGTCGGACGCGATCGCGATGGCCTCGTTGACCGAGACCTGGCCTGAGGCGACCAGCTGGAACAGGTGGCCGTCGAAGCTCTGCATGCCGTAGCGCTCGCCCTCGCGGATGAGGTCGTTGATGCGCGGTCCCGAGATGGGGTCGAGGATGGACTCCGCGACGCGGCCGGTGCCGATGAGCACCTCGGCGACGAGGATGCGGCCGCCGCCGGTGGCGCGCGCGAAGCGCTGGGAGATGATGCCGCGCAGCGTCTGCGCGAGCGAGATGCGCACCTGGCGCTGCTCGTGCGGCTCGAAGAAGTCGACGATGCGGTTGATGGTGTCGCGCGCGTCGATGGTGTGGAGCGTCGCGAGGACCAGGTGGCCGGTCTCGGCTGCGGTGATCGCGGCGCGGACCGTCTCGAGGTCGCGCATCTCGCCGATCATGATGACGTCGGGGTCCTGACGCATCGCGGCGCGCAGGGCCGCGTGGTAGTTCATGGTGTCGGAGTGCACCTCGCGCTGCGAGATGACCGCCTTCTTGTCCTCGTGCAGGATCTCGATGGGGTCCTCGATCGTGACGATCGCGACCTCCTTGCGCTGGTTGATGACATCCACCATCGAGGCCAGCGTCGTGGTCTTTCCGGAACCGGTCGGGCCGGTGACGATGACGAGGCCTCGGGGCTCGAGAGCCAGGTCCGTCGCGACGTCAGGGATGCCGAGCTCCGACGGGTCCTGGGCGCCGGAGCGCACGTGGCGCACCACGAGGGCCGACGAGCCTCGGGAGACGAACGCGTTGACCCTGAAGCGGCCGACGCCTGCGAGGGAGAGCGCGAAGTCCGCCTCGTGGGTGTCCTGGTACGAGTCGATCAGCGAGTCGGGCAGCACCTCGTCGACCATCGAGGACGTGTCGTCCTGGGTCAGCTCGGGAACCTGGAGCTTGCGCAGCACGCCGTCGACGCGGATGCGCGGCGCGGAGCCGACCTTGCAGTGAAGGTCGGTGGCCCCGTTGCTCACCAGCGCGTGGAGCAGGGGCACGATCGACATCGAGTTTCCAGTCACAGGGGTGTCATCGGCACGAATCGGCTATCGCTTGAGGGTGTGGGACAATGTGCCGAATCGATTCGTAAGGAGCTCCCATGAGCAAGCGAGGCCGCAAGCGCAAGTCGCGTGCCAACGGCTCTGCCAACCACGGCAAGCGCCCCAACGCCTGAGTTCTCACGGCAGGTGAGCCGAGTGCTCGCCCCGTGACATACAAGCGAAGAGCCGCGTCGGGATCTCCCGACGCGGCTCTTGTCGTCTCCAGGCCACGGCCAGCACGGCCGCGGCGCAGGTGGGTCTAGGACCTGTCCTCGGACTCGGGCGCGCGGCTGGTCGCGATGATCGACAGCACCTTCTCCCGCAGGTCCTCCGGGGCCGCCTCCTTGGGACACCGCGAGATGACCTCGATCAGCTTGCGGTTGACGTCGCGCTCGTGGCCGCACGGAGCGCAGTCGTCGAGATGCTCCTCGACCTCCGCGAACACATCGGCAGGGAGCTCGCCGTCCAGGTACTCGTAGAGGCGCTCCAGGGCGCCCTCGCACTCGTCGCCGCTCATCGGGCCCCTCCCGTCACACGCGGGGCGTAGTCGGCGAGCATGTCGCGCAGCTGCCGGCGGCCGCGGTGCAGCCTCGACATCACGGTGCCCACGGGGATGCCCATGATCTCCGCGATCTCCTTGTAGGCGAAGCCCTCGACGTCCGCGAGGTAGACGGCCATCCTGAAGTCGTCGCTGAGGCGCCCGAGCGCCTCCTTGATCTGGTCGTCGCCGATGTTGTCGAGCGCCAGGTCCTCGGCGGAGTCGAGCCCGCCAGAGGTGTGCTCCGCCGCCGAGGCGAGCTGCCAGTCCTCGACCTGCTCCGAGTCGGTGCGGCGCGGCTCCCGCTGCTTCTTGCGGTACGTGTTGATGAACGCGTTCGTCTGGATGCGGTACAGCCACGCCTTGAGGTTGGTGCCCGGCTTGAAGGTCTGCCTCGCCGCGAACGCCTTGGTGTAGGTCTCCTGGACGAGGTCCTCCGCGTCGGCGCGGTTGCGCGTCATGCGCATCGCCGCCGCGAACAGCTGGTCCATGTACCCCAGCGCCTCGGTCTCGAAGTCGAACAGTTCCTGGTCCTCCACGTCATGGGAGCCTACCTGCCCGGTGGCGCGCGAGACGTCGTCGGAGCTGCAGCGCGGGTGCTGTGCCGTGAGCGTCATACAGCCGGTAACGCGAGCGCCGTCCGTGGCATTCCTCTCACCGGGCCGATGCCGGTTCCCGGGCCGCTCACGGGCCCTGCCGCGCGGGTTGGGCACGGTGATGATCCGCACGGCCTATGCGTGCGGAGGTCCCGGTTGCTACCGTAGGAGCATGGTTTTCCGCGAGCTCGCCCGTCCGATGTTGGCCACGTGGTTCGTCTACGGAGGAGTCCGCGCATTTCTCGAGCCGGAGCCCCGCGCCGAGCGCGCCGCGCCGGTCGTCGAGCCCATCCTCAAGGAGGCCGGTCTCGAGGACGTCTCGACCGCCGACCTTGTGAAGGTGCACGGCGCCGCGACCGCCGCGGCCGCCGCGATGCTCGCACTATCCCGCACTCCGCGGACCTCCGGCCTCATCCTCACGGGCCTCGCCGCCGTCACGGTCGCCACCGCGACCCCGTTCTGGCTCGCCAAGGACGAGGTCACGCGCGAGGCGCAGCTCGAGCAGTTCCTCAAGAACATCTCGCTGATGGGCGCCGCCGCGCTGGCCTCCACCGCCGGCAAGACGAAGCGCCAGAAGAACCGCGCCAAGGCCAAGAAGGAGAAGGCCAAGGCCAAGGCGATCGAGGCGAAGGCGGCGGCCAAGGCCGAGAAGGGCCGTGGCTCCAAGAAGTCGGCCAAGTCCGCCGCGTGACCGCCGAACTCTGGACAGCTCCCCACGCCTCGTCGCCGCTCGATGCGACGGTCGACGTCCCCGGCTCCAAGTCGCTGACGGCCCGCTATCTGATCCTGGCCGCCGTCGCCTCAACCCCGTCGCAGATCAGCGGCGGCCTGGTGTCGCGCGACAGCTCGCTCATGATCGAGGCCCTGCGGACGCTGGGCTACACCGTCGACGAGGCCGGTGACCGCTGGCTCATCGGCCCCGGAAGGCCCCGCGGCGGCGTGACCGTCGAGTGCGGGCTCGCCGGCACGGTCATGCGGTTCGTGCCGGCCCTCGCGCTGCTGGCCGACGGCCCCGTCGCATTCGACGGCGACGAGCAGGCGCGGGTGCGTCCCATGGGACCGCTGCTGGACGCGCTGCGCGCGCTGGGCGCGACGGTCGACGACGGCGGCACCGGTACCCTCCCGATCACCGTCACCCCTCCCTCGTCGATTCCGGCCGAGGTCGAGGTGGATGCCTCCGCGTCATCGCAGTTCGTCACCGCGCTCCTGCTCGTCGCGCCCGCGCTGCCGCACGGCCTCACCGTCAGGCACACCGGCGAGCGACTGCCGTCGCTGCCGCACATCGACATGACCTGCGAGGTGCTGCGCTCCGCGGGCATCACCGTGGACCAGCCCGACGCCACGACGTGGGTCGTGCACCCCGGCAGGGTCATGCTCGAACGTGCGGTCGTGGAGCCGGACCTGTCGAACGCCGGTCCCTTCATGGCGGCCGCCCTGGCGGTCGGCGGGACGGTGCGCATCCCCCACTGGCCTGCCAAGACCACGCAGCCGGGTGCCCACTACCGTCACCACCTCACGACGATGGGCGGCCGATGCGAGCTCGTCGACGGCGTGATGACCGTCACGGGCGACGGCACGATCCACGGCATCGACGCGGACCTCAGCGCCGCCGGCGAGATCACCCCGACCATCGCGGCGCTGTGCGCCCTGGCGGACGGGCCGAGCCGCCTCACCGGCATCGGCCACCTGCGGGGCCACGAGACGGACCGGCTGGAGGCGATCGCCACCGAGGTGCGGCGCATCGGCGGGCAGTGCACCGCGGGCGACGACTACCTCGAGTTCGGCGGCCTCCCGGACCCCGAGGCACCGTACGGCGGCCTCACCGCGGCGACGCTCGAGAGCTATCACGACCACCGGATGGCGACCTTCGGCGCGATCATCGGCCTGCGTCTGCCCGGCACCCGTGTCGAGAACATCGCGACGACGGCCAAGACCATGCCGGACTTCCCGGCGCTCTGGGCGGAGATGACCGCATCGGCCGCGTGAGGGACTACGACGAGTCCGACGCCAGGGTGCGGCCGAATCGACGGGGATCGCGGCCGCGGTCCAAGGTGCGCCCCGCCCACGAGGACGCCGTGCCCGGCATGGTCGTCACCGTCGACCGGGGGCGCTACGGCGTCAGGCTCGACTCCGGCGGCGACGTCACCGGGGTGAAGGCCAGGGAGCTGGGCCGCGGGGCGCTCGTCGTGGGCGACGGCGTGGACCTCGTAGGCGACACCACCGGCGAGCCAGGCACGCTCGCGAGGATCGTGAGGCGGCACGAGCGCCGGACGGTGCTGCGACGCACCGCCGATGACACGGATCCCGCCGAGCGCGTCATCGTCGCCAATGCCGATGCCCTCGCGGTGGTGACCGCGCTGGCGGACCCGGAGCCCAACGAGCGCATGATCGACCGCTGCCTGGTCGCGGCCCTCGACGGAGGGCTCGACACCATCCTGGTGCTCACCAAGAGCGACCTCGGCAGCCCGGACTCGCTCATCGCCGACTACTCGCCGCTGGACGTCCCCGTCCTCGCGACCTCGCGGGACGAGCAGGCGACGATCGAGTCGCTCCGGGAGCAGCTGACCGGCAGGATCACGGTGCTGGTGGGTCACTCAGGGGTCGGCAAGTCCACCCTGGTCAACGCGCTCGTGCCCGACGCCGACCGCGCGACGGGCCACGTCAACGCGGTCACGGGCCGTGGCAGGCACACCTCCACCTCCGCCGTCGCCCTCGAGCTTCCCGGCGGAGGGTGGATCGTCGACACCCCCGGCATCCGATCCTTCGGCCTCGCGCACGTCGACGATGCCAGGGTGATCGAGGCCTTCCCCGACGTCAGCGAGGCCGCCGAGCGGCTGTGCCCGCGCGGGTGCGCCCACCTGAGCGCCGAGGCCGGCTGCGAGCTCGACGCATGGGCCTCGACGCCCGCGCAGGAGGCGAGAGTCGACTCGATCAGACGCGTCCTTCGCTCCAGGGCCGGCGGCGATTAGTCTCGTTGTCGTGAGCTCCGCGTACGCCTCCGACCTGTCCCTCGCGCTCGAGATCGTCGACGCCGTCGACGCGCTGACGCTGCCGGCGTTCGCCGAGCGCGGCTTCGCGGTCGAGACCAAGGCCGATGCGACGCCCGTCACCGAGATCGACCGCGCCGTCGAGCTGCTGGTGCGCGAGGGCCTCGAGGTCGCGCTGCCGGACGACGCCTTCCTGGGCGAGGAGTTCGGCGAGCGCGCCGGCACCGGCACCCGGCGCTGGATCGTCGACCCGATCGACGGCACCAAGAACTTCGTGCGCGGCGTGCCCGTGTGGGCCACTCTGCTCGCGCTGCTCGACGGCGACGAGGCTGTCGTGGGCGTCGTCAGCGCGCCCGCGCTGGGCATGCGCTGGTGGGCGTCCAAGGGCGACGGCGCGTGGCGCACGGCACCGGCCACCGGCGGCGTGCCCGCGCGACTCGGCGTCTCCGAGGTGCAGCGCCTCGACGAGGCCTCGCTGTCCTACTCCTCGCTGACCGGCTGGGAGGAGCGCGGCCTGCTCGAGCCGTTCCTCGACCTCTCGAGGGATGTCTGGCGCACCCGCGGATACGGCGACTTCCTCAGCTACATGATGGTCGCCGAGGGCACGGTCGACATCGCGGCAGAGCCCGAGCTCGCGCTGTACGACATGGCGGCGTTGGTGCCGGTCGTGACCGAGGCAGGCGGTGTCTTCACGTCACTCGCCGGGGCCCCAGGCCCGCACGGCGGCGACGCGCTCGTGACGAACGGCCACTTGCACGGCGACGCGCTGGAGCGGCTGCGCTCTCGCTGATCACACGGGACTAGACGACCGCCAGCGAGGGGATCTCGCTGACGTCGAACCAGAGCAGCTCTCGCGACTCGAGACGGTCGAGCGCCTCGGCGTCGCCGGATGCCGCCGCGGCCGCGTCGTCCCTGGCCTCCTCCTCGTCGAGGAAGACGCATGCGACCATGTCGCGCGTCACCGTGCCGGAGAGCGTCACATCGGTGA
>JAUIBG010000040.1 GCA_030428165.1 Actinomycetes bacterium
CGAGGATCGCGGCAACGCCGGCGAAGTGGAGGATGAGGATGATCGCGTGCAGGACGTCCATGCTTGCTCCCTGGTTGAGGCGGGCTTTCTGGCTCCGATGCTAGCGGGTGCGGTTTGCGGAAACACACGCGCCCTACGCTGAGCGCGTGACGTCACGCTCCACCGTGCTCGGGCCCGCCTACGCGCTGCTCGGCGCCCTGCTCTTCGGCATCAACGGCTCGGCCACGAAGGTCGTCGTCGCCGCGGGTCTGGACCCCGCGCACGTCACCCTGCTGCGCCTGGTGGGCACGGTGCTCATCGCCGGCACGGTGCTGCTCATCACGGACCGCGGGCAGTTCAGGATCTCCTGGCGCGACGCACTGCAGTTCACGCTGCTGGGGGTGGTAGGCCTGGCCCTTGTGCAGTTCTTCTACGCCGTCGCGATCTCCCGGCTGCCCGTGGGCATCGCGCTGCTGTTCGAGTACACGTCGATAGTGATCGTGGCCCTGTGGGCCGCCCTCGTGTTCAAGGAGAAGGTCCACCGAATGCTCTGGTGGGGCATCGTGCTGGTCGTCGCCGGGCTGATGCTGGTCGCGCAGGTGTGGGACGTCGTGCTGGACCCCTGGGGCGTAGCGGCGGGGCTCGGTGCCGCGTTCTCCTTCGCCTTCTACTTCCTCGCCGGCGAGCATCACGTGGCCACGCGCTCCCCCGTCGCCGTGTCGTTCTGGGCCGGGCTGTTCGCCGCGGTGATCTGGGCGGTGCCGTCGAGGGCATGGACGATCGACTTCGGGCTGCTGGGCGACTCGGTGTCGCTGACCGGCGCGCTCGCCGACGTGCACCTGCCGCTGTGGCTCCTGATGGCGTGGATCGCCTCGCTCGGAGGGTTCCTGCCCTTCTTCCTGATCTTCCTCGCGCTCCGTCACATCAGCGCGACGCTGGCCGGCCTGGTGTCGGTGTCCGAGGTGCTGTTCGCGTTCGTCATCGCCTACCTGTGGCTGGGCGAGACGCTGCTCACGGTGCAGCTCATCGGCACCGCGCTGGTGTTCACCGGAATCGTGCTCGCGCAGTTCTCACGGCGTGCTCCCGCCCCCTCGCCCGCGGTCGCCGATGCGGCGCCTCTCGCCGAGGAGGCCATCGAGGAGGCGCGCCACGACGGCGTGGCGGAGCCCCGCGGCGGGGCCTAGGCGGGCCGGACGGGATTCGCGGCGATCTCGCCCACGACCGAGTTGTACGGCACCACCTCGTAGGAGGTGATCAGGCCCGCGGTCATGTACGGGTCGCCGTCGGCGAACTCCGCGACGACCGCAGGGTCGTCGATGCTCCACAGGATCACCGCCTCGACCGCGGGATCCCCCGCCGCGCCGGCCACGATGACCCGACCGGCGTCAGCCTCGGCCCACAGGCGAGCCAGGTGCGCATCGCGATGGGGACCGCGGCGCTCGGCGATGTCGGGGACGTAGTGGTACCGCAGGAGGAAGTGCATGCCGCCACGCTACTGCCTCAGTTGCGCCCTCGATGAGGTAAGGCACCTTACCCGGGGCCTCGGTCCTGTCTCTAGGCAGATGCCCGATGCGGCGAGCACCCCAGCGCCGCGACAGTGGGAAGTGCCAGCACCCCGGCCGGACCTCCCGGCCTCGACACCGCAGGAGACGCCATGTACATCGAGCACACCGCCAGCGTGATGCACCAGCACCGTGCCCGCGACATCGCCCGCGCCGCCGAGATGCGCCGGATGCAGAGCGAGCGCGAGGCCGCGCCCGCCCCGAGGCCGGTCGTGGAGCCGCACAACGCCCACAGCCGCATCGAGGGGTTCATGACCCGCGTCGCGGAGTTCTTCTCGCCCAACCCGCCCATCACGCCCACGCGCATCTAGCGGAGCACGACTCCGCGCGGTCGGCCGCGCGGACCGGGAAACGAGCACTATTGCATTGATCAATCGACGTGCGAATTGACTCGATATTGACGGAAAGTGAGTGGCACCATAGACAGGTGCCTCTGGTCGATGACGCTTCCCCCACCGTCGGGCGCACCGAGGAGCATGCGAAGCTCCTCGCGGCGCTCGAGGACGGTCGCGCGGGCAGGGCCAGGGCCGTCGTGCTCAAGGGCGAGGCCGGCATCGGCAAGACCCGCCTCATCAACGAGCTCGTCGCCGAGGCGCAGACGACCGACGGCACGCTTCCGACCGTGGTGACGGTCACCCACTGCGTGGACCAGGGCGAGATCGGCGACCCGTTCGGCCCCATCCGCAGGACGCTGCGAGACATCTGCCGCGCGGTCGGCACGGAGAGCTTCCGTGCCAGCGCGGGAGGACCCGTCGTCTGCCGCACGCTGGCGGCGCTGGTGCCCGACATCGACGACACGGTCGACGACGAGCCCCCGACGGTGCCCGCAGCCGAGGCGATCGAGCGGCTGCTCGAGACCCTCTCGACTCGTCATCACCTCGTCATCGTGATCGAGGACATCCACTGGGCGGACGCGGCGACGCGCACCCTGCTGCGCTCGCTCGCGCAGTCGCTGCGCGGACAGCACCTCACGATCGTGATGACGGTGAGGACCGACGATGTCGACCGCACCCACCCCCTCAAGGACGTCCTGCTGACGTTCGAGCGCAATCGCGGGATCACGGTCCTCGACGTCCCCAGACTCCGCCGCGACGACGTCGACGAGCTCGCCACGCAGCTCACCGGACGGCGGCCCAGTCAGACCACGCTCGACGCACTGATGCGCCGCTCCGAGGGGGTGCCGTTCTTCGTAGAGGAACTGCTCGACATCTCCGGTCGCACGCTTCCCGACTCGCTGCGCGAGGTATCGCTGGCGCGCTGCGACAGGCTGCCGCCGCATGCGCGACGGCTCGCCGACGTGCTCAGCGTGGGCGGCGTGAGCGTGGAGCACGAGGTGCTCGAGGCCGTATGGCCTGACGACGCCTCCAGCCTGGCGACGGCGTTGCAGGCCGCGATCGACGCCAACGTCGTGCTCTCCAGCCGCACGCGCTACCGATTCCGCCACGCGCTCACTCGCGAGGCGGTCTACCAGGAGCTCCTCCCCCTCCAGCGTGTGCAGTGGCACCGCAGCTACGCGGACAGCCTCCAGCTCCTGGTCGACAGCGGGGAGTCGACCCACGCCGCCATGACCGCAGAGCACTGGGCCGCGGCAGGAGAGCCCGCGCTAGCGTTCGAGGCGTCGGTCACGGCACGCACCCACGCGAGGTCGAGGCTGGCGCCCACCGCGGCCGCGCGCATCGGCGAGCGACTGTTCCGCCACTGGGACGACGTCGACGACGCGGCACGACTGGTGGGGATGAGCCGGCTCGAGCTCGCCGCCGAGGTGTCGGCCGACTACCAGGCCGACCACAACATCACGGCGTGCATGGACTTCATGCGCACGGTGCTGGCCCAGGCCGATCCCGACGACGTCGAGCGCGTGCCGCTCCTCCTCCACCTGCTCGACATTGGCAGGGAGGTGGGCTGGGAGTCCGACACCACCGCCGTCGTCGACGAGATCTTCGCGCTGCTCGAGGGCCACGACGACCCCGCGAGCCAGGCGCTACGCGCGCGTGCTCTCGGATGGCGCACCTGCTTCATGAAGGGGCCAGAGCGGCTCGCGACTGCCGCGAAGGCGGTGGAGCTCGCGGAGTCGCTGGGCGATCGCGAGGCGCTCTGCAGCACGCTCTTCTGCGAGGCGCGCGCCGAGTCGGCAGCGGGCAACGAGACGCGTGGGGTCGAGCTGCTGGAGCGCGCGGCGGCCCTGAGCAGGCCGGGCGACCTCTATCGGTTCTACATCGCCAACAACCTGGCCTGCGGACTCACCTTCGTGGGCCGGTTCGACGACGCGATCAAGGTGGGCCTCGGCGCGTTCGCCGAGGCCGAGACCGAGGGGCGCGCGCGGGCCGCCGCCTACGTGGTGAGCAGCACCTCCGAGGCGACCATGTGGGCTGGACGCGTCGAGGAGAGCATCGCCCAGGCGCAGAGGTCACGGCGTCTCAGCCGCGACGAGTCCACGTGGGTGGCGGTGAACTCGCTGTGGGTCGAGTCGATGAACCTGATCTGGTCAGGACGCGTCGATGAGGCTCGCACGCTCATCGCGTCGGAGAGCAACGCGGAGGTGGTGGCCGAGGCATCCACCGACGCCTACGCCGCCGGCTGGAGCGAGGTGGAACTGGCGCTGGCGGACTGCGCGGCGCGCGAGGCCGAAGGCGCGGAGCGCGTCCGGATCCTCGAGGACTGCGTGCCCCTGCTGTCGCCCCTCATGGACCCTGACGTGCTCGAAGAGCCCGGCGACTGGGACATCCTCGCGCTGTCAGCGGCGAGACTCCTGGCCGATCTGGGCCTTGCGGGCGGAGACGTCGACGCTCCGCTGCTGGAGCGGGCCGAGTGCGTCTCGTCGTTGCTCCACGACGGCGGCTGGCATCGCACCGCGCGCGCGATGGTCGCGGCATTCGCCGTCGAGGCGCGTGGAGACGCGGGCGCGGCCGATGCGTGGCGCGACGTCGTCTCGAAGGCACAGCAGGGCGGCTGCCCCGTGCGCCTCGAGCACGAGGGTCGCCTGCGCCTCGCTCGGGCCCTGCTCAGAGACGATCCCCAGGGCTCCCGAGCAAAGGCCGAGGAACTGCTGAGCGCGGTCGTCTCGAGCGCGGGCGACGTGGGGGCAGGGCTGATCGCCCAATGGGCGCAGGCGGAGCTCGACGGGCTCGGCGCCGAGCCACGCCGGCGAGGTGACGCCGGCCTGACCCTCACCGATCGCGAGCGCGACGTGATGGCGCTCGTCGCGAAGGGCATGACGAACGGCCAGATCGGCAGGGAGCTCTACATCTCGCCCAAGACCGTCAGCGTGCACGTCTCAGCGGTGCTCGCGAAGACGGGCGCCTCGAACCGCGCGGAGGCGGCGGTGCTGGTCGCGCCGCAGTTGGCGCGATCGGGCTCGGCTGCCGGCTAGTCCAGGTAGTCGCGCAGCACCTGCGAGCGCGACGGGTGGCGCAGCTTCGACATGGTCTTGGACTCGATCTGACGGATGCGCTCGCGGGTGACCCCGAACACGCGGCCGATCTCGTCCAGCGTCTTGGGCTGGCCGTCGGTCAGACCGAAGCGCATGCCGACGACGCCGGCCTCGCGCTCGGACAGGGTGTCCATGACCTTGGCGAGCTCCTCCTGGAGCAGCGTGAAGCCCACCGCGTCCGCGGGGACGACGGCCTCGGAGTCCTCGATCAGGTCTCCGAACTCGCTGTCGCCGTCCTCGCCGAGCGGGGTGTGGAGCGAGATGGGCTCGCGTCCGTACTTCTGCACCTCAACGACCTTCTCGGGCGTCATGTCGAGCTCGGCCGCCAGCTCCTCGGGAGTGGGCTCGCGACCCAGGTCCTGGAGCATCTGGCGCTGCACACGGGCCAGCTTGTTGATGACCTCGACCATGTGGACGGGGATGCGGATGGTGCGCGCCTGGTCCGCCATCGCGCGGGTGATCGCCTGGCGGATCCACCAGGTCGCGTAGGTCGAGAACTTGTAGCCCTTGGTGTAGTCGAACTTCTCGACGGCGCGGATGAGGCCCAGGTTGCCCTCCTGGATGAGGTCCAGGAACAGCATGCCGCGGCCGGTGTAGCGCTTCGCGAGCGACACGACCAGGCGCAGGTTGGCCTCGAGGAGGTGGTTCTTCGCGTGGCGGCCGTCGTTGGCGATCCACTCGAGCTCACGGCGCATCTTGGGGGTGATCTTCTCGCCGGAGGCGAGCTTCTCCTCCGCGAACAGGCCGGCCTCGATTCGCTTCGCGAGGTCCACCTCCTGCTCGGCGTTGAGGAGCGCGACCTTGCCGATCTGCTTCAGGTAGTCCTTGACAGGATCGGCGGTGGCGCCTGCAGTCGTGACCTGCTGGATGGGGGCGTCGTCATCGGCAGCTCCGAGGACGAAGCCCTTGCCCTCGTCCTCGCTGCTGTCGTCGGCGTCGTCGCCCGTGGGCTCCGGGGCGTCCTCGTCGGAGGCCGCGGCCTCGTCCTCATCCTTGGCCGGCGCATTCGCGTCTGCGGCCTTCTTGGCGGTCGAGGTCTTCTTCGCCGCCGTCTTATTCGCTGCAGCGGTGCCGGTCGCCTTGGCTGTGGTCGACTTCTTGGCCGGCGCGGCCTTGCGCGTGGTCTTCTTCGCCGGTGCGGCGGCCTCCGCCGTCTCGGGCGTGGGGGCCGTGGTCTCGGCGTCGGACTTGTCCTGGGCGGCAGTGCGGCTGGACGAACGTGTCGGCAAAACAGACCCTTCGGCGAAAGTGGGGTTCGGGGCTGAGCGGTGCGCCCCGGCAATTACAGTCAAGTATAACGCCGACCACCTAGCGGAAAGTTCCCTGGTCTCCTGCACGCCCGCACTCGCCCCCACACCGACCAGGCACTTCACACGTCGACGCGATCCCCTGCCACCCTCCCGCCACGCAACACCGCCAGGCGCGAGACCAGAGCGGCCAGCGTGTACGACGGATCCTCCGCGAGCGCGCGCTCGGCGAGCCGACGCGCCCCCTCATTGTCGCCGCTGCGCCACGCCAGCACCGCACGCAGGGCGTCCACGACCTTCCGCTCGCGTGGTCGGGCGTAGGCCGCGAGCACCCTGCACCCCTCGACGGCCGCAGCAGGCGGCGCGACGACGGTCTCCCCCACGAGCGACTCCAGCGCATCCGCCACCAGCGAGGTCTCCCGACCGTCGAGGACGTCGAGGGCCGCCTCGGAGTCCCCAGAGGCCCACCACACCAGCAGGGCGTCCCGCACCCGGACCTCGGTCAAGGCGGCGTTCGCCTTCCCCGCCGCGAGCGCATCCGGCTGCCCCTCGAACACGCTCAGCACGTGACGCCACGCGTGCCTGTGCCACGTCGCCGGCTCGACATCGCGCCTGCGCAGGAAGCGCTCGCCCGCGCGGTGGGCGCGGCGGCGATCGTCGGCTCCCGACTGAGCCGCCCACTCGAGCGTCTTCCCGCCGGGAGGGCAGCAGGTTGCGTCGGCGCAGCCCGGCTCCCGGTACGCGGCGCCGATGACGCTCCACTGATGCGTCATCGTCAGGCCCCACCAGTGACGGGCGATGTCGTCCGCCAGCGAGCACCCGAGGCTCACATCGCTGCAGGTGACCGCGACTGCCACGGCGGTGACCGCACCATTGGCCGTCAGTCGCCCCTCGATCTCCCGTGCGATGTCCGGCACCGCGAGCGCAGGCAGCTCGATGTCAAGCGGCACGGTCGCGAGAGCGACGATGGCGCCGGCCCTGTCGTGACCGGCCACGACCAGCGTCTCCGGCTCGTGGTCGCCGCGGGCACTCAGCACGGCGCGGATGGTCTGGGCTGCGTGGCGTTCGTCCATGGAGTCGATGCTCCGCCGGGGACGCCTGCGCACCGGTGCGCGAGTCGCCCGTTGGGGACGGCGCCGCCGACGTCTGCCATGGGGACACTGGCTAGGGTTGAGGCGTGAGCATCGAACGCGTCGAGGACCTGATCGGGACGACCCTCCGCACGGCCCTGAATCCCACCGATGACGCCTCTGTTCCCGATGACGTCGCGGACGGACTCCTGGCGGCATCGACGGGCGGCAAGCGCTTCCGCGCTCGGCTGCTGCTCGCCGCGCACACGGCGTTCGGGGGCGCGGATCGAGAGGCCGCCGATCGATACGCGGCCGCCATCGAGCTCTTCCAGCTCGCCGCGCTGGTGCACGATGACGTGCTCGACGGCAGCGACACCCGTCGCGGGCGGGCGTCCCTGCACCGCGCGCTCGAATCGGCGCACGGCCGGACCTCGCGCGAGGGAGACTCGGCGTGGTCGGGCATCTCGGGCGCCGTGCTCGCGGGCGACCTGGTGCTCGTCGCGCTGCCGGGCCTCCTCGCCGCAGGCGCGGCTGAGACCGCCGCTGAGCGCGGGGCCAGCGCGACCGCGCTCTTCGCCGAGATGGGGGCGACCTGCACGGCGGGGCAGATCCTCGACATGCGCCTCGCCGAGACTCCGCTCGCCGCCCTGACGGCGTGGGAGGAGGACGCCAGGCGCGTGATGCTCGCCAAGACCGCCTCCTACACGGCCGAGCACCCGCTCGCGATCGGCGCGACGCTCGCCGGCGCGGCCCCGGCTCCGATCGCTACCGCGCGCGAGGCCGGCCGACGCCTCGGCATCGCCTTCCAGCTGCGTGACGACATCCTCGGACTGGTCGGAGACGAGACGGTCACCGGGAAGCCTGCCGGCGACGACATCGTCGAGGGCAAGCGCACGCTGCTCGTCGCGTGGGCGTGGGCCGATGCCGCTCAGGAGGATCGCGCAGCGCTCGCCCAGACGCTCGGAGACAGGGCGGCCGACGCGCCGCGGGTCAGCCGCGCCGTCGAGATCATCCGCTCCAGCGGCGCCCTCACACGGGCGGAGGCGGAGATCGCCGTCCACGTCGACGCGGCCATGTCGCTGCTGGACACCCTCGAGCTGACCGACGCCGGCCGCGACGAGATCTCTACCCTCGCGCGCGCGGCCGCATTCAGGGACGCCTGAGAAGCCTCGGGCCCTCTCCCGAGAGTTCTAGCCGAGCGTCTTAGCCGAGCGCCTGCGCAGCCGCGCGCACGCGCGCCCTGCGCCCCTCGCGGAGCGCCGCGAGCGGACTCATCCCGAGCAGCTCATGGTCGGCGGCGAGCCACTCGACGATCTCCTCGTCCGAGAGCCGTGCGTCGCGCAGCACGGTGATCGTGCCGCGCAGCAGGGGCAGCGGGCCGTCCTCGCCCAGGCATTCCTCGGCGATGCACCAGACATTGTTCTCGCCGCGGCGCACCGCCACGACGCTGCCCTCGCGCAGCCACTCGCGCACCTCGATCACCGTCACGAGGCAGCGCTCGGCGACGTCGGGCAGAGGCAGCCAGGTCATGTCCATCACGGTCCACACCCTACTGCCGACCCTTGCAGATCGATTGCTGGTCACATACATTGACTGTAGTCACATCTGTCACATCAACCCCAGCGCTATCAGAGGTGCAGCATGCGAGTTCTCCGCCACTACGCGGTGCGGGCGTCGATCGTCGCCAGCGCGGCCGCCGCCATCGTCCTGCTTCCCCACGCCGCTCACGCCTCGTCGACGCACTCCGTGACGGACGGCGACACGCTGTGGGACATCGCCGCCAGGTACGGCACCTCGGTGGCGGCCATCGTCGCGGCCAACGACCTCGCGAACCCGGACGTCATCCGCATCGGCCAGTCCCTCGTGATCCCCGACTCCGCGCGTCAGGCCGCGCCCTCGGTCGCAGCCGCGAGCGGCACCCACGAGGTGACGGCAGGCGAGACGCTGAGCGGGATCGCCGCCAGATACGGCACCAGCGTGGACGCCCTCGTCGAGCTCAACTCGCTGGCCAACCCCGGACTCATCCTCATCGGTCAGCGTCTCTCCATCCCCGGGACCGCGACGGCGTCCTCGACGTCCGCCACGGCCTCCACCGCCGCCTCGACCCAGCACCACACGGTCACCTCCGGACAGACGCTCAGCGGGATCGCCGCGCGCTACGGCACGACTGTCGCCGCCCTCGCCGATCTCAACGGGCTGAGCGACCCCGGTCTCATCCGCATCGGCCAGGTGCTCGAGGTGCCAGGCGCAGCGCTCGTCGCCGACTCGTTCCTCGGCG
Organism: Actinomycetes bacterium; assembly: GCA_030428165.1. Taxonomy (GTDB): domain Bacteria; phylum Actinomycetota; class Actinomycetes; order Actinomycetales; family Demequinaceae; genus Demequina. Next base: position 9,567 of record JAUIBG010000040.1, read on the forward strand.
TCACCTACCCGAGCGACGTCGTCGCCGCCGCGAACGCGAACAAGGCCACGCTGAACGCGATGGCGGTGCCGTCGCGCGCCGAGATGAAGGAGATCGTGCGGGCGACCGCCGCCGCGATGGGCGTCGACCCCGCGCTCGCGCTGGCCATCGCCACGCAGGAGTCCGGCTTCGACGCACGCGCCGTCTCCCCCGCCAACGCCATCGGCACCATGCAGGTCATCCCGAGCTCCGGCGAGTGGGCCTCCGACCTGGTCGGACGCGAGCTCGACCTGCTCGACCCGCGGGACAACGTCGTGGCGGGCGTGGCGATCCTGCGCGCGCTGTACCGTCCCGGCGTCGAGCTCGAGACGGCGATCGCGGGCTACTACCAGGGCGAGACCTCGGTGCGCCGCTACGGAATGTTCGCCGACACGGAGGACTACGTCGCGAACGTGGTCGCGCTGATGGCGCAATACGACTGACGGATACTCCGCGCGGGGCCGCCGGTCGGCGTTCCTCCCGGCCTACAATGTGGCCCATGTCCGAGACCCTCGCCGACCCCATGATCGGCCGTCTAGTCGACGGCCGCTACGAGGTGCGCGACCGGGTAGCGGCTGGGGGCATGGCTACCGTCTACCGTGCATTCGACACCAGGCTTGAGCGCGAGGTCGCGCTCAAGGTGATGCACCGCCACCTGGCGGAGTCCACCGGCACCACCAACTTCGCCGCGCGCTTCCGCCGCGAGGCCAAGGCGGCGGCACGCCTCACCCACCCCGGCATGGTCCGCGTGTACGACCAGGGAGTCGACGCCCAGGTGCCGTACCTGACGATGGAGTTCGTCAGCGGCATGACGCTGCGCGACGCCATCAACGAGCAGGCCACGCTCCCCGTCGGCGAGGCGCTCGACCTCTCGCTGCGGGTGCTCGAGGCCCTCGCGAGCGCGCACCGGGACGGCCTCGTGCACCGCGACATCAAGCCGGAGAACGTCCTCATCGACACCGACGGCAACGTGAAGGTGACGGACTTCGGCCTCGCGCGCGCCGCATCGGACGCGACTGCCGCGATCACCGGCACCATCCTCGGCACCGTCGCCTATGTGGCGCCTGAGATCCTCGCCAGTGGTGACGCGGACACCAGGGCCGACGTCTACGCGGTCGGCGTGATGCTCTTCGAGATGATCACCGGCCGTCAGCCGTTCACCGGCAAGACCGCGATCGAGGTCGCCTCGCAGCACGTGCACCGCGATGTGCCGGCGCCGTCGCAGTACGTGCCGTGGCTGCCTCCTGAGGTCGACGACATCGTGATGCAGTTCACCAGCCGCGACCCCGCGGTGCGTCCCGCCGACGCGTCCGTCGCGGCCGCCGCGCTCCGTGAGACCAGGGCGACCGTCGATGAGATGACGCTGTCCCGGGCCGCCGAGCCGCCGTCAGGATCCGTGCCCGTGGCGCAGCTCGAAGCGGAGGACGACCAGGACGCGACCAGCATCCTCGTCGACACCGACGCGGGTTCGACGCAGGTGCTCCCCCTCGGCCTCGCCCCGGTTCCCGAGGCGACCCTGCTCGCGGAGTACGAGGACGACCCCCAGGCCATCGCGCCTCGCAGGGGCCCGTCGCGCCCCACGATCATCGCCGCGGCGATCGTCGCCGCGGTGCTGCTCCTGTCACTGCTGGGCTTCTGGTGGTACCAGACACAGGGTCCCGGCGCCTACACCTCCGTGCCCAACGTCGTGGGCCAGGACGAGGAGACCGCGACGGCGGCGTTGACCGCCCTGGGCTTCGAGGTCGATCCGAGGCAGGAGAACTCCGACACCGTGTCCGAGGGCGCCGTCATCCGCACCGACCCCGGCGCTCAGACGCAGCAGCTCGACGGCTCCGTCATCGCGATCTTCGTGTCACTGGGACCCCAGCTCACGGAGGTGCCGTCGATCGTGGGTGAGACCCAGTCCGATGCCGAGTCGCTGATTCGCGACCTCGGCTTTGCGGTGGGCGCCGTCGAGACCGAGCCGTCCGACACGGTGCCCGAGGGCACCGTGATCTCGCAGGTGCAGACCGCGGGTCAGGAGATCCGGCACGACTCGGCGATCGCCTTCACCGTGTCCTCGGGACCCGCCGCGATCGTCGTGCCCGATGTCTACGGGCTCTCGGAGCTCGAGGCCAAGGAACTGCTCCAGGGCGACGAATACGCACTCGAGGTCGTCGTCGAGTACGAGCGCACCAAGGACGTCGAGAAGGGCCAGGTGTTCGACCAGAGCCCCGCGGCTGACTCCGAGGCGCTGCGCACCAGCACCATCACACTGACCGTCTCCGAGGGCGCGCCGCTTGTCGTCGTGCCCGATGTGCGCGGCATGGAGTGGACCGAGGCGCGGAAGGAGCTGCGCGACCTCGGATTCAGCGTCAGCGGCACGAACAGCCCCTGGAACTTCAGCAACATCGTCTTCGAGCAGAGCCTCACCCCCGAGACCGAGGTCGAGGAGGGCACGGAGATCTCGCTGACCTACTAGGTCGCATCCGCGCGCGCGAACGGCCCCGGCGATCCCGCCGGGGCCGTTCGTCGTCTGAGCGGGCGGACCGCGCCCTGCTACTGCTCGGCGCCTGCCTTCGCCAGCAGCTCGGACACCAGGAAGGCCATCTCGAGGGACTGACCGTGGTTGAGGCGCGGGTCGACCTTGGTCTCGTAGCGGCGCGCGAGGGCGGCGTCGTCGATCTCCTCGGTTCCGCCCATCACCTCGGTGACGTCGTCTCCCGTCAGCTCGATGTGGAGTCCGCCGGGAATGGTCCCCGCGGCGCGGTGCACCTCGAAGAAGCCCTTGACCTCATCGAGGATCGTCTCGAACTTGCGCGTCTTGTAGCCGGACTCCGAGGTGAAGGTGTTCCCGTGCATCGGGTCCGTCAGCCAGGTCACCTTGAGGCCCTCGTCGCGCGCCGTCTCCACCAGGCGCGGCAGGGCGTCCCTCACCTTGTCGGCGCCCATGCGGGCGACGAACGTGAGGCGACCCTCCACGTTCTCCGGGTTGAGCTTCGCCGCGAGCTGCTTCACGTCCTCGGGTCCGGAGGTCGGGCCGAGCTTCACCGCCAGCGGATTGTGCACCGATGACAGGAACTCGACGTGAGCGCCGTCCAGCTGACGGGTGCGCTCGCCGATCCACAGCAAGTGCGCCGAGGTGTCATAGGGCCGTCCCGAGCGCGAGTCGATGCGGGTCAGCGCACGCTCGTAGTCGAGCAGCAGCGCCTCGTGAGACGAGAACAGCTCGACGGTCCTCAGGCCGTCGAAGTCGCCGCCCGCGGCCGCCATGAACTTGACCGCTCGGTCGATCTCGGACGCCATCTGGTCGTAGCGCTTGTACGCGGGGTTCGCCGCGAAGCCCTTGTTCCACGCGTGGACGCTGCGCAGATCGGCGAAGCCTCCGGTCGTGAAGGCGCGCATCAGATTCAGGGTCGAGGCGGACACGTGATACGCGTCGACGAGCCGCTGCGGGTTCGGCACCCGCGCCTCCTCGGTGAACTCGGACGAGTTCACGATGTCGCCGCGGTACGTGGGCAGCGTGACGCCGTCCCTGGTCTCGACGTCGGCCGAGCGGGGCTTGGCGTACTGACCCGCCATGCGGCCGATCTTCACGACCGGCGTGGAGGCACCGTACGTGAGGATGACGGCCATCTGCAGCAGCGTCTTGATCTTGTTGCGGATGCGGTCCGCGGTCGCCTCGGAGAAGATCTCGGCGCAGTCGCCGCCCTGCAGGACGAACGCCTCTCCCCTGCCCGCCGCAGCGAGGTGGCCGCGGAGGACGTCGGCCTCGCCGGCGAACACCAGCGGCGGGACGGTCTCGAGTGTGTCGGTGGCGCGCTTCAGTGCGTCCGCGTCCGGCCACGTGGGCTGCTGCTTGGCCTCACGCTCGCGGAAGCGGTCGACACCCGCGCGCGCGAGGTCCTCCTGCATCCCTACTCCTGGCCGATGTCCGTGAGCATGTCGCCAAACCACGGCTGCGACACGTCGAAGGGCTTGTGACCCGCGATGCGCGGGAACGCGATGGACTTGAGGCGGCCGCCGTCCTCCTCGTCGTGGCCGATCACGCCGGCCTCGCCGCGGAAGGCGCACTCGACCGCGTAGTCGGTCATCGACTTGATGAGGCGCAGGTCCTCCTTGTTCGCCTTCGCGGAGCGCGAGAAGTAGCCCGACTTCTGGACCATGACCTTCTCCGCGCCGATGCGCTCGGCGAACTGCTTGGCGAACCAGGCGCCAGGGTTGATCGTGTCGAGCTTCACGTGACCGAACGGGTCGCGCTCCACCGTGCCGCCGGACTCCTCGATCTCCTTGATGATCTCCGGCACGCCCGCACCCTCCGACAGGAAGATGTTCACGTTGCCGACGGAGTCCATGACGTCGCGCAGGCGCTGCGCCTCGGCGTCAAGGTCGACGGACTTCTCCGGCACGTACACGGCGTGCACGTCCCAGCGCTCCTTGGACAGGCCGATGCCGGGCACCCACTCCTGCGTGTCGAGCCACTCGCGGTACTTCTTGGCGGAGTCGGCGGTGAGCCAGCCGCACGCGCGCCCCATGACCTCGTGCACGATCAGCATGCGCGGGCCGGAGCGATGCTCGCCGATGACGTTCTGGGCGAAGACGCTGGCCTGCTCGGCCGCGGACCAGGCGCCGAGGCTCTGCTTGATCGGCACGATGTCGTTGTCGATCGTCTTGGGCAGGCCCACGACCGTGAGCTCGTAGCCGTTGTCGTGGAGGTACGCGGCGAGGTCGGCCGCGGTGGTGTTGGTGTCGTCGCCGCCGATGGTGTGCAGGACGTCGACGTTGTCGGCCTTGAGCTGCTCGGCAGCGACCTCGAGCGGGTTCTGGCCCTCCTCGACCAGGCCGCGCTTGACGCAGTCGGCAGCGTTGGTGAGCTTGACGCGCGAGTTGCCGATGGGCGAGCCGCCGAAGTCGTGCAGCACGCCGGCCTTCTCGCGCACCGCGTCGGTGATCTTCACGTAGTTGCCGGTGAGCAGGCCGTGGTAGCCGTGCTGATAGGCGATGATCTCGACCTCGGGCGCGATCTCCGTGTAGCGGCCGATGAGGCCGCCGACTGCGGAGGACAGGCACGGGGCGAAGCCACCGGCGGTGAGAAGTGCGACGCGGCGAACCGACATGACAGACCTTTCGTTGTCCTGAAGAAGACCGCGACCAGTGTAGGGCGCGGATGGGTGCACGCGGGCGGGACCCTAGGCGTCGGGCTCCTTGGCCTCGCGTGCGAGCTCTCTCTTGTACTGGGCGGCGTCCCGGTCGGCGTACTCCTGGCCGGAGAGCTCCTGGATCGCGTTCATGACGTGGTCGGTGAGCTCGCGCAGCGCGTCGCGGTCGTCCTGACGGCCTGCGTACGCCTCGATGTTGAGCGGTGCGCCGATCTTGACACCGATGTCGGAGCGGGACGGGATCGTCTGGCCGATGGGCTGCGCCTCGCCGGTGCCGACCATGGCGACCGGGATGATCGGCACGCCGGCCTCGATCGCCATGCGCGCCACGCCGGTCTTGCCGCGGTACAGCCGGCCGTCAGGGCTCCTGGTGCCCTCGGGGTAGATGCCGAGCAGCTCGCCGCCGATGAGGACCTGGAGCCCCGCACGGAGCGCCGCCTCCGAGGCGCGGCCTCCGCCCCGGTGCACGGGGATGGTGCCGATGCCCGACATGAACGAGCGGGTGGCCCAGCCCTTCACGCCCTTGCCGGTGAAGTACTCCGACTTGCCGAGGAAGACGACCTTGCGCTCGATGACGAGGGGCAGGAACAGCGAGTCGGACACCGAGAGGTGGTTGCTCGCGAGGATCGCGCCACCCGTCTCCGGGATGTTCTCCACTCCCTCGGCCCACGGCTTGTAGTACGCCCTCGCGGGAGGACCGATGAGCACGTGCTTGAAAAGCTCGTAGTACATGCCTTCGCCTTCCCGACCGTCAGTGCAGCGGGACCTCGCGCGCGAGGGCCGCCGCGCCCACAATACCCGCGTCGTTGCCCATCGCCGCCGCGAGGATCGGCGCGACGGGACGGTGGCCGACCGCGGGCAGGTTCTCCACATACGACTCGCGAGCCGGCTCGAGCATCAGGTCTCCAGCCGCGATGACGCCGCCGCCGACCACGTAGACGTCAGGGTCGAGCACCGCGGCGATCGACGCGGCGCCGGCGCCGATCCACGTGCCCACCTCGGCCAGCAGCTCGATCGCGAGCTCGTCGCCCTCGACCGCGGCCTGCGTGACGTGCGGACCCTTGATTCCCGCAGGCTCGCCGCCTGCGAGGTCGAGCAAGCGCGCGGCGCGCACAGGGCGGTCGACCGCGGCGCGGCGCGCCTCGCGCACCAGTGCCGAGCCGGAGGCGTACTGCTCCCAGCAGCCGCGAAGGCCGCAGCCGCAGGGGTGGCCGCCAGGCATGACGCGGACGTGGCCCAGCTCCGCGGCGAATCCGTAGGCGCCGCGCAGCAGCTCGCCGTCGACGACGATGGCGGCCCCGAGGCCTGTGCCGATCGTGAGCATCACCATGGTGTGGGCGTCCCGCGCCGCGCCGTAGACGAACTCGGCCCAGCCCGCGGCGTTCGCGTCGTTCTCGACGACCACCGGGAAGCGCGCGTCGATGAGCGTGCTGACCCGCTCGGCCAGGGGGTACTCGCGCCAGGCGATGTTGGGGGCGAAGATCACGTGGCTGCGGTCCGAGGACACGAAGCCCGCCGCGGCGACTCCGACTCCCGCGATCTCGTAGCTGTCGGCGAACGCCAGCACATCCTTGGCGATCGCGTCGTCGATGCTCGCAGGCTCGGCGGGGTCGGTCGGGCTCACGATCTTGTCGACGATGGCTCCGGTGCCGTCGACGACTCCTACTGCGATCTTGGTCCCACCGATATCGACGCCGATGGCGTGCATGCGAATCCTGCTCCTTCGTGACGGTTTTCCAAGAGTATCGTTCAGGTATCCCTCGACATGCCCCCAGGAGTCCCAGAGTGCCCGAATCCCTCGCAGACGACACGACCACGGTTCTCGATCTGATCGACGAGAGGTGGCAGGGCGACCCCGACGCCGTAGTGATGCGCCACGCCGACGACGACGACGTCTGGACCGACGTCACGGCGGCCGAAGCCCGCGCCCTCGTGAGGCTCACCGCCAAGGGGCTCATCGCACGCGGCGTCGCAGCCGGCGACAAAGTCGCGCTAATGTCGCGCACCCGCTACGAGTGGACCATCCTGGACCTCGCGATCATGTCCGTCGGTGCCATCCCCGT
>JAUIBG010000205.1 GCA_030428165.1 Actinomycetes bacterium
GCGCGCCGGCCCAGGCGGCGGCAGCGGGCACGAACCGCCGGCGGCGGGCGGGCGCATCGGTCCTGGTCATCCACATCCACGCGAAAGCGGCGACCATGGAGGCGGCCGCCACGGCCGCGTAGCCGGCCAGGAGGAGGGCGGCCTCCTCCCACAGCCGGTCGAGGTACGCCTCGCTCCAGCGGTCGAGCGCCACATAGCCCGATGCCAGGACCAGCGCCTGCACGGCCACGAACGCGGCGAGCGCCCCGGCCCTGCGGCGGGCGGGCCACGGGGCGGCGGCCAGAGCGATCGCAGCGCCGACCGCCAGTCCCGCTGCGAATGCGGCCCCGTCGATCCTCACCAGGCTGGTGGACCCCGAGACCACTGCGGCTGCGATGAGGGCCCAGGCGTCCCTGTGTCTCACTCCGACCATCGCGAGCAGGAGCGCGCCCCACGCGAGGATGAGCGTGAGCGGCTCGGAGTACCCGGCGCGTCCCAGGCCGATGTGGCCCACCGTCAGCGCGAAGGTCCCCATCGCGACGAGGGCGAGGCCGGGGCGCACCAGGCGCGCGGCGACGGAGAACACCGCGAGGAGCGACAGGCCGCCGATGACCGGGGCGGAGACGAGCACGCCGGTGGTGCCGGCGATCCACCCGCCCACCGCCATCACGGCCGGCAGCATCTTGGCGCCCTGCGGCTGGATGACGTCGCCGCGCAGGTTCCACGCCTGGGAGGCGTCGGCGATCACGTTGGGCTGCGCGGCGGCCGCCTCGATCGACCCGAGCGAGGGGATGTCGGTGCTCGGGTGGTCGACGAGCCACTGTCCCGACAGGGTCAGGAACCCGGGGTCGCGGACGACCAGCAGGTACTCGGCGGCCCAGAAGGAGTTGACGACGATCCACGCCAGCGCGATCGCCATCGCGGCGAGGGAGGCGACCGCGGCGCCGGTGGGGACGGGCCCGCGCGCCCGCATGAGCCACCAGCCGCCGGCACCGAGGAGCGCGGCCAGCGGCAGCACCGTGAACCAGTAGTGCACCCCGAGCGACACGCATGCACCAGCCGCGAGCGCGAGGGCCAGGGTCAGTGCGACGACCCGTCCTGGCAGGGCGCCGAGCCACGCGCGCGTGGACGCGCGCGCGTCGAGGAAGGACCGCAGCCGTGGCATCACAGTGATCGAGCGTATCCGCGTACCGCCACGTCGGCCGCCCGTCATTGATTTGCCGCCTGCCCGGGGTATCGTGTCCCCATGACGCGCATTGTCTTGGTCGAAGATGACCCGACTATTTCGGAACCCTTGACCCGCGCTTTGGGCAGGGAGGGCTACGACGTGGTCTGGCACGGGACCGGCATGGGCGGAGTCGGCGCAGCCGACACCGCCGATTTGATGATCCTTGACCTCGGCCTTCCCGACATCGACGGAGTGGACGTCGCGCGCCGCGTGCGCGACAAGGGGCTCACCGTCCCGATCCTCATGCTCACGGCCCGTGCCGACGAGGTCGACCTGGTCGTCGGCCTCGACGCCGGCGCCGACGACTACGTCACGAAGCCGTTCCGCCTGGCCGAGCTGCTCGCCCGCGTGCGCGCCCTGCTGCGCCGTCGGGCCCACGGCGATCTGGCAGGCGACCTGTCGGTGCGCGGCGTGCGCGTCGACGTCTCCGGGCACCGCGCCTACCTGGGCTCCGACGAGCTCCAGCTGTCGAGCAAGGAGTTCGACCTGCTGCACATGCTGGTTGCGAACGCCGGCTCTGTCGTCTCGCGCGAGGCGATCATGCGCGAGGTCTGGGACGCCGAGCCTGATGCGCCGTCGAAGACGCTCGACATGCATGTGTCGTGGCTGCGCCGCAAGCTCGGCGACGACGCGACGAAGCCGGACTTCATCACGACCGTGCGCGGCGTGGGCTTCCGCTTCGAAGTCGACGACTAAGGGGCCAGCATGCGCAAGCGCGTGCTGCAGGCCGTCGTCTCGGCCGTCGCGGTCGCCGTCGTCCTGCTCGGCGTGCCGCTGGCCTGGGCGGTCGTGCAGAACGTGCGCGACGACGCGATCAGCAACCTGGACCTGAGGGTGCAGACCGCCCAGCGCACCCTCGAATCGCGCATCGAGCTCGGCGGCGAGGTCACGTCGGCGATGCTCGACAACTACGTCTCGCCGCAGCCCGGTGCGACGGCGTACATCGAGGTGACGCTCGCGGACGGGACGCTGATCAGCGCGGGCGAGAAGCCGCAGCGCGCGCTCACGGCGACGTCCGTCGGGGACTCGGGCCTCGTCGTCGCGATGTACATGAACTGGTGGGACGTCTTCCTGGACGGCACCAGGTTCGTCGCCCTGGTCGTCGCGGCCGGGCTGGTCGCGATCGTCGCCGGCATCGCCACCGCGACCTGGCAGGCGAACAGGCTCTCGGCCCCGCTTGTCTACCTCGCCGCCAGCGCCGAGCAGATGGGCAGCGGCCAGGTCCGTCCCCAGCTGCACCGCAGCGGCATCGAGGAGATCGACCTCGTGGCGGAGGAGCTGTCGCGGTCGGCGGACAGGATGAGCGCCAGGCTCGCCGCCGAGCGGCAGTTCGCCGCCGATGCCTCACACCAGCTCAGGACTCCGCTCACCGCGCTCACGATGCGCCTCGAGGAGATCTCGATGGCGACCGAGCAGGACGAGGTGCGCGAGGAGGCCGAGCGCGGCCTCGAGCAGGTGGAGCGGCTCACCGGAGTCGTCGACGATCTGCTGGGGCGGACGAGGAAGGCGCTCGGCGCCGGTACTCAGGCCGTCGAGCTCGACGAGATCCTCGATCAGCAGCGCACCGAGTGGACCAGGGCGTTCGAGGAGGCGGGCAGGACGCTCGTCATCCACCCCAGCCATCAGTCGGTCTTCGCCACGCCAGGGGGTCTCTCCCAGGTGCTCGCCACCCTCATCGAGAACTCGCTGCACCACGGCGGCGGAACGACCGTAGTGTCGGCGCGTGCGACCGGCGCTACCAGAGCGGTGGTCGTCGAGGTGGGCGACGACGGCGATGGCGTGCCGGACGAGATCGCCGGCAGGATCTTCGACCGGGAGTTCAGCGGCGGCTCGGGGACCGGCCTGGGCCTCGCGCTCGCGCGCGATCTGGTGACGGCCGATGGCGGCAGGCTCGAGCTCGCTCAGCGCAGGCCTGCGGTGTTCGCGGTGTTCCTGCAGGCGTCGTCGCAGATGGTCGACCTCGACGAGGTCATCCCTCACCGTCGCGTGGGCCCGCGCTGACGAGCGCCACGCTCGCAGGCGAGTCGAACACCCACAGGTTGTAGC
>JAUIBG010000041.1 GCA_030428165.1 Actinomycetes bacterium
CAGCCCATGTCGGTGCTCTCGGGAGCGATCTCCGCGCTCGCCACCTTCTACCCCGAGTCGACCGGCCACGACGACGAGTCGCTCGAGCTCGCGACCGTGCTGCTGCTCGCCAAGGCGGCCACGGTGATCGCCTCGATGCAGCGTCGCGCCGCGGGCGGTGACCTGATCGAGCCGCGCGACGGCCACTACGTCTCCGAGTTCCTGCGCATCGCCTTCTCGCCCAACTCGGGCGAGCTCGACGTCGACCCGGACTTCCGCAAGGCCCTCGACCTGCTGCTGATCCTCCACGCCGACCACGAGCAGAACTGCTCCACCTCGACCGTGCGCATCGTCGGCTCGAGCCACGCGAACATCTACGCGTCGATCGCCGCCGGTATCGGCGCGCTCTCCGGCCCGCTGCACGGTGGTGCCAACGAGGCCGCACTCAAGATGTTCGACCAGATCAAGGAGTCCGGCGACACCGTCGAGCAGTTCGTGGCGAAGGTCAAGGACAAGTCCGAGGGCGCGCGCCTGATGGGCTTCGGCCACCGCGTCTACAAGTCCTACGACCCGCGCGGCGCGGTCGTGAAGCAGGTCGCCGACAAGATCCTCGGCAAGATCGGCGGCGACAACCAGACGTTCGAGATGGCGCAGCGCCTCGAGGAGATCGCGCTCAGCGACGAGTACTTCATCGAGCGCAAGCTCTACCCGAACGTCGACTTCTATACCGGCCTGCTCTACTCGGCCATGGGCTTCCCGAGCCAGATCTTCACCCCGCTGTTCGCGCTTGGCCGCATGCCCGGCTGGATCGCGCACTACCGCGAGATGCTGAACGACCCGCGCACCAAGATCGGCCGTCCGCGCCAGATCTACGTGGGCGAGGTCGAGCGCGACTACGTCCCGATGGACCAGCGCTAGGCGTCCACACCTGCCAGGGACCTCAGTACCTGGTGCAATCGCCCCATTCGCTCTACTTTGAGTGAAGCAGGGAAGGTGGGGCCATGTTCGAGGAGCCTGATCCGCGCGAGGACGAGCTGCGGCGCACTGCGCGCAAGCGGCTCGAGGCACGCCAGGGCTTCTGGTGGATGGTCGTGGTCTGGATCGTCGTCAACGGCGGGCTGACCGTCGTCTGGTACGTCACGGGACCCGACCACTACTTCTGGCCGATGTGGCCCATGTTCGGCATCGGCATCGGACTGGTCTTCGCCGGCGTGGCCGCGTTCGTTCCCGGTCTGATGGAGACCACCCCCGACGACGTCGACCGTGAGGTCGAGCGCATGAAGCGCAAGTCGTCCGGCAGCTAACCCCCTGGGGGAAGTGGTGAGTTGTTGACGCGTTTGCGGCGAGTCGCGGTCCGAAGTGGTGAGTTGCTCACGGGTGCGGCCGTTGGCGTCGCGTGACGCACCGACCTGTGACGAGCACCACGTTCCGCCGCGAACGCGTCAACAACTCACCACTTCACCCCGCGACGCGCCGTAGAGCCGCGAAGAACTCACCACTTTCCCCGGCGGGGGAGGGGAGAGGTCAGGACTCCGGTGCAGTCGGCAGCAGCACGTACGCGTTCCTATCCGACTCGACATCACCGGGGACCGCCTCGTCGCGCATCCAGGTGAAGGAGTAGTCGGCCACGGCATCGGCCTCGGTGTCCCACGCCGTCGCCACCGACCAGTTCGCGAAGGCGCTCGCGGACACCGCAGTCGAGGTTGTGGTCGAGAGCGTCACCGAGGTGGCCCCGGCATCGGCCACGGCGACGGGGAAGTAGCCCTCACCGAAGTCCGCGTCGAGGCGCTCGAGGAAGTCGGCGGCCGTCGTCGGCTGGGACTGGTCGAGCGTGCACGTGATCGTGCCACCGTAGCCGGTGAGGGCGGAGGCCCAGAGCCTGCCCTCCTCCTCGTGGTCGGCGTAGGCGAGAGGGAACGCCGAGCGCTGCACCTCCTGGGCGGCGTCGGTGATCTCCGCGTACTCCCAGCCCTCGACCTTGATGAGCCCGTCGTAGAACGCGTTGGTCGCGTAGTACGGGTCCATGATCTCCTCGACCGTGCCCCAGCCCTGGGACGGGCGCTGCTGGAAGAGGCCGATGGAGTCGCGGTCGCCGTAGTCGATGTTCCGCAGCGAGGACTCCTGGATCGCGGTGGCGATCGCGATGGTGGCGGCGCGCGCCGGCAGGCCGCGACGCATCGAGACGGCGGTGATGAGCGCGGCGTTGTTGGCCTGCTCAGCCGTCTTGGTGTCCGTGCGGTCGCCGAGCGTCACGGTGCAGCGCTCCGTCACGATGATGTCGGGGGAGTAGCGCTCCCACCACGTGGGCGCCCACACCACCGCCACGGCCCCCACTGCGAGCAGCAGCAGGACCGCGACGAGCGCGCCGCCCCGGCGGCGGGACCTCCGGGCCATGGACTAGTTCGCGTGCAGCGCCAAGTTGAGCTCGATGCCGACGCCCGAGCGCGCGACGACCTCGAGGCCGCCGGTGAGCGAGTTGCGGCGGAACAGCAGGTTGTCCAATCCGGCCAGCTCGCGGGCCTTCACGACCTCGCCGGAGCCCACGACGGTGACCTTCGCGCCGGCGGTGACATAGAGGCCCGCCTCGACGACGCAGTCGTCGCCCAGCGGGATGCCGAGGCCGGCGTTCGCGCCCAGCAGCGACCGCTCGCCGATGGAGATGACCTCCTTGCCGCCGCCCGACAGGGTGCCCATGATCGAGGCGCCGCCGCCGATGTCCGAGCCCTCGCCCACCACGACGCCGGCCGAGATGCGTCCCTCGACCATGGAGTGGCCGAGCGTGCCGGCGTTGAAGTTCACGAAGCCCTCGTGCATCACGGTGGTGCCCTCGGCGAGGTGAGCGCCCAGGCGCACGCGATCGGCGTCGGCGATCCGCACGCCCGAGGGGACCACGTAGTCGACCATGCGCGGGAACTTGTCGACGCCGAACACGGTGACGTGGCGGCCGGCGGCGCGCAGTCGCGCGCGGGTCGCCTCGAAACCGTCGACGGCGCACGGCCCGGCCGACGTCCACACCACGTTCGCCAGGGCGCCGAACACGCCGTCCAGGTTGAGGCCGTGCGGCTTCACCAGCCGGTGGCTGAGCAGGTGGAGGCGGAGGTACGCGTCTGCCGCGCCGGAGGGGGCGGCGTCCAGGTCGATCTCGGTGAGCACGACCTGCGCGTGCGTGCCCCTGGCCTCGTCCGTCGACGGCACCAGCTCCGAGGGGGCGGGCGAGCCGTCGTGCGGGCCGAGCATCGGCGCGGGGTACCAGACGTCGAGGATCTGCTCGCCGGCGAGGGTGGCGAGGCCGTAGGCGTGAGCGGTGCGAGTCATGGGCACCAGGGTACGGTCCCGCGCGCCCGCACGAGGCAACCCCGGAGGCCCGCGCGGCTAGGCTGGCGGCATGGCACTCGACCTGCACGCCCCCGTCGAGCAGCTGGCGCTCGCACTCGTCGACATCCCGTCGGTCTCCGGCGACGAGAAGGCGCTCGCGGACGTGGTGGAGGAGGCGCTCGCCGCGCTGCCGCACCTCACCGTGGAGCGCATCGGCAACAACGTGGTGGCCCGCACCGACCTGGGCCGCGCGACCCGCGTCGTGCTGGCGGGGCACCTCGACACCGTGCCGATCAAGGACAACGTGCCGGGAGCGATCGCCGACGGGATTCTTACGGGACGCGGCAGCGTCGACATGAAGGGCGGGGTGGCCGTCCACCTCAGCCTCGCCGCCGCGCTCACGGAGCCGATGCACGACGTCACCTACGTCGTCTACGACCAGGAGGAGGTCGAGGAGTCCCGCAACGGACTCGGCCTCGTGTCGCGCGAGCGTCCCGACCTCCTCGCCGGCGACTTCGCGATCCTGGGTGAGCCGACATCGGCCGCGATCGAGGGCGGGTGCAATGGCACGCTGCGCGTCGACGTCGCGTCCGCGGGAGTCGCCGCCCACTCGGCGCGTGCCTGGAAGGGCGTCAACGCGATCCACGGCGCAGCGCCGCTGCTGGCCGCCCTCGCGGCGTACACGCCGGCCACCGTGACCGTCGACGGCCTCGACTATCGCGAGGGGCTCAATGCGGTCGGCATCCGCGGCGGCATCGCGGGCAACGTCATCCCCGACGAGTGCGTGGTCAGCGTCAACTACCGCTTCGCTCCCGACAAGGACGCGGACACGGCCCTCGCACTGGTCGAGGCGATCGTGCGGGCGGCAGGGCCCTACGAGGTCACGGTGACCGATCTGGCCGGCGGCGCCAGGCCGGGCCTGGACGCCCCGATGGCGCAGGAGTTCGCCGCGCTCGTCGAGGGCCTCGGCGGCGGCGCGCCGCGCGCGAAGGTCGGGTGGACGGATGTGGCGAGGTTCGGGTCGCTCGGGATCCCGGCGGTCAACTTCGGGCCGGGTGACCCCGAGCTCGCCCACGCCGACGACGAGCGCTGTCCCGTCGACGACATCCTCAGGTGCCGCGAGGCGCTCATGACATGGCTGGGAGGGCCGCGATGAACGACTACTACCAGGGTCCCGTGGTGCTGCGCGGGCGCAATGTCCCCGCGCAGTCGACGTCAGGGCGGCTGCTGAGCGAGCAGGACGCGCCCACCTGGCTCCACGACGACCCCTGGCGCGTGCTGCGCATCCAGTCGGAGTTCGTCGAGGGCTTCGGCGCTCTCGCCGAGCTGGGGCCGGCCATCTCGGTGTTCGGCTCGGCGCGCACGTCGCCGCAGACGCAGGAGTACGCGGACGGCGTGCACATCGGCCGCACCCTGGTCGAGCGGGGCTTCGCCGTGATCACCGGCGGCGGGCCTGGAGTCATGGAGGCGGCGAACAAGGGCGCGCACGAGGCCGGGGGAGTCTCGGTGGGCCTCGGCATCGAGCTGCCATTCGAGCAGGGCGTCAACGAGTACGTGAACCTCGGCATCAACTTCCGCTACTTCTTCGCACGCAAGACCATGTTCGTGAAGTACGCGCAGGGGTTCATCGCCCTGCCGGGAGGGTTCGGCACCTTCGACGAGCTCTTCGAGGCGCTCACGCTGGTCCAGACCCGCACGATCACGCGCTTCCCGATCGTCCTGGTGGGCCACGACTACTGGGACGGTCTGCTCGACTGGCTTCGCGGCACCGTCGCCGTCAGCGGCAAGATCTCGCCCGAGAATCTCGACCTCATCGCCGTCACCGACGACATCGACGAGGCCGTCGACCTCGCCACCGCGGCTGTGCCGTCTGACGGCGTAGAATAGACAGGTACTGCCCGCCTTACAGCACTCAAGGAGTCAAGACGATGGCTGCAATGAAGCCCCGCACCGGTGACGGCCCGATGGAGGTCGTGAAGGAAGGGCGCGGCTACGTCATGCGCGTTCCGCTCGAGGGCGGCGGCCGTCTGGTCGTCGAGATCTCGATCGACGAGATCCGCGAGCTCCACGGAGTGCTCGGCGGCGCACTCGACTAGGGCAGTCCCTCCTCGCTGATCCGCCTCGCGGCGGGAGTCCCGCCGCGCGCGGTACGCGGCGCGCCATTCGCCGCGCGAGTTTGTCATGGCAGGCCCCCGTGGGCTTCACTGTGCCAATGGCGCGCGCCGGCAATGGAGCCGAAGGCCGCCGCACGGCCCGCACGAGCGCCGGCGGCGAGTCCCTGGCGCGCGCCGTGATCGCCGAGTCCTGGCTCCGCTCATCCGCCGCAGGCGTCAGCACCGACGGCGCGCTCGCGCCCGTCGAGCTGGTCTCCGGCGATCTCAAGAGCGTGAGGGCGGAGCACCCCCTCACGCACGTCTTCCCTCTGATCGACGACGCCATCGGCCAGGCGGCCGTCGACTGCGGCGCCGTCCTCGCCGTCGGCGACGACCGCGGCAGGCTGCTGTGGGTGCGCGGGTCCCGCGAGGTGCTGCGCAAGGCCGAGACGATCCACTTCATGGAGGGCGCGGCCTGGGACGAGGCGACGGCCGGCACGAACGCCCCTGGCACCGCGCTGCACGTCGGCGCCCCGGTGCAGGTGCTCGCCGATGAGCACTTCAACCCTCTGGTGCGGGGCTGGAACTGCGTCGCGGCGCCGATCAGGGATCCGGGAACGGGCGCGGCGCTCGGCGTCGTGGACCTCACGGGAGGCGCGGACGTCGCAAGCCCCCAGACTCTCGCGATGATGCGCGCCGTCGCACGGATGGCCGAGTCCGAGCTCTCGCGTCTGACGCTGGCTGGAGCGATCGGCGACCTGCATGCCCCGGCCCCCGGACCGCACTCGCCGGGGCTGCGGCTCGTGGGCCTCGGGCGCTCCGAGGCCAGCGCCTCCGTCGCCGGACGCGAGCACCGGCTGTCGCGCCGGCACAGCGAGATCCTCGTGGCGCTCGCCGAGCATCCGAGGGGCCTCACGGCCGACGAGCTCGAGGCCTCCGCATATGCGCAGCCCGTGACCTCGTCGACACTGCGTGCCGAGATGAACCGGCTGCGCGCGATCCTGGGGCCGGACGTGCTCGATTCGCGCCCCTACCGGCTCGTGCCCGAGGTGACGAGCGACTGGCATGCCGTCACCGCGCGCCTCGCGGCCGGCGGGGTCCGCGATGCCGCGCGGGCCTACCGCGGACCGCTGCTCCTCGGGTCTGAGTCGCCCGCGGTGGTGCGCATCCGCGAGTCGCTCCACGCACGGGTGCGCGCGGCGGTGCTGGCCTCGGGCCTGCCCGACCTGATGGTGTCGTGGACGCGTGCCCCGTGGGGCGAGGACGACGTCGAGATGTGGGAGCGCCAGGCCGACGTGCTCAAGGGAGACTCCGCTCTCGGGCGATTCGCCGCCGACAGGGCCGAGAGACTGAATCGCGAGCTCGGCGCCTGAGACCAAGGTCCTGGTTTGTGCAACGTCTCTGCAACGTTGCCGCTCCTACGGTCGTCGCAACGCCATGGCAATGGGGCCACGGCGTCGATCGATCAAAGGAGATCGAACAATGACGACCTACACACCTCCGGGGCGTGACGGCAGCCTCGTGACCGTGGCGCAGCGCTACGACAACTGGATCGGCGGCGAGTGGGTGCCGCCGGTGGGCGGGCAGTACTTCGAGAACATCACGCCGGTCACCGGCCAGGCCTTCTGCGAGATCGCCAGGTCCCAGGCGGCGGACATCGAGCTCGCGCTCGACGCGGCGCACGCGGCGGCCGACTCGTGGGGCCGCACGTCGACGACGGAGCGATCGAACATCCTGCTGAAGATCGCCGACAGGATGGAGGCGCACCTCGAGGAGATCGCCGTCGCGGAGACGTGGGACAACGGCAAGCCCATCCGCGAGACGCTCGCCGCTGACATCCCGCTGGCCATCGACCACTTCCGCTACTTCGCAGGCGCGATCCGCGCGCAGGAGGGCTCGATCGGGGAGATCGACACCGACACCGTGGCGTACCACATCCATGAGCCGCTGGGAGTGGTGGGTCAGATCATCCCTTGGAACTTCCCGATCCTGATGGCGGCGTGGAAGCTCGCTCCCGCGATCGTGGCGGGCAACTGCGTGGTGCTCAAGCCCGCGGAGCAGACCCCGTGGTCGATCCTCAAGCTGATCGAGCTCGTGGGCGACCTGCTGCCGCCCGGCGTGCTCAACATCGTCAACGGGTTCGGGGTCGAGGCGGGCAAGCCGCTCGCCTCGAGCCCAAGGATCGCGAAGATCGCGTTCACCGGCGAGACGACCACGGGTCGCCTGATCATGCAGTACGCCAGCCAGAACCTCATCCCGGTGACCCTGGAGCTCGGCGGCAAGAGCCCGAACATCTTCTTCGAGGACATTGCCGCTCAGCGCGACGCCTTCTACGACAAGACGCTCGAGGGCTTCGCGATGTTCGCGCTCAACCAGGGCGAGGTGTGCACGTGCCCGTCGCGCGCGCTCATCCAGTCGACCATCTACGACGACTTCATCGCTGATGCCGTCGAGCGGGTGAGCAGGATCAAGCAGGGCGACCCGCTCGACACCGAGACGATGATCGGCGCGCAGGCCAGCAACGACCAGCTGGAGAAGATCCTGTCCTACATCGAGATCGGCAAGGAGGAGGGCGCGAAGGTGCTGATCGGCGGCGGCAGGGCCGACCTTGGAGGCGAGCTCTCCGGCGGCTACTACGTCCAGCCCACCGTGTTCGAGGGCGTCAACAGCATGAGGATCTTCCAGGAGGAGATCTTCGGCCCGGTGCTGTCCGTCACGCGCTTCGAGGACGAGGCCGATGCGCTGTCGATCGCCAACGACACCCTCTACGGTCTGGGCGCCGGCGTCTGGTGCCGCGACGGCAGCACGGCGTACCGGGCCGGCCGCGAGATCAAGGCGGGGCGCGTGTGGACCAACAACTACCACTCGTACCCGGCGCACTCGGCGTTCGGCGGCTACAAGCAGTCGGGCATCGGCCGCGAGACCCACAAGATGATGCTCGAGCACTATCAGCAGACCAAGAACCTGCTGGTGAGCTACTCGCCCGACGCCCTCGGGTTCTTCTAGCCGTGTCAGGCCCGGTCAGGCGGGTCGACATCACCGGTGAGGCCGCGGCGGTCGTGCGCGACCTCACCGGTGTGCACGGCCCCGTGATGTTCCACCAGTCCGGAGGATGTTGCGACGGCTCCGCGCCGATGTGCTACCCGGACGGTGAGTTCCTCATCGGCGACGCCGACGTCCACCTGGGCGACCTCGACGTGGGCCTGGACCGCCACGTCCCTGTGTACATCTCCCGTCCCCAGTTCGAGTACTGGCGGCACACGCACCTCACCATCGACGTCGTCCCAGGACGCGGTGCGGGGTTCTCGCTCGAGGCCCCCGAGGGCGTGCGCTTCGTCATCCGCTCACGGCTGTTCACGGACGCGGAGTTCGAGGCGCTCCAGCGCGCCTGACGAGACCATCGGGGGCCGCGCACCGGCGGCGCGCGGCCCCCGATGCAGGTCTCGCAGCGGAGTTGAGCGCGTCCCGGAGGCTAGGCCGACGCGCGCGGCGTCTTCACGGCGACGAGGACCCCGTCACCGGTGTGCAGCAGCGCAGGGGT
The DNA here is from genome assembly GCA_030428165.1 of Actinomycetes bacterium. Lineage (GTDB taxonomy): Bacteria > Actinomycetota > Actinomycetes > Actinomycetales > Demequinaceae > Demequina. The sequence continues at coordinate 8,929 of JAUIBG010000041.1, forward strand.
GAGCTCCTCGTCGGCCTTGACGGCCCGTACCGTCGCGCGGATCGCGGTGGTCTCCTCGTCCCGCCTGGCGGGGTCGGCAGTGCGGCCGTGCCACAGGGCGTTGTCCATCACGAGCAGGCCGCCGGGCTTCAGGAGGCGCAGCGCCTCGGTCAGGTAGACCGGGTACTCCTCCTTCGCCGCGTCCACGAAGGCCAGGTCGTAGGCGGCATCGGCCAGGCGCGGCAGCACGTCGAGCGCGCGACCGGTGATCATGCGCACCCTGTTGGCCTCGAAGCCCGAGGCGCGCACCGTCTCCCGCGCCTCCTTGTGGTGGTCGGGCTCGGCGTCGATCGTGGTGACGGTGCCGCTGGGCATGCCGCGCAGCAGGTACGTCGTCGAGATGCCGACGCCCGTGCCGACCTCGACGGCCGAGGTGGCCCCCTTCGACGCCGCGAGCACCGTGAGGAGCTGGCCGGCGGCGGGGGACACGGGCACGCAGCCCAGCTGGTCAGCGAGGTCGCGGGCGCGCATCAGCACTCGGTCCTCGACGACGAACTCCTCGCTGAACGCGTAGTCAGCTGCCTCAGTGCCCATGGTGACCTCCTTGCGTTTGGCATCGTAGTCCCCCGACTCATCCCTCCGGCGGAGGCCTCATCCTCACGGCCGATGCAGAATCGTTATCTTTGTGGGAACATTGGGGACCGGCCAGACCGTTGAGGCAGAGAAGGAGGACACACGTGACGACGACTGACACCGCCGCGCAGGTGTTCTCCGCGACCCCGGATGCAGACACCGGGGAGCTGACGTGGGAGAGCATCGTCGAGCAGCACTCGGCGCGCGTCTACCGCCTGGCGTACCACCTCACCGGCAACCAGCACGACGCCGAGGACCTCACGCAGGACGTGTTCGTCCGCGTGTTCAACTCGCTGTCGACCTACCGGCCGGGGACGTTCGAGGGATGGCTTCACCGCATCACCACGAACCTCTTCCTGGACCGCATGCGCCGGAAGAAGCGCATCCGCTTCGACTTCATGGCCGATGACGACGCCAGCGTTCCCACGTCCGACAGCTTCGACCGCCACGAGCGGTCGGGACAGCCGGAGGACGCGTTCGACATGAGCAACTTGGGCGACGACATCGTCGACGCCCTGAGCGAGCTCACCCCCGAGTACAGGGCGGCCGTGGTGCTGTCCGACATCGAGGGCCTGTCGTACGAGGAGATCGCCGCCACGCTCGGCATCAAGATGGGTACCGTCCGCTCCCGACTGTCTCGCGCCCGTGCGAAGCTCCGTGAGTCTCTGGCTCACCGCGCGCCGGTGCGAGGTGAGGCGTGAGCCGACACCTCGGCAACTCCCTTCACGATCTGCTCGATGGACGCATGGGCCGTCAGCAGGCTGTCGAGGCGATGGAGCACCTCGAGCAGTGCGACGAGTGCGCCGCCCAGTGGCGTGAGCTGAGCGCGCAGCGCGAGGCACTGAACTCCTCCCAGGCGGGCATCGACATGAGCTTCGCCCAGCAGCTGCTCGACAAGGACCGCATCGCGCAGATCGCCGCTGGCGAGCCCAAGGGGAACGTCCGCGCGGCCACCCCTCCCAGCAAGCGCCCGCTGATGCTCGCCGCCGTCGCGGTGATCGCCACCTTCGGGCTGCTGTCGACCGCGTACTGGATGGGCGAGCCCGAGCGCATCGAGCTGGAGTTCGCGTCCGCCGCATCGATCGAGGCGTCGGGAGTCACTCAGGTGTCGTCGTCGGCGGCCAGCTCCGACGAGATCGTGGCGTCGTGGGTCCACCCCGACTGGGAGACCGCGGACCTCAAGCTGGTCAAGAGCGCGGTGCTCGCCCGCAGCGACGGCGCACTGGTGCTGGTCGGCACGATGCTCGACCTCGACACCCTCACTCCCGTCCTCGTCGCCGAGCAGCACGGCAGCCTCTCCGAGGACTTTGCAGAACTTCCCAGTATCGAGATCCAGACTGGTCCCGCGTACGTGATCGCCTCCGACCCGGCCCGCCTGGTCTGGCAGTCCGGTGACGTCGTGGTCTCCCTGACGTGCGAGTGCACGCTGGGCGAGATCACGCGCATCGCGGAGACCTTCCCGGCGCAGAACGACCCCGGACTCGTCGAGCAGGTCGGGGACGGATTGATCGAGATGGCATCGATCATCGCTGGACACTAGAGAGGACGTGCGATGACCACCCACGAGCAGGACACCCCCGAGTCCGCCTCCGCCACGAGCGAGACCTCGCCCCAGCCGCAGGACACCACTGCGGCGACGGTGGCCAGGCCGACCGCGCCTGTGCCGCCCACCGCGCCGTCGCCCTCCTCCGAGCACTCCTCGGGCCTCGCAGCCCCCGGCTCGCCTGCAGTCGCGACCTCAGCCCCCGCGGCCGATGCGCCTTCCGGATCCCAGGAGGCGGCGCCCTCCGCCGGCGGCGACGTCTTCGCCGTCGCGCCTGCGGCATCGGCGCCGGAGAGCACCGTGCCGGCGGAGCGCCGCCGTGGAGCCGGCCTCGTCGCGGGCGTCGCCGTCGCGGCCCTCGCGTTCGGAGCGATCGGCGCGGTCGGCGGCTCGTACGCCTACGACACGCTGCTGGCCGACGAGGTCGTCGCCGACGAGACGCCCTCGACTCTCGACCAGTCGTCCGCGAGCAACGCGAGCTACACGACCGACACGATCGACGTGCAGACCATCGCGGCGGAGGCGACCGAGTCCGTCGTCGTCATCGAGATGGTGGTCGACGGCTCGGTGTACTCGATCGGCTCGGGCTTCGTCATCAGGGACGACGGCTACATCCTCACCAACGCGCACGTGGTCGACGCCAGCGAGCTCGCCGCGACGACAGGCGGCGCTGCCGCCGACGTGGAGTACCAGGTGACCTTCTCCGACGGCACCGTCTACACCGGCACAGTCGTCGGCTCCTCGACCGAGTACGACCTCGCGGTCGTCCAGGTGGAGGCGACGGGCCTGCCGACGCTCACCCTGGCCGACTCCGACGCCGTGGTCGTGGGCGACCCGGTGGTCGCCGTGGGCTCGCCGCTGGGCCTCGACGCAACCGTCACCGCCGGCATCGTCTCGGCGGTCCACCGCCCGGTGACCACCGGCAGCTCGTCGGACCCCGCCTACATCGACGCGATCCAGACCGATGCGGCCATCAACCAGGGCAACTCGGGCGGTCCGCTGCTCAACGGCGACGGCGAGGTGATCGGGATCAACTCCGCGATCGCCACCGCCTCGCAGGGCTCGAGCTCGGGCTCGATCGGCCTGGGCTTCGCGATCACCTCGAACCAGGCCCGCACCACCGCGGAGCAGCTGATCGCCACGGGCGAGGCCACGCTGCCCGCGATCGGCGTCTACCTGGACTCCACCTACGTGGGCGAGGGCGTCAAGGTCGTCGACGACCCCCAGGCGATCGTCTCCGGCGGTCCCGGCGACGTCGCGGGCCTCCAGGCCGGCGATGTCATCACCGCAGTGGACGGCCGTACCGTGACCTACGGCGACGAGCTCATCGTCGCCATCCGTGCCAAGGCAGTGGGCGACGAGGTGACCCTCACCGTCCAGCGCGGCGGTGACGAGTTCGACGCGGTGCTCACGCTCGTCGACAGCGACGACCTGACCTACGCGTTCGCCGACGACACCTCGGACAGCGACCAGACCGACCCCGGATCCAACAGCCCGCGCGACCAGGACCAGTAGGGCCTGGTAGCCCGGGGCGACGCGAGTACGGCAGACTTGCCGCATGTTCTTCGGGATCAACGGGGCTGAGGCCATCCTCATCCTGGTCATCGCCATCGCGGTGATCGGTCCCGAGCGCATGCCGCAGTACGCGCGTCAGCTCAGGAAGTGGGCCGAGCAGGCCCGCGACTGGGTCACGCAGGGCAAGGAGACGGTGAAGGCGGAGCTGGGCGACGACATCGATCTCGCGCAGCTCGACCCCCGCCAGTACGACCCGCGGCGGATCGTGCGCGAGGCGATGGCGCAGCCAGCCAAGCCGGCCACGTCAAGGGGTGCCGCCGCGGCAGCCGCAGCCGCGGCTGCGGCCGCAGCCAAGCGCCCCGAGCCGTCGCAGGACGCCGCGCACTACGACGACGAGGCCACCTAAGTCCCGCAACGGCCCCGAGGCGACGCGCACGATGCGATGCCGGCGTGCCCGGAGACCTGGAAGAATGGCGGCATGACGACCGCACGCGCATTCTCGGCGATGCAGCCGACCTCCGACTCGCTCCAGCTGGGCAACTATCTGGGCGCGCTCGTCCAGTGGGTGAAGCTGCAGGACACGCACGACGCGATCTACGGCGTGGTCGACCTGCACGCGCTCACCGTGTCGCCCGAGCCTGAGGCACTCCGTCGCCGCACCAGGGTGACGGCAGCGCAGTTCCTCGCCGCCGGCGTCGATCCCGAGCGGTCCATCGTCTTCGTGCAGTCCCACGTGCCGCAGCACGCTGAGCTTGCATGGGTGCTGTCGACCTTCACCGGGTTCGGCGAGGCCGGCAGGATGACCCAGTTCAAGGACAAGTCGGCGAAGGTGGGCGAGTCCGGCACCAATGTGGGCCTGTTCACCTACCCGGTGCTGATGGCCGCCGACATCCTGCTGTACGACACCGACGTGGTGCCCGTCGGCGAGGACCAGCGCCAGCACCTCGAGCTGTCGCGCGACCTCGCCGAGCGCCTCAACACCCGACTGGGGGAGGGCACCGTCGTCGTGCCCGAGGCCCACATCGTCAAGGACGTCGCGAAGATCTACGACCTCCAGGAGCCGACGGCGAAGATGTCCAAGTCCTCGCAGAGCCCCAAGGGCACGATCGAGATCCTCGAGGACCCCAAGAAGGTCGCCAAGAACATCAAGTCAGCCGTCACCGACACCGAGGCGGTCGTCCGCTTCGATCGCGAGGCCAAGCCGGGCGTGTCGAACCTGCTGACGATCTACTCCGCGCTCGACGGGCGCTCGATCGCCCAGCTCGAGGCCGACTACGAGGGCAAGATGTACGGTCACCTCAAGGGCGACCTGGCCGATGTCGTGGTCGAGTACCTGACCCCCATCAGGGACGGCGCGATGGAGTGGCTCGAGAGTCCCGACAGGCTCGACGCCGTCCTCGCCGACGGCGCCGACCGCGCCCAGGCGATCGCGGCCGAGACGCTCGGACGCATCTATGACAGGGTGGGTCTGCTGCCGCGTCGGTAGGCCCGCGACCGCTCTGGAGGTGACATGGCTGGCACGTTCACCGAGCTGAAGGACCGCGGCAAGGCCGCGGTCGACGAGGGGCTGTCGCTCAAGGAGCGCTTCGACGACACGCACGCCGGCCGCACCCTGGAGCGGTTCAACGACAACCGGGGCAACGTGCTCTCCGGCGGCATCGCCTACTACTCGCTCACCTCGATCGCCTCGGGCGTGCTGCTCGCCGTGACCGTGCTGTCCGTCGTGTTCCTGGGCAACGAGGACGCAATCGCGGCGGTGATCGACACCGTGGAGCAGGCGGTGCCCGGGATCATCACGCCGGCGGGAGCAGGCCCCGACGCCCCCGGGCTGGTCACCGAGGAGCAGCTGCTGAATGCCGTCGGCAGCTCGACGGCGACTGGCGTCGCCGGACTGATCTCGATCGGCCTGCTGCTGTGGGCGGCGTCGCGGTACGTCAGCGGCCTGCGCATGGCCTCGTGGCTGATGCTGGGCGAGTCCGGCGGCAGCGGCCTGGTCGGCAAGCTCAAGGACCTCCTCGGCGTGCTCCTCATCGGCGTGCTCGTGATCGTCGGCGCGGGACTGCAGGTCGCGACCTCGGCCGTCTCCGGCCAGATCGCCGGTTGGCTGGGGCAGGTGCTCGGACGGGACCTCTCGACTGCCGCGCTCGCGGTGCCAGGGCTCATCGTCCTGCTGCTGGTGGACATGATGTTCGTGCTGCTCGTCGTGAAGTACCTCGGCCAGACCACCGTGCCGTGGCGCCACCTGCTCGTCGCGGCCCTCGTGGGCGCATTCGCGCTGGGTGTGCTGCGCCAGTTCTCATCCCTGCTGGTCGCAGGCGCCTCGAGCAATGCGCTGCTCGCCCCCTTCGCCGCGATCCTCGCGCTGCTCATCATGATGGACTACAGCGCACGCATCCTGCTCTTCGTCTCCGCGTGGCTCGGGACCTACCGCGGCCATGGGCAGCTCGCCCTCGAGGACGTCGACGAGCGCTTCACCGCGTGGGTGGAGCGTGCCGGCGGCACGCTGACGCTGGACCGGCTCACGCGGGAGCTCGTCGTCTCCGTCAACGGCGGCGCCATGATGTACCTGATCGACAGCACGCGTGAGGGCGTCAGGGTGAGGCTGAGGCCCCCGCTCGGCGAGACGTGGATCGTCATGCGCGCGCGGTCGCTCGAGCTGGCGGAGAGATTCCTCGCGTACGCAGTCGCAGGATTCGTCCGCCGCTCGGAGGAGATCCCCGGGGGAGTGCCCGTCCACCGCGGGTCGACCCCCTACCTGCCGGGTCTTGCCGTCGAGTCCGTCGAGAGCGACCTGCAGTTCGCGATCACCCGCGGCGAGACGACTCTCGCGTCCTTCGCTCAGGCGTCGGACGCGGAGGCCGCAGCGCGCTTCCTCACCGCCCCGCTGCACGAGATCACCGAGTCGCTGGCGTCCGAGGACGGCAACCCGCTGTTCGGTGAGCTCACGGGCAACGTCGGGCTCGCCGAGCGGGCCAAGGGCCAGGTGCGCGAGCGCCTGGGGCGTCTCTTCCCGCGCGACTGACACCGGCATCGGCGCACGCGGAGCACCGCCCGCTCGAGGAGCCAGCGCGAACTGGCTCCAGCACGGGCCCTAGATCTTGCCGGTGGTGAGCACCCGCTTGACGTCGGCGATCGCCTTGGTGACCTCGATGCCGCGAGGACAGGCGTCGGTGCAGTTGAACGTCGTCCTGCACTTCCACACGCCCGCGGTGTCCGAGAGGATCTCGAGGCGGTTCCACTCGCCCTCGTCGCGGCTGTCGAAGATGAAGCGGTGCGCGCCCACGATGGCCTGGGGGCCGAAGTACTGGCCGTCGGTCCAGAAGACCGGGCACGACGAGGTGCACGCGGCGCACATGATGCACTTCGTGGTGTCGTCGAACCTGGCGCGGTCCTCGGGGGACTGCAGGCGCTCGCGCTCGGGCGTCGGTCCCGACGTGATGAGGAACGGCATGATCTCGCGGTAGGACGCGAAGAACGGGTCCATGTCGACGATCAGGTCCTTGACCACGGGCAGGCCCTTGATGGGCTCGATCGTGATGGGGCGCGAGGGGTTGAGGTCCTTCAGCAGTGTCTTGCAGGCCAGGCGGTTCTTGGCGTTGATGCGCATCGCGTCGGAGCCGCACACGCCGTGCGCGCACGAGCGCCTGAATGCGAGCGTGCCGTCCTGGTCCCACTTGATCTTGTGCAGCGCGTCGAGGACGCGGTCGGTGGCGTGAGCCTCGACTTGGAACTCCTCCCAGTAGGCCTCGCCCGCGGGGTGCTCGGCGGACCCTTCAGGGTTGAAGCGCTCGATCCTCAGCGTGACGGTCATCGAGGGGATCTCGCCCATGGCGGTGGTCTCTTCGGCGGTGGCAGTCATGGGATCAGTACTTCCGTTCCATCGGCTGGTACTTGGTGACGACGACGGGCTTGGTGT
>JAUIBG010000042.1 GCA_030428165.1 Actinomycetes bacterium
GGTCTACTCCCTATCGAAGTACCAAGGCAAGGGATTCTCTGGGGCAATTCTTGGCATTTCCTGACCCACAGGGTTTTCCACCGCCGCCTACGGCGGATTCACCCATTCCTCCACAGTGCTGTGGAGAAAATCTGTGGACAGATATCTAGAGCGTCGCGTCGAAGTAGTTGATCGTCGCCCGCAGTCCGTCCTCGAGCGCCACCGACGGCTCCCACGACAGCTCACGCCGAGCGACCGTGATGTCGGGCTGACGCTGCACCGGGTCGTCCTGGGGCAGGTCGCGCACCACGAGCGCCGATGCCGAGCCCGTGAGCTCCAGCACCCTCTCCGCGAGCTCCCGGACCGTCATCTCGACCGGATTGCCGAGGTTGACGGGACCGGTGAAGCCGTCGGGCGTGGCCATGAGCCGCACCAGGCCGTCGATGAGGTCGTCCACGTAGCAGAACGACCGCGTCTGCGAACCGTCGCCGTAGATCGTGATGTCCTCGCCGCGCAGCGCCTGGACGATGAAGGTGGTGACGACGCGTCCGTCGTTCGCGTGCATGCGAGGCCCATAGGTGTTGAAGATCCGCGCCACCTTGATGTCGAGGCCGTGCTGCCTGCGGTAGTCGAAGAAGAGCGTCTCCGCCGCGCGCTTGCCCTCGTCGTAGCAGGACCGCGGACCGATCGGGTTGACGTTCCCCCAGTAGCCCTCGGTCTGCGGGTGCACGACCGGGGAGCCGTAGACCTCCGAGGTGGAGGCCTGGAGGATGCGGGCGCCCGTGCGCTTGGCGAGGCCGAGCATGTTGATGGCCCCGATCACCGAGGTCTTCGTCGTCTGCACCGGATCGTGCTGATAGTGCACCGGCGATGCCGGGCACGCGAGGTTGTAGATCTCGTCGACCTCGACGAAGAGCGGGACGGTCACATCGTGGCGGATGAGCTCGAAGCGAGGGTTGTCGAGCAGGTGCGCGATCTGACTGCGGTCCGACGTGAAGAAGTTGTCGACGCAGACCACCTCATGGCCCTCGCCGAGCAGCCGCTCGCACAGGTGGCTGCCGAGGAAGCCCGCTCCCCCGGTCACCAGGATGCTCGTCGCGCTCACTGCGCTCCCCCCCCCCGCCGCCTCGCGTGACGCGGCACGCGCGAGTGTAGCGAGCGGTCAGCCGTCGGACCTGGCCGCCTCGCGGAGCATCGCGTTGTACGCCTCGAGCTCGGCGTCGCCGTCACGGTCGGCCTTGCGGTCGCGGCGCTTGCGCTCCTTCGCATCGGCAGCCCTCCATACCGTCACGACGCCGATGGCGAGGATCAGCGTGGGGAGCTCGCCGAGACCCCACGCGATCTGTCCCCCGTACTGCTGGTCCGAGATCGCATCGGCTCCCCAGGTGCGGCCCATCAGGCCGTACCAGGTGGGCGCGAGGAGCGTCTCCGACGTCATCAGCGAGATCCCGAAGAAGGCGTGGAACGCCATGGTGCTGAGCAGCAGGACCAGGCGCATGGGGTGGGACGGGCGCCCCGGCGACGGATCGACGCCGATGAGCGCGTTCGCGAAGAGGTAGCCGGCGGCCATGAAGTGCACCACCATCACGATGTGGCCGGCGTGATTGCGCAGCGCCATCTCGAACAGCGGCGAGTAGTAGAAGACCACCAGCGACCCCGCGAAGTTCACCGCGGCGAAGAGCGGGTTCGCGAGCACCTTCATCCACAGCGAGTCCAGGAACCACCGCAGCCACTCGCGGGGCCCGCGGGAGCCGTCCGTGCGGGCAGGAAGCGCGCGCAGCGCCAGGGTTACGGGCGCTGAGCGGGCGAGCGGCAGCGGGGCCATCATCGCGAGCACCATGTGCTCCGTCATGTGGCCGCTGAAGGACACCTGGCCGTAGACCATGGGCGCGCCCTGGGTGATCCACACGAGCAGCGCCATCGACGTGAGGAACAGGACCGTCCGGTACCAGGGCCACGCGTCGCCACGCCTGCGCAGCCGTACCACCCAGCGCAGGTACTGGAACACGGCGGCACAGATGCCGACCAGGGTGATCGCCTCGAGTCGCCAGGTGGTGATCCACGCGAGCGCGGTCGGCTCCGGCGGGAGCTCGTAGCCCGTGAGGGTGTAGGCCGGGCTCGGGTCGGCGATCGCCTCGATCGGCACCGGCGGCGCGGTGCCGGACAGCAGCCCGGCGATGAGCACGACGGCCACCAGCGCGCCCACGTCGACGGCCATCACCCGCCAGAAGCGCTGCTGCACCTGGGCCTCGCTCAGGCGCGGCAGGTTGACCCTGCGGTGCCATGCCGCCAGGCCCACGGCCAGCGCCATCAGCGCCAGCTTCAGCGTGAGGAGGAGGCCGTACGTGGTCGTGAACAGATCGCTGAGGCTGCCGAGCCTGATGTAGGCGTTGATGACTCCGGAGTAGACGAGCAGCCATGCGGCCCAGATCGCGATCCTCGAGCCGCGCGCGACCGCATGCTTCGCGTCGCCTCCCAGCGGTCCGCGCATCAGCAGCAGCGCGCCGATCACGCCGAGCCAGAGCGCGGAGCCGATGAGGTGGATGAACATCGCGCCGAGCGCCAGGTGATGGTCGGAGGCACCGGCGGCGTGGCCGGTGACGGCCTGCCAGCCGATCGCCCACAGCACCGGGATGAGGCCCACGAGCGCGACGCCCGCCGAGGTGCCGAGCGCGGCGATGACCGATGCCGCCACGGCCGCCGCAGCCATGTGCAGGTAGGCCTCGCCCAGGTCGATCGTCGTGAGGAACGCCCAGGTCTCCTCGAGGAAGCGGTCGGGCGGCAGCGCCTCGTTCCTGATGGAGGCGTACGACGTGAGGATGAAGGCGATCGACAACACGGCCCAGGCCACCGACGAGACGCGCGCGATGAGCCAGGCGCGCTCCATCGCCGGAGACCCGCCACGCACCACGAATGCGGCGAGAACCAGCGCTCCGGCAGTCAGCGCCAGGGCGACGTCACGCAGGCCCGCGAGCGCGCTGACGAGCGTCTCGAGGGGCATGGGGAAAGGCTACGCGCCGATGCCGGGGTTCCGGGCACGTGCGCCCCGCCCGGCCGACCGGCCGCTAGTGGAACGTCTGACACGGGATCTGCCTCGATTTCCGGGCAGGAGGTTCCACTTGGGGAGACCGGCACCGACCGGGACGCCGGCCCTGGCGGCCAGAACCGTCCCGGTGGGCAGACCGGTTAGGCCCAGACGAAGCCCTGCGACGGATCCGTGAGCACGCGGCCCACGTCCGAGAGCACCCTCGCCCCCAGCTCGCCGTCGACCAGCCTGTGGTCGAAGCTCAGCGCGAGCTGCGTGACGTAGCGCGGCACGATCTCGCCATTGTGGACCCACGGCTGCTGGCGCATCGTGCCGAAGGCCAGGATTGCGGCCTCGCCGGGGTTGAGGATCGGCGTGCCGGTGTCGATGCCGAGCGCGCCCACGTTGGTGATCGTGATCGTGCCGTCGCTCATCGCCTTGGGCGGCAGGGTGCCGTTGCGGGCCTCGAGCGTGAGGTTCTGCAGCTCGACCGCGAGCTCCTTCAGCGGCAGCCGGTGGGCGTCCTTGATGTTCGGCACGACGAGGCCGCGCGGCGTCGAGGCCGCGATGCCCATGTTCACGTAGTGCTTGTAGACGATCTCCTGGGCCGCGTCGTCCCAGGCCGCGTTGACCTCGGGGTGGCGCTTGACCGCGAGCAGCAGCGCCTTGGCGACAATGAGCAGCGGCGTGACGCGAACCTCGGCGAACTCCTTGTCCTGCTTGAGCCTCGCGACGAGATTCATGGTCTCGGTCGCGTCGACGGTGAGGAACTCGGTGACGTGGGGCGCGGTGAACGCGGACTGGACCATCGCCTCGGCGGTGCGCTTGCGCACGGACCTGACGGGCACGCGGGTGGAGCGGCCGTCGTTGGTCGTGGTGCCCGTGGCCAGCCACGGCTGGTCGTCGCCGGGGAACGTCGCCAGGGTCTGCGCCGAGGTCGCCTTGGCGTGGCTCTCGACGTCCTCCCTGGTCACGAGGCCGCCGGGGCCCGTGGGGGTGATGGTCGTGAGGTCGATGCCGAGGTCCCGGGCGAGCCTGCGCACCGGGGGCTTGGCCAGCACTGGGTACGACGAGACGTCCTGCTCGCCGCCCACCGGCTCGAGCGCATCGGCCCTGCGGGGGCGCAGGTGCGCCTTGCCGGCCTTCACGCCGTAGCCGACAAGCACCGGCTCGGGTGCCTCCTCCGCCGGAGCCGATGCCGGGGCTGCGTGAGCCTCGGGCGCTGCGGCAGGAGCGGCATCGGCCACGGGCGCCGCGTCGGCCGCCGGGGCGGCGTCGGGCGCTGGCTCGCCGTCGGGGTCCACGTCCACCTCGAGGATGGGCTGGCCCACCTCGGCGGTCTCGCCCTCGGGGACGAGCAGGCGGCTGACCACGCCGGCGAACGGCGACGGCAGCTCGACGAGCGACTTGGCGGTCTCGATCTCGAGGATCGGCTGGTTGACCTCGATGACGTCGCCTGGCGCGATGCGCCACGTGACGATGTCGGCCTCGGTCAGGCCCTCACCGGCGTCGGGCAGGTTGAAGATCTCGAAGGTGGGCATGATCCAACTCTCCCTCAGTGGCTCACGACGCGCTCGATGGCGTCGTACACCCGGTCGATGGACGGCAGGTACTCGTGCTCGATCTTGCTGCCGGGGTACGGCGCGTGGAACGCGCCGACGCGCAGCACAGGCGCCTGCAGGTGGAAGAAGGCCTGCTCGGTGACGGCCGCGGAGATCTCCGCGCCGATGCCGTGCAGCGTGGGCGCCTCGTGCACCACCACGACGCGGCCGGTCCGCTTGGCGGACGCGACGACCGTGGGGATGTCGAGCGGCGACAGCGAGCGCAGGTCCACGACCTCGACGTCGACGTCCTGGGCGGCGGCGATCTCAGCGACCTGGAGCGCGACGTGGACCGTGGGCCCGTAGGCGACCAGGGTCACGTCGGACCCCTCGCGGGCGACGCGGGCCTGGCTCATCTCGGCGGTGGCGGTCTTCGACTCGCCGTCGGACAGCTGGCGCACGACCCGGTCGGTCTCGACCTCGCCCTTGTCCCAATACCTGGCCTTGGGCTCGAGGAAGATCACCGGGTCGGGGCAGGCGATCGCCTGCTGGATCATGTCGTACGCGTCCTGCGGGGTCGCCGGGGTCACCAGGCGCAGGCCCGCGGTGTGGGCGAACAGCGCCTCGGGGCTCTCCGAGTGGTGCTCGATCGCGCCGATGTGTCCGGCGTACGGGATGCGGATCACGACGGGCAGGGTGAGCCTGCCCTGGGACCGGTAGTGCATCTTGGCCAGCTGCGTGGTGATCTGGTCGAATGCGGGGAAGACGAACCCGTCGAATTGGATCTCGACGACGCTGCGGTAGCCGCGCAGGCCAAGGCCGATGGCGGTGCCGACGATGCCGGACTCCGCGAGCGGGGTGTCGATCACCCTCGACTCGCCGAAGTCCTTGTGGAGACCCTCGGTCACACGGAAGACGCCGCCCAGCTGGCCGATGTCCTCGCCCATCAGCAGGACCTTGTCGTCGCGCTCCATGGCGGCGCGCAGTCCGGCGTTGATCGCGCCGGCCATCGTCATCTTCGTCGGCGCCTCGGCCACGTGGCTGCCTGGGGTGCGGTGGATCGTGTCGGTCATCGGGCCGCCTCCGTGTCGGTGAAGGAGCTCTCGTAGCGCTCGAACCACTCGCGCTCGGTCTCGACCGCGGCGTGCGGGTGGGCGTAGACGTGGTCGAACATCGACGTGGCCGGCGGGGCGGGCCATGAGCGCACCAGGGTCCTCGCGCGCTCCGCCATCTCCTTGCCCTCCGCCTCGATCTCGGCGACGAACTCCTCGGGGAACTCGCCGATCTCGGTGAGGTACGACTCGAGGCGCGCGATCGGGTCGCGCTCCCTCCAGTAGTCCTCCTGCGCCCGCTCGCGGTACTTCGTGGGGTCGTCTGAGGAGGTGTGGGCGCCCATGCGATAGGTCAGCGCCTCGATCAGCACGGGGCCGTTGCCCGACCTGGCGTGCTCGAGGGCCCACGACGTCACGGCGTAGCCGGCGATCGGGTCGTTGCCGTCGACGCGCATGGACGGGATGCCGAAGCCATCGGCCCGGTGCACCAGCGGGATCCGCGACTGGCGCGTGGTGGGCTCCGAGATCGCCCACTGGTTGTTCTGGATGAGGAAGACGATGGGGGCGTTCGTGACCGCGGCGAAGGTCAGCGCCTCGTTGAAGTCGCCCTGCGAGGTGGCGCCGTCTCCCAGGTAGCAGATCACCGCGCCATCGTCCTCGGTGCCCGAGCCGACGCGACCGTCGCGGTCCATCCCCATCGCGTAGCCCGTCGCGTGCAGCGTGTGCGCGCCGATGACCAGCGTGTAGAGGTGGAAGCCGATCTCGGACGGGTCCCACGGGCCGTGCTCGAGCCCGCGGAACAGGCGGAGCATCTGCGGGAGGTCGAGGCCGCGCTGGTACGCGACCACGTGCTCGCGATAGCTCGGGAACACGTAGTCGCTCGCGCGCAGCGCCTTGCCGGAGCCGGCCTGGATGCCCTCCTGGCCGAGCGACTGGACCCACAGGCCCAGCTCGCCCTGGCGCTGGAGCGCCATCGCCGCGTCGTCGAACGCCCGTGTCACGACCATCGCGCGGTACATGTCGCGCAGATCCGACGGCGCGAGCCTGCTCGCGAGGTCGTCGAAGCGCTCGTCCGACTGACGCCGACCGTGATGGTCGAGAAGCGTGACGAGTCCCTCGGTGTCGAGTGGACCACCTGCCATGGGATGCCCTCCCTCGTTGGAGGCAGGGGTGCCATCGCCCCGCCTTCGCTAACTTACGCTAGCGTAGGCTACGGTACCGTAGGTTGCAAGTGGTGCTACTGCGCGGCGACCGCCGACTCCTCGTAGGGGTAGGTCAGACCGGCACCCGCCGCGGCCTCTGACACGCGCACGCGGCCCTCCGCGAAGAGCTCCTTGTAGGTGACGAACAGCTCGCCCCACGGCTTGGCCGGGCCCGCCCAGTGGATGATCGACGGCGGGGTGGCCGAGCAGAACTCCTGCGCGGGCACGTGGTTCCAGTCGTCAGAGATCATGCGCACGCGGTGGCCCGCGTAGATGTTGATCGCGTCCTGGTCGTTGAGCGCGCAGGTCGACACGATCCCCACACCGAACGCCGCGAAGCCGTCCGCGCGCATCTGCTCGAGGTTGAGCAGGAGCACGCCGGCGTTCACGGTCGTCGCCGCGAGGTCGGAGGTGGCGTGCAGAGTGCGCCGCATGCGCCACGCCTCCTCGGCGGGCAGCGCGAGCGACGAGCGCGTCACGGGCTTGGCCATCGCCGACCACCCGGCCATCCTGCTGGGCTTGCCGGCGATCACGTCGTCGCCGAGCTCGAGGTCGAACAGCTCCGCCACGTCGCCGTTCACCAGGATGTCGATGTCCAGGTACAGCACCTTGGCCCGGTCCGCGAGGATCTCCGGCAGCAGGATGCGGTCGAGCGTCGACACGGTGGTGTGGCTCAGCAGCTTGAGCGAGGAGCCGTAGTCCACGTCGTCGCACGCGTACTGCACGATCTGCGCCGCCGGGAACAGCCCGGCCAGGAGCTCGCCGTACTGGTGAGCGACGCCACGTGTGAGCACGTGGCAGCGCACCGGGCGCGAGGCGTTGCGGAGCACGGAGTCGAGCACGACGGGCAGCTCGTCCACGAGGTTCTCATCGGTCGCGAACGCGATGTCGATCGCGTCTGCTCCGAGCTCGGGACCCCAGCTGCGGGCGCCGGCACGCAGCGCCTCGGCGGCGCCGGCGACGTCCACCGACGTCTCGATCGCCGGGATGTCGGTGGTCGCGTAGCGCTCGGCCGCGGCGACGTCGTCGGCGGTGATCTCGCGCCACAGCGCGTACACCTCGTCGCGCTCGGCACCGGAGAGGATCGCGCGGTAGATGGTCTCGAGCTTGGACTCGAGGCCGCCGCGGATGGCGCCGAACGCCTCGGCGTCGAGGTCAAGCAGGCCCTCGAAGCGCACGTCGGCGCGGTTGCGCGGGCGGAAGTCGACGTCCAGTCCCATCGAGCGCGCTGGCAGGTAGCAGTGCAGGCGTGAGGTGACGACCTTGTCGTAGTGCTGGTAGCCGTTCAGCATCACGCGAGCGTCCTCGATGCAGTCCACGAGGTCCATCTCGATGAGCTCGTCCTTGACCTGGTCGAACTCGTCCTTCTTCCAGCCGTCGTACTCCGACAGGTCGCCCTTGGGCTCGACCCACGCGGCGCGGTGGTGTCCGGCGGGAGCGGCCGGGTCCAGCACCTGGCCGACGGTCGTGGTGACGCAGCCGGAGAAGAAGCAGGGGACGCCGTGGTCGCGCAGGCGGTAGACGGTCGTCCAGTCGCGGCAGCCGACGGGGCCGTGCTTCTTGAGGTTCTCGACCACGACGTCCGTGAGGACGTCGACGTTCTGGATGTGGAAGGAGACGAACAGCGGGTTGATCGCGTCGGGGTACGGGAAGTCGAGCTCCCCGCCGAACGAGCGGTGCATGAACCAGCCGTTGGAGATCAGCCAGGTGTTCTCCGGGTAGTCCGCGCCGGAGGCGAAGTCGCGGTTGATCGCGACGGGCAGCACCTTGGCGTCGACACCGGTGATGCGACGGTCGTCGTGGATCTTGTCCTGGAGTCCCGTGAGGTACTCGGCGAGCGGGGTGTCGCCGACGAACTCGGCGTCGGAGAAGCGCAGCAGGTGGGAGATCGCGGACAGCGTCTGGACGTAGTCGCCCTGGTTGGACGACGACGCGGCGCCGTCGAGCATCTTGTACTCCATGACGCCGATCGACACGGCGCCGTCCGCGGCGCTGGGAGCCGCGGCCCGGTGGTCGAGGAGGCGGTGCAGGACGCGGACCTGGCGCTGGTCGTGCTCCGACAGCGCCTCCGTCACGGAGTCCGGCAGCAGCGCGAGCTCGCGCGTGAGCAGGTCGAGCTCGCGGTGGCGGCCCAGCACCTGGAGTGCGGCGAAGCGCAGCTCCGGCGCGAGCTCGTCGCGGTGCGCCGCGAGGTACGCGTCGAACTCGGCGAGGCCGGACTCGCGCGAGGCGCGGATGCGCGCCTCGAAGTACTCGGTGGGCGCATGGGCGATCGACAGCTCCGCGCCGGCGGCCTCGAAGTACTCGAGCGAGGCGACGTCCAGGTCGTCGCCCTGAAGGAAGATGCCCATGCCGATCTGGCCCGCGGCGCGGGTCGAGTCGTCCGCCGCCATCGCCAGCAGGAACGCGCGGTCGGCAAGGCGCTCGTCGCCGTCCACCGCGGAGCGCGCGAAGCGTGCCGTCGCCTCGACCACGCCGGTGCCGTGCGCCATGGAGTCGCGGAACGACGCGAGGTGCTCGGCGCGCGCGGTGGCCTTGCGGGACTTCGCCGCCTGGATCTTCTGGTGCATGGTCGGGCCCGCGGGCTTCGCGGGGGTGGCCGCGGTGGTGCGTCCGAGTCGTCGTGCGACTCCGCGAATCGGGTTCTTCATCCGAGTGTCCTTACTGTCTCGCCGTGGCGGGCGGGTGCCCGCGTCAATCCGTGTCGCCGGCGCGCAGCAGCGCGCCCGCCCATCGACGTGACGAATCAAGCATAAGGATCCGCCGCGCCGTTCGCTCTACAGTCGTGGTGGCCGCGCCACGAAGCGCCATGCGGCGCCCACCGAGGGCCAGTCGCGCGCATGGCGCAGCGCGAACGCCGCACGCACCGGGTACCCACCCGCGCCGAACACCCTGGCGAACACTGCGGACCGCGAGCGCGTGTGGCGCTCGTCGCTCCAGTTCGAGCCCGAGCTGACGTGCGGGTGGACGCCGAACGCCAGCGGCATCGACTCCCCGGTCAGTCCCGCGCGCAGCGCGTCCACGATCACGATGTACTCGTCGCCCAGCGGGAGATCCGCGCCTGCGCCGAAGCGCTCGTCGAAGCGGACGCCGGCCGCGCGCAGCTGCTCGACGTCCACGACCATCTCGTAGGTGGCCGCCCTCGCGCTGTTCCACACGCTCAAGGGGCGGTAGTCCGCGGGGTGGCGCTTCCGGGACGTGCCGGTCGCCGCGTCGACTCCGTAGCCCAGGGCGACCGCGAGGCCGCGCTCCCTCATCCTCGCGACTGCAGCGGCGATCTCGTCCCACTGCACCTCGACGTCGTCGTCGCCGAACAGCACGTAGCGGGTGCCGGCGAGGTCCATCGCCCTGTTCCTGCTCTTCGCGACGCCGAGCGAGTGGAGCACGTCAACCTCGGCCCACGCGCGGACTCCCGCAGGCGCATCGGCCGGTGCCATCGTGCCCTCGTCGCCGTCCTGGATCACGACGACAGCCGGCACCGGGGGAGCCGGCAGCGCAGCGAGTCGGTCGACCCGATCGGCGAGCGTGGAGAAGCCGACCGTCACGTCCAGGTCCTGGAGCGCGGCGGAGGAGGTGGGGGTCACGTCTAGCCGATGACCTCGTCGAAGCGGCGGACCGCCTCGGTCAGCGCGGCGGAGACCTCGTCGATCTTGGCCTCGCTCACCGCGAAGTCGGTGGTCACGTCGTCGAGGTCGACCGTGGTGAGGTCGATCGACACGGGGGCCGGGGAGACCGGGGTCTCCATGCCCGCGCCCAGGGCGTAGTCGCGGTACTTCACGCCGTCGCCGTGGACCATCTGCGAGAACTCCGCGAAGTCGACGAGCGCGCACGGGATGCCGTATGCGTTGCAGGTGATGAACACGTGCATCGCGGTGGTCACAACCCGGTCGTACTGCTGCAGCTGGCCGATGAACTGCTCGATGTCCTCGGGACGCGACATGAGGATCGACAGTTCGTCCATGTCCTCGGGCAGGACGACCGGCAGGTCGCGGTGCGTGAAGTGGCGCACGAGCACCGAGCGGCCGTTGGTCTCCGAGCGGTCGGCGGGCGCATAGATGCGCGGCAGCACGAGCGCCGGGTCTCCGAAGCTCTCGACGGCCGGGCCGCCGCCGTTGCGCAGCGCCTCCGCGCTGAGCGGTCCGCGCAGCGAGACGTAGGAGGCCGACGGCGCCAGCAGCGTGTCCGCATTCGAGATGCCCGTGCCGACGACGATCGACTGGCCGTTGATGAAGCGGCCGATCGAGCCCACGCCGAAGAGGTGCGGCTGCTGCGTGCCCTGCTGAGGGCGGCGGTAGACGACGGGACGGTCGGTGTGGTCGGCGACGACGAGCGGGCTCAGCCAGTCGCCGTAGTTGCCGGGGAAGGGCTTGGCCCACCACGCGAGCGGCAGCGCCGAGCGGTCGGTGTCGCGCAGCGAGAAGTGCGCGAACGACTCGGCGGCAGTGCGCGCGGCGACGACGTTGGGGCCCACCGTGCTCGCGGAGTCGAGCGTGGCGATCGCCGCCTCGTAGGCCTCGCGGTTGCCACGCTGGGACTGGACGACTGCGGCCGTCGCGGCCTTCGCGACCGACTGCTCGCCGGGCCCGTTGGCCTGGACCTTCTCCGAGTCGGCGGCGCCGAGGATGCGCCCGGTCATGCCGGTGCGGTCCGACAGCGCCTTGACGCGGCGCTTGATGCCGCCGGGCAGGCGGCGCTCGAGGGCCTTCGCGTAGCGGTGCGCCTTGGACGGCGTCGCGATGGTCGGCGGGGCGTGCTGGACGACCTTCTCCTTGAAGTCCTCGACGCTGCCCGAGGAGCCGAACAGGAAGAAGGGCTTGAGGTCGCCCGTGGCCGGGGACTTGCCCGCCCGCTGCATCAGCTTGCCGGGGAGCACCTGGAAGCTCATCTTCGCCGCGACGGCGCGCCAGGCCTCCTCGAAGAAGTAGTCGTCCGTCGCCTTGATCGTGGAGTCCTTCTCCATGCGCTCGGCGAGGTAGATGAACTCACGGCCGAACGGGGTCGCGCCGATGCCGAGCAGGCTGGGCTCCCAGAATCGCGTGCGGTGGGCGTAGCCGATGCGCAGCGGGGTGCTGAAGCCGCGCTGGAACCCGATGAGGTCGGCGGTCGACTGCTCGAGCAGCGAGGGGACGGAGAGCAGCCGGCAGTCGACGTCCATCCACACCACGAGCGCGTCGGGGTACTTGCGGCACACGTCCGCCAGGAACGGCACCTTCTTGCGGCAGATGTCCGCCCAGTCCTCGCCGGGGTTCTTCTTGATCTCGAGTAGCTCGTGCGCCACGCCCAGCACGTCGAGGTTGGCTCCGAGGCTCTTCGCGTGCTGCGTGTAGTACTCGTCGTCCGAGTAGAACGAGCAGACGACCAGCGAGGGGTGGGACATAGGGCTCCGATCACGGCGAAAAGGCGGCACGGAAAGTGTAGGTCATCACCGTGCGGGCGGGGCGGCGGCCGTCTCCGGCCGCCGGGCGCCGACGTTCGCTAGGAGACGGGGCGCACCGAGTAGGACGAACCGGAGTGCAGGACGGTTCCCCGCTGGAAGTCCTGGGCGAGCCTGCCGGTCTCCTCGTCGCGGTAGCGCGGCGAGGTGGGCAGTCCGAGCGAGCCGGCTGATCCCCCGGTCTCCAGGAAGGCCGTGTAGAAGCCTCCCTCGGCGACCGCCATCACGTCCTCCGACCGCCAGTACGCCATGACGGCGCCCTGGAAGAACTGGTACTGGACCGCGGAGTAGCTGCGGACCGTCGTGGTCGGCGAGCCCCAGGAGCCCAGCTGCGCCCCGTTCGCGAGGTAGGCGTCGTCGAGCCTGTCGCCCACCAGCACCCAGTCGCGGCCCGTGTGGAACACCGTGCCCTTCTGGAAGGCCTGGACGTAGAGCCCCGTCGACGAGTCGCGGTAGCGGTTCTCGACGGGCAGCCCCATCTTCGAGCTCATGCTCGAGTACGCGCTCAGGAAGCCGCCGTACGCGACGAAGGACGTGCCGTTGGTGTCCGCGAAGAGCGCCTTCGGGAAGCGCCCCGACACCGTCGAGCCGGAGAAGGCCACCGTGGCGCCCCAACCCGTCTTGGACAGGCCTCCGAAGGCGGCCACGTCATCGGTCAGCGCCGCCGGGATCGCCATCGCGTCGACTCCGCTGTGCAGCAGGGTGCCGCCGTCGAAGTCCTGGGCGAGGTAGCCCGACTCATGGCGGTAGCGGTCGCTGGAGACATCGCCCAGCCAGGAGAACCCGGGCGCGGCGCTGGCGAAGCCGCCGTACACCGCGTGGGCGTCGCCGTCCTCGCCGGAGACGATGTAGCCGCGACGGAAGTCCATCCTGATGGTGCCGTCCGACTGCGTCGTGGCCGTCGCGGAGGCGGACCACCCGAGCTCGCCCACGCCACCCGCATCGGCCACGCCGTCGAGCAGCTCTGTCGGGATCACGATCCAGCTCGAGCCGAAGAACACGATCGTGCCCCGCTGGAAGTCCTGCGACAGGTAGCCGGACTCGTCCCTGTAGCGGTCCGAGATGGGCCAGCCGAGCCCCGCCGTGACGCCGCCGAGCGAGTTGTAGGCCTCGTAGAAGCCGCCGTAGACGACGACCAGACCGCCTGCGGTGCTGTCGAAGATCGCGCCGTTGGAGAAGTTCTGGCGCACGCCTCCGCCCAGAGCGGAGGACACGAACTCGCCCGAGGCGGGGAATCCGAGCATGCCCTCGGCCCCGTCGAGGTCGCGGTAGGCCGTGAGCATGTCGCCCGAGACGGGCTTGACCCCGGAGGCCGGGGACCAGATGAGCATGCCGTTCTCATAGGACTGCTGCGCTCCGGTGCCCCAGCTGCGGCTGACGACCTCCTCGATGGGGCCAAGCTCGGCGCCCAGCCACCCGTTCGCGCCGTTCAGCGCCTGGTAGGACGCCTCGATCTCCGCTGCGCCGCTCAGCCTGGTCGAGCCGAACCAGTCGGTGTACTGCCGCCAGAAGTTGCGGTTGCCGTACGACGAGCAGTCGTCGCCCAAGCCGTAGAGGTTGTCGAGCGCGGCCTGGTTGGGCTGGTACGGCGTGTAAACGTAGAGCGCGTGCGTGGCCTGGTTCTGAACGTAGACAGGACCCGAGCCGCAGTTCTTGACGTTGAGCGCCTGCCACAGGATCTGCGAGGTCTGGCCGGCGGCGTAGCGGGAGTAGTTCGAGTTCGACGGCTGGGTGTAGCTCTGGAGGAGCGAGGAGCCGTAGTAGACCTGCTCGTAGAGGCCCTGGTTGGGGGTGCTGCAGCCGGTCGGGGTGTCCGGGCATCCTGCGCCCATCGCGTAGGCGAAGGCCCACGACGCGGGGGCCGTCGCGGTCACCAGGCCCTGCTCCTTCTGGAGCATCACGAGGATGGCGCGGGGGCTGATGTCGCACGCGAGCGCGACCTTCGCGATGATCTGGCCGGCAGTCTGGTTGGACGCGGCGGAGATTGCGGCGCACCGCGACGTCGACGACTTGGCGGTGATGCTCTCGCGGTAGTTCTCGAGGCAGGTCCTGCCGGTGGCGCAGCCCGGGTTCTTGCTGTCGATGAACGCGTCGATCTCGGCTGCCGTCATCGCGTCGCCGTCGAAGAAGAGCTCGTCCGAGATCAGGAATCCGGCCTCGAAGTCCGCGCCGTCCGCAGCGAACGCGGCGGGCGCCGCGACCAGGCCGGTGACGGACACGAGAGCCAGGGCGGCGCCGGCGAGGGCGCGGGAGAGTCGGGTCATGATGTGAACCTCACGGAGCTGGCGACGGACCTGAAGGTGCTCCACACGGCGTCTCCAGGACGGCCGTCGTAGGTCAGCGTGCCGGTGACGACCTCGCCGGAGCCGTAGACGAAGAAGGTGAGCTCGGCACTGCCGCCATAGCCCGCCGCCGGCACGACGTCGACGAACATGATGGTGTCGCCGTCGAGCGTCCCGCCCGAGGTGCGGCCCACCTCGACGCCGTCCTGCGGGCCAAGGCTGCCGTACCTGTCGGCGTAGTCGCTGTCGGGGGAGCCGCCGCGCACCTCGTAGGCGATCGACGCCGTCGCGCCGCCGATGTCCCAGAGCCCCGCCAGGGGGCCGCCGGCCGAGTCGGCGCGCACCAGCGTCCAGGAGGTCGGGATCGTCGCGGTAAACGTGCCCGAGCTGGGCTCGTACTCCTCAGACGCAGCCGGCGTGGGCGACGGGGTCGCCGATGGCGTCGGGGTAGGGCTGGGGGTCGCGCTCGCCGATGCGGTGGGCGTGGCGCTCGGGGTCGCGCTCGCGGTCGTCGACCCGCTGGGCGAGGGGTCGACGACGATGTCTGTCGCGGAGCAGCCGGAGAGGGCCAGCACGGCGACGACGAGCATGGTGACGGCAGGCTTCATCATCACTTCCCGAGAGGGCTGGACACATACCAGCGTGACATATGGGACGCATGAGGCGTGACATCAACACACCTTCGCGGACGTGTGGCTAGGCGCTCGCCTCGTAGGCCGCGATGACCTCGTCGGGCTTGCCGTCCATGCGGAGCGTGCCCTTGTCGATCCACAGCACGCGGTCGCACACGTCGCGGATGGACTTCATCGAGTGCGACACGAGGAACACGGTGCCGGCGGTCTCGCGGAGCTCCTTGATGCGCTGCTGGCTCTTGGCCCTGAAGTCCTTGTCGCCCACCGCGAGCGCCTCGTCGATCAGCAGGATCTGGTGCGCGCGCGAGATCGCGATCGCGAAGCGCAGGCGCGCCGACATGCCGGAGGAGTACGTCTTCATCGGCATGTCGATGAACTGGCGGATGCCGGAGAACTCGACGACGTCCTCGTACATCTCGTCGATCTCGCGCTTACGGAAGCCCAGTGCCAGGCCTCCGAGCATGACGTTGCGCGCGCCGGAGAGGTTGGGCAGCAGCGCCGCGTTGACGCCCAGCAGGGACGGGCGCGACGCCGCGTAGACCGAGCCGCGCACCGGGGTGATCAGCCCTGCGATCGAGCGCATCAGCGTGGACTTGCCCGAGCCGTTGTGGCCGATCACGCCGATGCTCTCACCCTCGTGCGCGACGAACGAGACGCCCGTGAGCGCCCGGTACTGGGACACGCCGGCGGGGCGCAGGCTGGCCAGCGAGAATTGGTTGCCCGCGGCCTTGCCGGAGGCGAAGACGCGGTACTCGACGTCGATGTTGTCGACGACCACCGTCGGGGTCGTGCCCGTGAGGCTAGTCTCGGCCATAGCGCTCCTCGGCCCACCAGAAGAAGATCACTCCGAAGATCAGCGTGCCGACGCCGAACCCGGCCGCGACCCACCACATCTCGGGGGTCTGCGAGTTGCCCGTCACCATCTGCGCGCGCACCAGGGCGATGTAGTCGTACACCGGGTTGAGACGCGCCAGCTGGAGCAGGTCGGGACGGTCCGCGAGGACGGCCTCGATCGAGTAGAAGATTCCGGTCGAGTAGAACATCAGGCGCGTCAGCAGCGGCAGCACCTGCGTGAGGTCGCGCAGGTGCACGGTGAGGCGCGCGAAGATCAGCGCGATGCCGGTGTTGAACAGCGCCATGAGGAACAGCACGACCGGCACCAGCAGCCAGTTCCACGTGATGGGCTCGCCGGAGACCGCGACGATGATGCCCATGACCACGGTGATCGGGATCAGCTCGAAGATGCGCTGCAGCACGGTCGCGACCGGCA
>JAUIBG010000043.1 GCA_030428165.1 Actinomycetes bacterium
CTGCTGGGCGAAATGCCGGGCCACGCAAGCGCGGGATCGAGCGGCGCGAGCGCCGAGGAGATCGCCTATGCCAGGGAGGTGCTGGAGACGTTCGACACGGACGGCATGGTCAGCGCCGAGATGCTCGCCGAGCGCATGCGCGCACCGCAGGGCGGCTTCAGCCTGGCCGAGCGCGCGATGAACGACCGCACCTGGACCTACGGCCACGTGGTGGTCGACGAGGCGCAGGAGCTCAGCCCCATGGCGTGGCGCATGCTCATCCGCCGCTGCCCCACCCGCTCCTTCACGATCGTGGGCGACGTGGCGCAGACGACCGCCAGCGCCGGCACTCGGTGGTGGCCCGAGGTCATGGACCGCGTCTTCAAGGGCTCGTGGCACATGCGCGAGCTCACGGTGACGTACCGCATTCCCTCGGCCGTGGCCGATGCCGCACAGTCGTACGCGACCGCCGCCGGCCTCCCCGTGAGCGACCTCAAGGCCGCGCGCGACGTCGACGACTCGGTGGGCATCACCGAGGCGGCCGATGCCGTGGAGACCGCCGCACGGATCGCGCGCGAGCACGCCGAGACGATGTCCGACACGGACGAGGGCCTGGTCGCTCTGATCGCACCCGCCGAGCACGTCGCGCGGGCGCGGGAGCTCACCGAGGGCGCCGGCGTCACGGTGACGTCGGCGCGGCTGTCGAAGGGCCTCGAGTTCGACGTGGCCGTCGTCGTCGAGCCAGCCGAGCTCGCGGTGCGCCCCGGTGACCTCTACGTGGCGCTCACGCGTCCCACGAAGCGCCTCGAGGTCGTGCACGCGCAGCCGCTCCCCCGCGGCCTGCAGTAGCGGCCCGCCTGCGCGCCAGCGCCCGTCGTCAGCCGTCGGTGCGTGCACCCTCGGGAAGCGCCACCTGGACGCTGTCACCCGAGGAGCCGTCGACGAGCGTCCGATCCCCGAGCGGATTCCTCAGGGGGATCACGACGGAGTCGCGGCACAGCGCCTGTGTCCCGCCGGGACCCGCAGGCGTCGCAGTGACGGTGACGGTCACGGTCGATGCGGTCTCGTCGACCTCGGCAGCCGGCTCTCCGTTGCACGACTGGACGCCGAGCGACAGCCGATCAACCCCGTCGAGGATGGCCTCGGCGATCTCGACGGGGCCGCGGACCATGCCGGGCGGCGGCGATGCCGCCGGGTCGCCAGAGGACACGACGTAGGAGCCGTACGAAGCCGCGACGACGCCCAGCACCATGTCGTCCCCGCGGCGCCACTGCTCACCCGCGACCGGACTCTGGTCGGTCACGGTGCCGTCGCCGTCCAGGCCTTCGACGTTGATGCCGGCGTCTGCCAGGGTCGCGACGGCTTCCTCGACCGTCATGCCGACCACGTTGGGCACGGAGACAGGAGCGAAGTAGGACATCGCCAGCAGGACCGCGACGACGACAATCGCGAGCACGCTGACCCCGACGGTCAGCATGATGCTCGGTCGAGCACGACCGGTGCGGACCTGGGCCATGTCGCCTCCCTCGGAGTGAATTGAACTCAACCTAGCCCGCCACCTGCCTCCACGCGCTGGCCGAACGTCGCAAAGGCCGGCGTGTCAGCGGCCGCCGCAATGGTGCGCCAGAATGGGTCCGTGCGAGCGCTACTTCTTGAGAACCTGTCTCCCCGTGCCACCGAGATCCTGACCGCCGCCGGCGTGTCCGTCGAGAACCACATGGGCGCGATGGAAGAGGACGAGCTGATCGAGGCCCTCGAGGGCGTCGACATCGTCGGCATCCGCTCGAAGACCCAGATCACGGCCCGCGTCCTCGAGGCCCGTCCCGACCTCACCGCGATCGGCGCGTTCTCGATCGGCACGAATCAGATCGACTTGGACGCGGCAGCGTCGCACGGCATCCCCGTGTTCAACGCGCCCTACTCGAACACCCGCTCGGTGGTCGAGATGGCCGTGTCCGAGATGATCTCGCTGACCCGCCGCCTGCCCGATCACAACCGCGCCCTGCACGAGGGCACGTGGTCCAAGAGCGCCGACGGCGCGCACGAGGTCCGCGGCCGCACGCTCGGCATCGTGGGCTACGGCAACATCGGCTCGCAGCTCTCCGTCATCGCCGAGGCGCTGGGCATGAACGTCATCTTCTTCGACAACCAGGAGAAGCTGGCGCTGGGCAACGCGACCAAGATGCCCACGCTCGAGGCGCTGCTGGGCGAGGCGGACATCGTCACCCTGCACGTCGACGGCCGCAGCGGCAATCGCGACTTCTTCGAGGCGCCGCAGTTCGCCGCGATGAAGCCCGGAGCGATCTTCCTCAACCTGTCGCGTGGCTTCGTCGTCGACATGGAGGCGCTGCGCGAGGGCCTGGAGTCGGGACACATCGGTGGCGCTGCCATCGACGTCTTCCCCGAGGAGCCCAAGAAGAAGGGCGACCCCTTCACCTCGCCGCTGCAGAACATGCCCAACGTCATCCTCACGCCCCACATCGGCGGCTCGACCGAGGAGGCGCAGCGCGACATCGGCATCTTCGTCGCCACTCGCATGCGGGACTACATGTGGCACGGCTCGACCTCGCTGAGCGTCAACGTGCCCAACCTGTCGCTCGACCACCCGCAGGGATCGCACCGCATCGCCCACCTGCACAAGAACATCCCCGGCGTGCTGGCGGATGTGAACCGCGTCCTCGCGGAGCACGGCGTCAACATCGAGGCTCAGCTGCTCGCGACGCGCGGTGAGCTGGGCTACGTGGTCACGGACGTCTCCGGCGACCTGACGGACGAGGCGATCGCGCAGGTGCGGGTCATCGCACCGACCGTGCGCCTGCGGGTGATGGGCTAGCCCTCAGGGCTAGTCCTCCGAGTCCGCCTTCGCGGCGTCCTCCTCGCGCAGTCGCGCGATCTCGGCCTCGAAGTCGTCCAGCCCGACGAACGCACGCACCACGGACGCGAAGCGCAGGTACGCCACCTCGTCGACCTCGCGCAGAGGCGGCAGGATGGCGCGGCCGATGTCGTCCGACGAGATCTCGGCCTGACCCGACGAGCGGATCACCTCCTCGACCTTCGAGACGAGCACGGCGATCTGGTCGTCGGTGACGGGGCGTCCCTGGCAGGCCTTCGCGACACCCTGCGCGACCTTGTCGCGGCGGAAGGGCTCGACGGCGCCGGAACGCTTCACGACGGAGATGCTCGCGGTCTCGAGGGTCGAGAATCGCTTCCCGCAGTTGGGGCATTCGCGGCGACGTCGGATGGACGAGCCGTCATCGGCCGTCCGGGAGTCGATCACACGGGAGTCGCTCTCGCGACAGAACGGACACTGCATCCACGTATGGTCCCATGCAGCATGCGCATGGACCAAAGCAGCCAGCGCGGAGGGGCGACCTATGCGCCGGCGGCGGGCACCAGGATCTGCTCGCCGGCCACCAGCTCCGAGCCGGACATCGCGTTGAGGTGCTGGATGTCGACGATCGTGTCGTAGACGTCATCCCCCGCCGGCGTGAGCGCCTGGGCGATCGACCACAGCGTCTCTCCGGTCGACACCGTGTGGGAGTCCACAGCGGAAACACCGGGCTCGCCGGAAGCGATGGCCTGCGGTCCGACGATCGCGAGGGCGATGGCGGCGATCGCCGAGAGCAGCACGATCCGACGCCTGCGAGCGGCGGGGCTGTCAATCATCGTGATCCTCATGTCGTCCTCCTCTTCGAACATGTGTTCGTCGAACATCTGTTCTATTTCTAGCACCGTGGGCCGACAATCCGCAAGACACGCTCGAACATATGTTTGATTTGAGCCGTCCGGCGGACTACCGTCCTGGGCAACAGTTGACCGCGAGGGTCTGACATCGGAGGCGAGAGATGAGCGCGAGGAACGAGACAGGCACGGCAGAGGGCAGCGCGACCGCTGCCGACGACAACGTCATCCCCTTCCCCGCCGCCGCGCAGCCGGAGCTCAGCGACCGCCAGCGCAAGATCCTCGAGACCATCCGCGAGTCCGTCGAGTCGCGCGGCTACCCGCCGTCGATGCGCGAGATCGGCCAGGCCGTCGGCCTCACGTCGACCTCGTCGGTCACCCACCAGCTCAGCGCCCTCGAGTCCAAGGGCTACCTCCGCCGCGACCCGAACCGTCCGCGCGCCCTCGAGGTGGTACTGCCGGAGGAGGTCGGCGGGGGTCGGGCCACGTCGCCGCAGGCCGCCGCCTACGCTGCCCAGCCGGAGAGCTCAGACGAGTCGGCCGTGCGCGTCCCCCTCGTGGGCCGTATCGCCGCCGGTGGCCCGGTGCTCGCCGACCAGGCCGTCGACGACGTCTTCACCCTGCCCCAGCAGCTCACCGGCCACGGCGACCTCTTCATGCTGTCCGTCACCGGAGACTCGATGGTCGACGCCGCGATCTGCGACGGCGACTGGGTGGTGGTGCGCCGGCAGAACTCGGCCGACAACGGCGACATCGTCGCCGCGCTGCTCGACGACGAGGCGACCGTCAAGACGTTCCGCAAGCGCGACGGCCACGTGTGGCTCATGCCGCACAACCCCGACTACGCGCCGATCGACGGCGACCACGCCGTCATCATGGGCAAGGTCGTCTCGGTGCTGCGCCGGCTCTAGTCCGTCATCGCTGCGGCTTCATCGAGGCGCCTCAGCGCGCCCAGCACCATCTCCCGGTCGACCGTGCGCCACAGTGGCGGCATGGACCGCGCCAGGAACTCCCCGTAGCGCGCGGTCGCGAGCCTGGAGTCCAGCACCGCCACGACACCGCGGTCCTCGCTCGACCTGATGAGCCTGCCCGCGCCCTGCGCGAGCAGCAGCGCCGCGTGCGTCGCCGAGACCGCCATGAAGCCCGAGCCTCCGCGCTCGTCCACGCGCTTGGCGCGCGCGCCCATGACAGGGTCGTCGGGACGCGGGAACGGAATCCTGTCGATCACCACGAGCGAGCTGGTGGTGCCGGCGACGTCGATGCCCTGCCACAGCGAGGTTGACCCGAACAGGCACGCCGAGTCGTCCTCTCTGAATCGCTTCACGAGCGTCGGCAGCTGGTCGTCGCCCTGGTAGAGCACGGGAACGTCGAGCCGCTCCCGCACCGCCTCGACCGCCTGCTGGGCGGCGCGGTGGGACGAGAACAACCCGAGCGTGCGACCGCCGGCAGCCTCGACCAGCGACACCAGCTCGTCGATCGCCTCGGGCGTCATCCCGCCCTGCATGGGCCGCGGCAGGTGCCGAGCGACGTAGAGGATTCCCTGCTTGGGGTAGTCGAACGGCGAGCCCGCGTCGAAGGTCTCGGGGTCGTCGAGTCCGAGCAGCATGCTCGCGGCGCGGAAGTCGCCGCCCAGCTCGAGCGTCGCCGAGGTGAAGACGGCCGCGCGCTCGGCGACCAGTCCCCCGCCGATCAGCGACGCCACGTCGAGAGGCGCGGTGATGAGCCTGCCGGAGACATCCGCATCGGCCATGCCCTCAGGAGGCGCGAGCCACACGACGCGGCGTGAGGCGTCCTGCAGCAGCTCGTCGGCCACGTCGGCGACCTCGCCGGCGGCGGCGAGCGCGAGCTTGTGGGCCGCCCCCTTCTCGGCCTTGTTGAGGCCGCTCACGCATCCCTTCGCGGCGGTGCGCACGGCGTCGACGGCGGCGGCGAGCTTCTCGGGCAGCCCGTCGTCGAGCCTGCCTGGCGGGATCTCCTCGATCGCGCGCTCGAGCGGGCGCGCCGCGCGCTCCAGCTCGGAGGCGTCCACTCCAGCCCTGCGGCAGCGCCGGGCCGCCGTGTCGACGCGCGCCGGCGCGAGCTCGTGCGTGTCCGACGACGTCACGCGCTGCACCAGCTCATGCGCCTCGTCAACGACCAGCGCGTCGAACTCCCCGAGCACCTCGTGGCTCGTGGCCTGCACGCCCAGCATGGCGTGGTTGGTCACGACCAGATGCGCGTTCGCCGCCTCCTCCCTCGCCTTCTGCGAGAAGCAGCGGCTCGCGAGCGGGCACGACGTGTCGAGGCACTCGCGCCCCGTGACGCTCACCTGCGCCCACGCCCGGTGACTCACGCCAGGCACGAGGTCGTCGCGGTCGCCGGTGTCAGTCTCCTCGGCCCACTCGTTCAGCCTCGCGACATCGCGGCCCAGATCGCTCGTGGGGCCGATGTCGAGCATCCCCTCGTCCTCGGGGAACTCGCCGGCCATCTTGTTGAGGCACAAGTAATTGGCGCGTCCCTTGAAGAGCGCGACGCGGGGAGTGTCCCCCGTCTTCTCCGCCACCGCCTCGATCACGGCGGGCAGGTCCTTGTGGACGATCTGCCGCTGCAGCGCGACCGTCGCGGTGGACACGACGATCCGCTCGCCCGCCTCGACAGCGTGGCTGAGCGCCGGAACGAGATACGCCAGGGACTTTCCGGTGCCGGTGCCCGCCTGGATCAGCGCGTGCGACTGGTGCGCCAGCGCATCGGCCACGGTCGCCGCCATCTGGCGCTGCCCCTCGCGGGGAGTGCCGCCGATGCGCGCGACGGCACCGTCGAGCAGCGCGAGGACGTCGCTCACCTGTCGGTCCGCTCCGGTCAGGACGCCGCGGCGGTCAGGCGGGCGGCGAGGCCCTCGGACACGAGGGCGACCACGTGCGTGCCCTCGGCGAGGTGCTCCTCGGACTGGAGCTCGCCGGTGGCGTGGATCTCGGACAGCAGGTCGCCGCGCGTGTACGGCACGGTCAGGTCGACGCTCACCGGCGGGCGCGGCAGGCTGTCGCCCACCATGTCGAGCAGCTCCTCGATGCCCTCGCCCGTGAGCGCGGACACCTCGGCGGTCGTCTCGCGGCGGCCGCGCAGGCGCAGCACCACCTCGTGGTCGGCGGCGTCGATCTTGTTGAGCACGAGGATCTCGGGCACGTCGAGCGCGCCTGGGACGTCGGCGAGCACCGTCCGCACCGCGGAGATCTGGCCCTCGGGGTCCGGGTGGGAGGCGTCGACGACGTGCAGGATCAGGTCCGCGTCGGCGGCCTCCTCGAGCGTCGAGGCGAACGCGGCGACCAGCTGGTGCGGGAGGTCGGATACGAAACCGACCGTGTCGGACACCGTGAACTCGCGGCCGTCCGGCCTGCGGCAGCGGCGCACCGTCGGGTCGAGCGTCGCGAACAGCGCGTTCTCGACCAGCACGCCGGCGCCGGTGATGCGGTTGAGCAGCGAGGACTTGCCCGCGTTCGTGTAGCCCACGATCGCGACGTTCGGCATGGTGCGGCGCTTGGCCCGCCTCACCGCACGGGAGGGCTCCATCGCCTTGATCTGGCGGCGCAGCTGGGCCATGCGCGTGCGGATGCGGCGGCGGTCCAGCTCGATCTTGGTCTCACCCGGACCGCGGGAGCCGATGCCCTCACCGCCGGCGACGCGTCCACCGGCCTGTCTGGACATCGAGTCGCCCCAGCCGCGCAGGCGCGGGAGCAGGTACTCGAGCTGCGCGAGCTCGACCTGCGCCTTGCCCTCCTTGGACTTCGCGTGCTGGGCGAAGATGTCGAGGATCAGCGCGGTGCGGTCGATCACCTTCACCTTGACGACGTCCTCGAGTGCGCGTCGCTGGCTGGGCGCCAGGTCGCCGTTCACGACGACGGTGTCCGCGCCCACGGCCTGGACGATGTCACGCAGCTCCGCGGCCTTTCCCGGGCCGATGTAGGTGGCGGGGTCAGGGTGCGGGCGTCGCTGGAGGACGCCGTCCAGCACCTGGGAGCCGGCGGTCTCGGCGAGAGCCGCGAGCTCGCGCAGCGACACCTCGGCGGCCTCGGCACTGCCGCGGGCGTACTGCCCGACGAGCACGACCTTCTCGAGGCGCAGCTGGCGGTACTCGACTTCGGTGATGTCCTCGAGCTCGGTCGACAGCCCGTCGACGCGGCGCAGCGCCGCGCGCTCGGCGCGCTCGAGCTGGTCGCCGTCGTAGTCCGTCGCGAGCGTCTGGCCCTCCGCGACCGCCGTGCCGGCGCGCGACAGCACGCGCGCGACGATGTCGTCGGCGCGGGAGCGCTCCTGCTCGGGGACGTCCTGGACGGGCTCGTGGTCGGTGTCTCGCATGAAGCATCCATTGTCCCACCTCGGCGCCTCGGCGCGCACCGTGACCCGCCTCACTAGGATGAGCGCCGTGGTCCCCCGCCGGCCGGCGCGCGCCGCACTCGTGCTCGTCGCCGTCGCGCTGACGGCGACAGTCGCCGCATGCGCAGGGACTGAGCCTGTACAGCCCGAGGCGTCACTCGAAGTCGTCGAGGTGTCGTTCCCTCGCCTCACCCAGGCCGAGCGGAAGGTCTTCGTGAACGTCGCCGGGGACGTCCCTGCCGGGATGCGCATCACATCGGCCGCACTCGACAGCCCGCTGTTCACGGACAGCCCGGTACGCGACACCCCCAAGCTGCTGTGGACCGACAGGGAGACCCCGATCGCCGTCGGACTCGGCGTGCCGGCCTGCGGCGCGACGGGACCATCCGCGCTCGTCGTCACGACCTCGGTCGACGACGGCGAGGTGCGCCTGCCGCTGCCGGACGAGCCGCTCACGTCGATCCAGGCCGAGGAGTGCCGCGTCGAGGCCGTCTTCGACGTCGCGCAGGCGGGATTCGGCCCCGTGACCGCAGCCGACGACCGGCAGCTCAGCACCACGCTCACACTCGAGCGCGGCACGCAGGGCAGCACGGCCACGCTCGACGGCGTCGCCGGCAACATCATCTTCGCCGTCGACGTCGATGCCCCGGTCGTCCTCGCGGAAGGCGAGCAGTCCGCATCGGTCCCCGCCGTGATCACCGTGCGCCGCTGCGACTCCCACGCGTTCGCCGAGTCGAAGAAGACGTACGTCTTCGCCGGGCTCGAGGCAGTGGACGGCGAGGAGCCGCTCGCGGTCGAGTTCGGCGTGGAGCCATCGATGCAGGCGGCGCTGCTGGCGCTCTTCGAGGCGTGCGGCGCGCTCGAAATGCCATGATGGGGCCCGTGACCGCCCACTACTTCTCGGAGCAGTCAGGCGCGCCCCTGACTACCCACACGATCTCGGTCGAGCTCGCGGGAGCGACGCACAGCCTGCTCAGCGCCGACGGGGTCTTCTCGGGCGACCACCTCGACCTCGGCACCCAGGTGCTGCTCAAGCGTCTGCCTGCACCGCGGGGCCACGTGCTCGACCTGGGCTGCGGCTGGGGGCCCCTCGCGCTCGCCGCCGCGCTCGGCGATCCCGACTGCCGCGTCACCGCGGTGGACGTCAACGCGAAGGCGCGAGAACTCACGACGCTGAACGCGCAGCGCGTGGGCGTCGGCGACCGCGTGACCGTGGCCGCGCCCGACGACGTCGATCCCGCCGAGCGCTTCGACCAGATCTGGTCGAACCCGCCCATCCGCATCGGCAAGCCCGCGCTGCACGAGCTGCTGTCGACGTGGCTGCCGCGCCTGACACCCGGAGGCGTTGCGACGATGGTGGTGGGCAAGAACCTGGGAGCGGACTCGCTGACGTCCTGGATGCGCACGCTCGACGCCGACGGCGTGCCCGGCGGCCCTGGCCCGCGCCTGGGCCACGTCGAGAAGGCCGCGAGCGCCAAGGGCTTCCGCGTCCTCACGGTCACCCGCGCGCGCTAGCCGCGGCTACCAGCCCTGACCCGAGCCGTCGCCACCACCACCCGACTGGCGCTCGCCCTCGGCGTTCTCCTGGGCCTGGTCGTTGAGGTCCTGGAGCTGGTCGAGCGGGTCGTCCGACTCCTCGCCACTTCCCGAGCCACCCGACTGGTCCGACCCGTCGCCCTCATCGGTGCCGTCCCCCGCGCCGGAACCGCCGGTGTCCCCGCCGTCGCCCTCCGTGCCGTCACCATCAGTGCCGTCGCCGGAGTCCTGGCCCGACCCGTCGCCGCCGGAATCGCCGTCGCCGGACTGATCCCCGCCATCGGCGCCGTCGCCCGACTGGTCGCCGTCACCGGACTGGTCGCCGCCGTCGCCGCCCTGCTGCTGCTCCTGCTCGTCGCGCTTGTCCTGCTGGCGCTGCTGCGACTCGTCGGCGTCCTCACGCTGCTCGCTCTCGTCCTCGTTCTCGCCCTCGCCGGACGACTCGCTCTCGCAGCCCTGGCTCGTGGCGATCGCGGCCTCGTAGAACTCGATCGCGCCCGCGGCGTCGCCGAAGCCCGCCGCCTCGTCGCCCAGCGCCTCGTATGCGAGCGACAGGTTGATGGCGACCTTGCACTCGTCCTGCGAGCGGCCGTCCTCCTCCTTGGGCACGCGCTCGAGCGCCTGCTCGAGCAGCACCGACGCCGCAAATGGATCGCCGTCGCGGTACTCCATGGTCCCGAGGTTGTACGCGGGCTTCCAGTCCTCGACGAGCCCGATGCGGTCGGTCAGCTCGAACGCCTCGCGCGCGCCCGTGTCGGCGTCCACCGATGCCATCCACACCCCCGTGCCGGCGATCGTGGGCAGCAGCGCGAAGTACGTGGCGGCCAGCGCGGCGAGGGCGACCACCGGCGCCGACCACGCCAGCAGGCGTCGCCTGAGACGGGCGGCAGCGGCCGCGGCATCCGCGCGGTCGCCGGGCAGCTGCGGGCTGTCGCCCACGACGGGAGGCGGTGTCGTCACTGGTCCTCCTCCCACTCCGAGCGCGCCGGGGGCAGCAGGCCGGCGAGCGCGACGACCTCCCAGCACAGCAGGCCCAGCGCGACGAGCGCCAGCGGCCACACGACTGGCCGGTAGACCGAGGTCACGCGGCGGCCGTCCTCAACGATGGTCTCCGCATCGACGCCGCCCACGAGCGCGCCGATGTTGCCGGGGTTGGTGCGGTGCGCGTAGCTCACGCCCAGCTGGCCCGCGATGGTGCGCAGCGTCTGCTCGTCGATGCGCGAGATCGCGACGGATCCGTCGACGTCGGTGATGTACTCGCTGTCGGCGGGGTCGACGCCCAGGTCGTAGCGGCGCATCGGCCCGCCCTCGTCGGTGCCGTAGCCCAGCACCGCTCCCCCGTCGACGTACGGCGCGAGGCCCTCGTACGTGGCCAGCACGGCATCGGCCGACGAGCCGGAGCCGTCCGTGTTCTCGCCGTCGGACAGGAAGTACACCAGGCGCACGTCCTCGGGGTGGCGCTCGGCCGCCCCCGTCACCGCCTGGGTGAGCTGGTCGAGCGGTCGGTCGAGCTGCGAGCCGGAGGAGTAGGCCGTCAGCTCCTGCGTCGCCGTGTCCGCCCACGAGATCACGGCGTTCGCGTCAGTGGTGAGCGGGAGGCGCACCGTGGACTGGGAGTCCCAGCCGATGACGGAGTACCGCGCCGAGGGGAACGCCTCGGTGATCTGCACGACGTCAGCGGTCGCGCCGGAGAGCCTGGTGGCGCCGTCGAGGTAGTCCTCGGCGGCCATCGATCCCGTCAGGTCGACGACGAAGAAGACGTTGATCGTGGACCTGGCGGTCGTCGCCCGCTCCTCCAGCACCGACGGTCCCGCGGCGGCGAGTACGACGATCGCCAGCACGCCGGCGCGCCGCAGCCACGAGGCGCGGCGTCCGGGGCGCAGGAACGCGAGCGCGACGGCGTAGCCCACCGGCACGAGCATCACGATCACGACCCACAGAGGCCACAGCGGCTGGAAGCTCATTCGCGCACCGCCCATGCCAGGCCGAAGGCCACGAGCGCGAACACGGCGAGCACCGCGAGCGCGGCCGCAGGCCGGTCCGTGATGACGATCTCCTCGGCCGCCTCGAGGTCCACCGCCTGCTGGGAGGCCACGGCGTCGAGGATCCCAGGCACCGCGGATGGGTCGTTCGCCTCGTAGAACAGGCCCCCGTTCGCGCGCATCGCGGACTCGAAGCCTGCGGCGTCGCCGTACTGCGGGTCGCCTCCGAAGATGCCGACCATGGAGATGCCGCGGCCCGCCACCAGCGCGGCCGCCTCGTCCAGCGTGAAGACCGACGTGCCGAACACCTCGTTGTCGCTCGCGATCAGGATCGATCGGGACCGCTCGGTGTCCGCCTCGTCGAAAAGCAGTCCGCAGCTCGCGAGGCCATCGCCGATCAGGGACGAGTTCTCGCCCTCCCAGTCGAGCACCGTGCCTGAGGTGAAGTCGAGGTACCGCTGCTCCTGCTCAGCCGTGTACGTGCCCCAGTAGAGGTCGTACTCGGAGATGTCCATCGCGTCGCGGGCGATCGTCAGCTGCTCCGTGACGAGGTCGTAGTCGTCCGTGAGCGGGAACACGGTCCGCGAGGTCTCGTTCCAGATCGACAGCGCGATGCGCTCGCCTGAGAAGTCGCCGACCACCGCCAGGAAGGTCTCGACGATCTCGACGTCGTAGCCCAGCATCGACCCTGACACGTCGAGGCAGATGACGATGTCGCGGGTGGCGAGCTCGGGGCGCTCGATCGACTTGTCGGCAGGTCGCGAGGCCATCACCGCGGCCGCGACACCTGCGACGACGGCCAGCATCGCCGCGAGCGCGATCAGCAGGTGGTAGATCGCCATCCGCCTGCGCACCGACTCGAGGGACCGCACGAAGCCCGCATTGGCGACAGCGACCGCACTGTCCTCGCGGGTGTCGCGGCGCCACCACCAGTAGCCAGCGGCCGCTGCGGCGAGCAGCGCCACGACGCCGAGGGGCAGGAACCACCAGAACTCGAGGGAGTTGAT
This sequence comes from Actinomycetes bacterium, assembly GCA_030428165.1. GTDB lineage: Bacteria > Actinomycetota > Actinomycetes > Actinomycetales > Demequinaceae > Demequina. The sequence goes on from JAUIBG010000043.1 coordinate 12,536, forward strand.
CACCAGGTCTCGATCACCGCCTTGGCCTGGTCGGCCGCCTCGCGTGCGCGGGCCGTCGACGTGCGGGCGAAGGCGGGCTCGCTGTAGCCGGCCAGCACATCGGCCAGCGCCGAGCCGCGCTCGATGCCGCGCAGGTCCATCACGGTCAGGGAGGACACGTCTCGGCCCGTTCTGGCGGTCGCGTAGTCGCGCACCACGGCGTTGAACTCGAGGTGGAGCTCGCGCAGCGTCGAGCGCTCCGCGGCGTAGTCCTCGTACGCGGCCTCGACCCTGTCGACGTGCGCGCGCCTGATCGCAGCCAGCCGGTCGGGCCTGATGCGCGTGTCGAGGGGCTCGGAGGCCCGGCGCTCGCGCCGTCGCACCAGCCACCACACCAGGAGGTACCACAGCGCGATGAGGACCACGAGGCCCGCGGCGAGCGCGGCCAGCCACCAGGAGTACCCCACCGGATCCTGGAGCTCGTTCTCGACCACCGCGGCCGGCAGGCTACCTGGCGCCACGGCGGCTCCTGACGAAGGTCTCCACGATGCGGCGGACGAGCTCGTCCCTGCTGCCGACCGTGAGCGAGGTGATGCCCGAGCGCTCCAGCAGGCGGTCGACCGCCTCCCTGCGGGTCGCCTGCTCGTTCTGCGCGTCCCTGATGACGTCGTCCCTGCCCCACAGGAAGCGCGGCAGCCCCGAGGAGTCCTCGACGTCCTCGTAGGCGCCGGTCAGGAAGCGCGAGGCGGGCACGTCGGCGACTCGGATCACGATCACCTCGTGCATCGACGCGAGCCTGCGCAGTGCGCGCGAGGCGTCGCCCCTGGGCCGCGTCTCGTCCGTCACGAGCACCACGAGCGAGCGGCGCTCGTTCATCACGAGTCCCGCACGGTCGAGCACGCGGGGCAGGTCGGAGTGGCCCGCCTCCGCCGTCATGAGCGTCACGACACGCCGCAGCAGCGTCTCGATGTGGTCGTTTCCCGAGCGGGCGGGCATCTGCACGACGCGGTCGGTATCGCCTGCGACGAGCCCGAGCGTGTCGCCGCGGCCCGAGGCGAGGAAGCCGATGACGTCGCAGGCGAACTGCGCCAGCTCGGCCTTGCTGCCCTCGTAACCCGCGGCCGACATCGTGCGAGCGGTGTCGACCACCAGCACGGTCGAGATGTTCGACGTGCGCTCGAAGCGCTTGATCACCGGCTGCCCCGAGCGCGCGGAGGCGCGCCAGTCGATGTCGGCGATGTCGTCGCCGGGGTGATAGAGCGACATCTCGTCGAAGTCCTGGCCGTGGCCGGACAGGATCGAGCGGTGGCGCCCCTCGAGCGCGCCGCTCGCCCGCCGCACCAGCGGCAGCTCCAGGTGGGCGCGCACGGCCGCCAGGCGCGAGTGCGCACGGGGCCGATGCGAGGGCTCGGCGACGGCCGAGTCGATCCCCGGGACCTCGGGTCGGGGCAGGACCGCGCGCGGCGCGGCGGCCCCCGTGGGCGCGCCGCCGGGGAGGGAGCCCTCCGGGGGCCCCTGCGTGCTCGAGTCCTCAGGCATGGCGGTGCCTACGGCGCCGTGACCGCCGAGAACGCGACGTCGATGATGGACTCAGGCGTCACATCGGTCGCGATCGCGTCGTACGTGCGCACGATGCGGTGGCGCAGGACGCCGTAGCGCATCGCCTTCACGTCGTCCGGCACCACGTACGTGCGGCCGCTCTGCAGCGCGATCGCCTGGGCGACCTGCATCAGCGCGATCGCGCCGCGGGGGCTCGCTCCCACCCTCACCTGCTCCTTGATGCTGCGCTGCGGGCGCTCGCCGATGCCGCGGGTCGCGTTCACGACGTCGACGATGTAGCGCTTGATCGGCTCGGCGACGAAGACCGAGCGCACCATGCGCTGGAGGAACAGCACGTCGTCCACGGAGATGGGCTCGGTCTCGAGCGGAGCCTCGAAGCGCCCGTCGGCGACGCGCTGCAGGATCTCGAACTCCTCGTGCGGCGCGGGGTACGTCAGCACCTCCTTCATCAGGAAGCGGTCCATCTGGGCCTCGGGCAGCACGTAGGTGCCCTCCTCCTCGATGGGGTTCTGCGTCGCCATCACCATGAAGGGCCGCGGCAGCTTGTAGACCGTGCCGCCCACCGAGGTCTGGCGCTCCTGCATGGCCTCGAGCATCGCCGACTGCGTCTTGGCGGACGAGCGGTTGATCTCGTCGAGCAGCACCAGGTTCGCGTGGACCGGGCCCAGCTGGGTGGTGAACTCCGAGGTGGCGAAGTTGTAGATCTGCGAGCCGATGATGTCGTTGGGCATCAGGTCCGGCGTGCACTGGATGCGCCGGAACGAGCCGCCGACCGCCTCGGCGAGGGTCTGCGCGGAGAGCGTCTTGGCGAGGCCGGGCACCGACTCGATGAGCACGTGCCCGCCGACGATGAGAGGCGTGACGAGGGCGAAGCGCAGCGGCTGCTGCCCCACCAGGCGCTCGTCGAACACGCCGTGGATGCGGACGAGCAGGTCGTTGACGCGCTCGGCGTCCTCGGGCGCGATGCTCTGGCTCGGGGCGGAGAAGATCTCGGTCACGTGCGCTCTCCTCGTGGCTGGCTGGGGACGCATGGGTCCCTCGATCCTGCCACGAGCCAGTGCGGACGCGGGTTACGGGAGTGTGACGGTTCCGGTCGCGACCAGCTCGGCCGGGCCGGTCAGCGTGGTCGACGTGCCGTCGATCGCGACGGTGACCACGCCGCCTGGCACCTCGACCTCCCAGGTGCGGGGCGCATCGGCCCCGGCCCACGTCGCCATCGCGATCGCGACGGCGCACGCGCCGGTGCCGCAGGACTGCGTCTCCCCGCTGCCGCGCTCGTGGACGCGCATGCGGACGCGTCCCAGGTCCGCGGTGTGGCCCAGCGCCACCGCGAACTCGACGTTCGCGCCGTGCTCGGGCACCGGGTCCACCACGGGCTGCCAGGTGAGGTCCAGCGCCTCGAGCTCCTCGACGGACGCCAGCGCGGTGACGCGGTGCGGGTTGCCGACGTCGACGCTCAGCGCGGGCCGCGGGGGCTCGAGTCCCACCGCGCCCACCAGGCTGTCGGCGCCGTCCTCGGCGGCGGGGACGGAGAACTCCCCCATCCCGATCGTGTACATGCCGGGTCCAGCCGCGACCACCGTGCGCTGGCCTCCCCTGGTGCCGAACGTGACGGGGACGCTGAGGTCCTCGCCCTCGCGCTCGAGCACCGCGGCGAACACCCTGGCGCCGTTGCCGCACATCTCCGACGTGGTGCCGTCGGAGTTCCAGTAGTCCATGAACCAGGAGTCGGCGTCGAAGCCCTCGCCGGCCGCGAGCCTGCCGGCACGGACGATGCGGATCACGCCGTCGCCGCCGATGCCGCCCCTGCGGTCGCACAGGAACCTGGCCAGGTCGGCGTCGAGGGCGATCTCGCCGTCGGGGTCGACGAGGAGGACGAAGTCGTTGCGCGTGCCGTGGCCCTTGGTGAAGGCGAGCTCGGTCATGCCCGGAATCCTCTCACGCGCGCTCAGGCGGCCGCGCCGACGACGGCGAGCGCGTCATCGGCGGCTCGGGCCACATCGGCGCCGTCCAGCGGTCCAGGGATCCACCTGATGCGCTCGTCGGGGCCGAACCAGCGGCCCTGGCGACGCGCGAGCCGCCTGGTGTTGCGGGCGATCTCCTCGCGGGCGGCGTCCTCGTCGATCTCGCCGTCGAGCATGCGCAGCACCTCGGCGTATCCCACGGCGCGGCGCGCGGTGACGCCCTCCCGCAGTCCCACGGTCGCGAGGTGTCGCACCTCGTTGACGAGGCCGAGCTCCCACATCGCGTCCAC
>JAUIBG010000044.1 GCA_030428165.1 Actinomycetes bacterium
ACGCGCGGCACCACGACCATCCACGTGGGACGGAACGTCTTCATGTCGTCCGCCAGCACCTTGGTGTCGGGCGCAAAGCCCACCACCGAGCCCGCGGACACGCTCAGGGTCATCGCCAGGCGGCCGAACACGTGCGCCATCGGCAGGAACAGCAGCAGGCGCGGCGACGGCGCCGTCACGAACGCGCCGAAGTGCTCGTCGCGCTCGATGTTGAGGCAGTGCTCCGTGAGGTTCCGGTGCGACAGCATGACGCCCTTGGGGCGGCCGGTCGTGCCGGAGGTGTAGATCAGGGTCGCGAGGTCGTCCACCGAGGTGTCGGCGGTGCGCGCGTCGAGGTCCGCATCGGTCACGTCGGCACCCACGAGCGCGAGCTCCTGGACGGCACGGTCGTCGATCACCAGCGTCTTCACACCGGACTCGGCTGCCGCATCGTGCATCGCGTCGTTTTCGACGATGAAGAGACCGATGTTGGCGTCCTCCGCGATCCAGCTCACCTGGGAGGCGGAGGACGTCGGGTAGACGGGCACCGTCACGGCGCCGGCGGTCTGGATCGCGAAGTCCAGCACAGCCCACTCGTAGCGGTTGTTCGCGGTGAGGCCCACACGGTCGCCGATGCCGATTCCAGTCGCGACGAGACCCTTCGCCACGGCGCGGACCTGGGTCTCGAACTCGCCGATGCTCGTCTTGAGCCACGTGCCATCGGCATCCTTGTGCTCGGCGAAGGGAAGATCGGGGTTGGCGCTCGCGCGGTCTCGCAGCATCGCCGCCAGGGGAAGGGCCTCATCAGCGCCGACCAGAGCCGGCGACGTCAGTGTCGTCGTCATGGCGCTATCATAACCTACGCCACCGTAGGTTACGGCGCCGTAGCCAGAAGTTTCAGGTCCGTCGTGACGGTCGTTCTCCATGACTCATCAACGCGTGCGCGAGCCGCGATGTCCCCGGCATTGCCGGTGAAGTGGCCGGCAGTTTCTCGCGTGCTCGCGAGTAGGCCAAACAGCTCGGATTGCGACATCGGGAGGGTCGGCACGTCCAGCCCCAGCCGCAGGTGCTCCCCCGCCCCGAACTGATAGGCGTGAACGGGGTTCGACGACGCAGCGCCGATGCCGGCATCGGTCGCGCCCGTGACCGTCACCGCGTCGTCGGGAAGGGGGATGCGCGCGTAGCCGCCCTCCGTCGCGTCCATCGCGTCCAGTTGCGCGTCGTCGAGGAACAGCACGACCGTGCGCCACGAGGCGCCCGCGACCTTCACGAACGTCGACGGGATGTAGCCGAACTGGCTCAGCACCGGCGCGAACGCGCCAGCCCAGCCGTGCGTCCGCGCGGGCAGGACCGGGAAGTCGAGCGCGAGCCCGTGCGAGGCGGCCTTGTGCCGCAACTGAGCCATCGAGCCGTTGGACCCTGCCACAACGACCGGCGTGCGGCCGCGGATCGCGCCGAGCGCCTCGGGTGCCGATACCGGATGCGCCTTGCCCTGCAGCACCAGCACCGCCGCACCGAGCTGCTTGCCCGGATAGGTCAGTGGGGCATCGCGGGGAGCGGGCTCGGTCACCCGCCCACGCTAGCGCGGGCGGCATTCATGAGTGCATCCATGGCGCGCTCAGCACGCACGCGATCCACCGTGCTCACGGGATGAGATCCATACCCGGCCGCCGGCTTCATGGCGAGCAGCACGCCGAGATGCTTCGCGAGCTTCGGCCGGCGTGTGGCAAGCAGCGCCACAGCCTCGCCGTGATTCGAACCACGTGAGTGGATGCCATGGTCCACGCAGCAGAGCACGTCAGCCGCTGCGACGCCGGCGTGGACCGCGAGTGTGACGTAGGCGTCGCTCGCGGCTCGCTCGTCGTCGGCCAGCAACAGGAGGTCCGCAGCGGCACGCTCGAACTGCTCAGCTTTCGACAGGCGCCCGGCGGTCCGCGCCGAGTTGCACTCCACGACTCTCTGCACGAATCCTCCGCAACTCCGTGCCGAGCCAATCAGTTTCGCCCGCGAGGTGGATCCGGTCGCGCGCCACCTCGTGGAAGAGCTCCGTTTCGGGATCTCTGTGGACGGCACCTCGCTCGATTCGAATCGACTGCACATCGTTGCCCGTCCATCGCCATGCGGAGGTCTCAAGCGCGCTGATGCGGTCGAACCACTCGTCGAAGTCGTAGCCATCGGGCAGCACAAAGAAGAGGTCGATATCGGATTCGACGCCCGCCTGCTTGCGCGCCCACGAGCCGAAGATCGCCGCATACACCGGCTGCTCGTCCCACTCGGCGATCGTCGCCGCAATCCTGTCGTTGACGCGCTGCCACAGCTCGGCAAGCTCGATGATGGGGGCCGCAGCCATGTGGTCGCGATTGAGCGAGTACACGTAGGCGCTGCGTCCCGCCCGCTTCTCGATCACGATGCCTTGCGCCGTCAGACGCGCGAGGACCTTGCGGATTCCGCTGAGCGACACCTCGGGCAGGAATCGCGCGATCTCACCCGGGCTGAAGGCCGAGTTCACCGAGGCGAGCTTCTGCAGCACAAGTCCATCGACCGTCGGAGTGACGGTAGCCAAGGGTCGCCTGGCTTCCATGAGGTCCTCTCCGTGCGCACACTATTGTGCGCGAACGTTCACTATTGTACGCGAACGCGCAGAATAGTGAACGACGACTAGACCCCCTGCATCGCCGAGGACGTGCACTTGCCCAAGTTTCGGCGGTTAAACCGCCGGAAAACGGAATGAACCTCCCACATCTGCGTCATCCCTGCTAGCGTGCTTATCGCCCCCGCCCCGACCCCTGAGGTTTCCGTGCTCGCACTCCGCCGCCTGCCCACCGTCCTCGCCGTGGTCACGCTGGCCGCCGCCGCGCTGCTGGTCTCGGCTCCACCAGCATCGGCCGCGACCGTCACCGTCTCCACGTGGAACGAGCTCACCACCGCCGCTGCGGACACCGGCGTCGACACCATCGTGCTGGGCGCCGATATCACTGCACCCGAGAACGCGTACCTCAATCTCCAGTACAGGACCGTGACGCTCGACCTCGCCGGCAACGAGCTCACCATCGCGAACATCGTGGGTCTCTCTGCAGCGGCGATCTTCGCACGCGGAGCCGACATCACGATCGCGGACTCCGTGGGCACCGGCACGCTCACGGCGGTCGGCGGCTCCTACCGGGCCGGCATCGAGTTCTGGAACTCCTCCGACCGCGTGACCATCACCGGCGGCACCGTCACCGCGATTGGCGGCGGATGGGGCGCGGGCATAGGCGGCGGAAGCGACTTCAACGGCGGCACGGTCGTCATGTCGGGAGGCATCCTCCATGCCACGGGAGGCGTGTGGGCCTCCGCGATCGGCTCCGGCGACGATGCCGGCGGCGAGGGTACGATCACCCTCCTGGGCCCGACCAACGCGGGCGACATCCCTGCGATGGCCGACCGAACTCCCGTCACCCTCGCCAACCCCGTCACCGGCACCACTGCCACGCTCACTGCGCAACCGGCGACGCCCTCCCAAGGGAGCCTCGGGACCGTGGACATCGCCTTCTCGTACGAGGTGACCTTCACTGACGGCACGTCGACGCTGGGCACCGCAGTCGTCGAGTACGGCTCCACGGTCGACCCCGACGACATCCCGGCCGATCCATCCGGCCCCGAGCTCACCCTCACCAGCTGGGCCTCGGACCCCGCGGGGATCGCGACGACCGACCCGATCACGGCACCCGTGACCTTCACGGCGCAGTTCGAGACGACCGAACTGGACGTGAGGACCGTATTCGGCAACGGGCGGGCCGACGACGTAGCGACGGTCGCGTACGGCAGCACCTACTCCGTGCCGACGACAGCGCCCACGCGCGAGGGGTACGAGTTCACGGGGTGGTCGGTCTCGCCCGCGGACGCAGATCCCGCAAAGGTCACCGTCGACGCCACCTGGACCGCACAATGGGCAGAGGTCGAGAGCGACGTTTCAGTCGACACGGACGACGACGCACTCGCCCAGACGGGCACGATGACCACGAGCATCGCACCGGCGATCGCGGCGCTCCTCGCCGCTGGAGCGGCACTGCTGATCGCGAGGCGCCGTATCCAGTAGGCGGGGTTACACCCCCTGCACCGCCGAGGGCGTCAGCTCGCGCTTCTCCGCATCGGCCACGAGATCGCGCACGACCTCGCTCACGGCCTCGAGCGCCGGCGGCAGCGGCGGGCGACCCAGCGACAGCAGCCGCAGCGAGCGCGACGCGCCGTCGACAGGCGTCACGACCACGTCGGGGTGACGGTGCGCCTGCAGCGCAAGCCGCGGCAGGAGGGTGACGCCCTGCCCCACCGCGACCATCGACTGGATGGCGACATAGTCATCGGACGCGAAGGCGATGCCCGGCGTGAACCCGGCAGCGCCGCACGTCGACACGAGGTAGCCGCGGCAGCGCTCGCAGCCGGCCATCCACGGGTCCTTCGCGAATGCGCCCAGGTCGTCGAGCGAGATCATCTTCTCGGACTTGGGAAGGCGACCGTGGGCGCCCCACGTCGCCTTGGCGCCCACCGCATCGGCCGGGGGCGACACCAGGTAGAGCGGGTCCAGGCCCAGCACCTCCGAGTTCACCGCCTCCGATCCGGTCTCGGACGGGTACGTGAACGCGAGCGCGAGGTCGGCCTCCTGGGCGAGGACCATGCGCTCGGCCTGGGGCGGCTCGGCCTCCGTCACCTCGAGCTGGAGACCAGGGTGGCGCCGGTGCGTCTCCTCGACGATGCGCGGACCCAGGGTCGCCACGGCCGAGGGGAAGATGGCGAGGCGAACTGTGCCCGTCTCGAGCGAGACGGCGGCCTGGAGCTCGCGCTCGGCCCTCGCGACGAGCCCTAAGATCTCCTCGCCGCGCTCAGCGAGACGTTCGCCCGCGGGGGTGAGGATCAGCCCGCGGCCCACGCGACGCACCAGTTGCGCGCCGGTCTCGGCCTCCAGTTTGTGGAGGTGGTGTGAGACAGTGGGCTGCGAGAAGTGCAGCTCTTCGGCAGCCGCAGTGACATTGCCCGTGCGCGCGAAGGTGACGAGCACCTCGAGGCGGTTCACATCGATCATGTGCCCATAATATCGATGATCGCTATCAAAACAAGCGATTCAATTCATTGGACGTATCGATATCCTGTGCCTCACCCTTGAGGGCATGACGACGACCGCCCCTGCACGCACGACGGCCACCGCCTCCGCCCGCCCCTCCGCCCTGCGCGGCGCCCCCTCGTTCGAGGGCGTGCTGGCGGCCGCCGAGGCGATCTCCTCGACCCTGCCCGCCACCCCTGCGTGGGAGTACCCGCTCCTGAACGAGGCCGTCGACTCGCGCGTGGTGGTCAAGCACGAGAACGTCCAGCCCATCGGCGCCTTCAAGGTGCGCGGCGGCGTCGCCCTGATGTCCGCCCTCACCCCCCAGGAGCGCCGCGCCGGCCTCATCACCGTCTCCACCGGAAACCACGCCCAGTCGCTCGCCTTCGCAGCCCGCGCCGCCGGCGTCGACGCCACGATCGTCATGCCCGTCTCCGCCCCGCGCGTCAAGGCCGATGCCGTGCGCGCCCTCGGTGCCACCGTCGTCATCGAGGGTGCGGACATGTCCGCCGCCGCGGCGCACGCCATGACCCTCGCCGGCCGCGACGGCCTGCACTTCGTGAACCCCGGCAACGAGACCGCGATCATCCACGGGCACGGCACCGTGTATCTGGAGCTGCTGCGCGAGCACCCGGAGATCGAGACGCTCTACGTGCCGATCGGATCGGGCTCGGGCGCCGCCGGCGCGATCCTGGTCCGCGACGCGATCGCGCCGCACGTGCGGATCGTGGGCGTCCAGGCCGAGGGGGCACCCGCGGTGCACCGGTCCTGGAGCTCCGGCCGAGTAACGACCGCGCCCATCGACACCTTCGCCTCGGGTCTCGCCACCGGCTCGGGCTTCGAGGTCACGCTGCCGATCCTCCGCGAGGGCCTCGCCGACTTCATGCTCGTCGGCGACGACCTGCTGCGCGAGGCGATGCGCGTCATGGCAGCCAGCGCCCACACGCTGTGCGAGGGCGCCGGCGTCGCCGGCCTCGCCGGGGCGATGGCCGATGCGTCGCGCACCGGTGTGGTCGGGTTCGCCTGCACGGGCGGGAACGCCTCAGGCGAGGAGATTCGCGAGCTCACCGCGCGCATCGGGCAGTAGCGCGACTTCCGCAGTGGCGGAATCCACAAACGGATAGATCCTTCTCTTATGTCGGATTTGTCGCTAATCTGCGTCTAACGAGGCGCGCCCGAGGTCCCCAGTACCGGAGCACCCGCTCCCCGCGACGGCGCGACCGCAAGGAGTGACGATGCTCGCACGCCGCCCGCTGTCCTTTGCCGCCGCCGCAGGCCTCGCCGGCCTGCTCGCGCTGGTCACCGCACCAGCAGCGAGCGCGGCGACCACCACCATCGACCAGCTGCAGTCCCTGATCAACGCGACGCCAGACGGCGGCACCGTCACCCTCGACGCTGACATCCCGAGTACGACGACCGGCGCGCTTGTCGTTGCGGGCAAGGACATCACGCTGGACCTCGCGGGCTTCTCGCTGACTCTCGCGCCCGAGACGCTCAACACCTCAGGAATCCACGTCTACGACGGGGCCACGCTCACCATCGAGAGCACTCAGGCTGGAGGAGTCCTGACCGCGACAGGAACAGCCGACGCCGCCGGAATCGGGAACGGGTTCGGGGAGGCGGTCGGCGCAATCGTGATCAACAGTGGCACGGTCATCGCCAACGGCGGAGACGACGGTGCGGGCATCGGCGGCGGACACGGCGCCTCAGGCGGCACCGTGAGCATCTCCGGAGGCGTCGTGCACGCCACCGGTGGACGAGGCGGCGCTGGCATCGGCGGCGGAGGGGTCTCCGGCAGCGCATACGGCAACGGCGGCACTGTGACCATCAGCGCGGGCGCGGTCACCGCTACCGGCGGAAGCGGCGCCGCCGGCATCGGAGGCGGATACGGCGGCCACGGCGGCAGCACGACGATCTCCGGCGGCGACGTGGAGGCGAATGGCGGCTCGTCGGGCGCAGGCATCGGCGGCGGTGTGGGCGGTCCCGCGCACCTCATCACCGTCAGCGGCGGTCTGGTCGCGGCAACCGGAGGAACGTCCGCCGCAGGAATCGGGAGCGGCCACCACGGCGGGTTCTCGGTCGGCAGCACGGCCGGCGATGCGATCACGCTGACCGGCGGCACTGTGCGCGCCGTCGGCGGCTCCGACGGCGCAGGCATCGGCGGCGGGCTTCTCGCCGATCCGGGCTCGATCATCATCGACGGCGCGACGGTCAACGCGAGCTCCACCGAGGACGCTGCGGCGATTGGCGGCGGCTTTCTGGGCGGCGCGGGCACGATCTCCATCCTGAGCGGCACCGTGACCGCCCATGGCGGCCCGTCGGGCGCGGGCATCGGCACCGGCCGGCACGGTTCCGGAGGAACAGTCACGATCGAGGGCGGCTCAGTGAATGCCACCGGTGGATCCAGCGCTGCCGGCATCGGCACCTCCGGTGATACGACGTCACTCGTGATCACGATTGCCGGAGGACACGTCACCGCTCAGGGCGGTGCGTCCGGAGCGGGCATCGGCGGGGCATGGGTGGGTCAAGGACCGGCGCTGACACTCTCGGGAGGGAGCATCGTCGCAGCCGGCGGAACCGACGCGCCCGGCATCGGCTCGGGTTCGAGCACCCTTGCCGTGACGGCTGGATGGATCCGCATCGACGGACCCGCCTCCATGGTGGGCCTGCCAGCGAACGGCGGCGGTACGGCGCCTCCCGCCGCGGCCGTCTCCCTCGGGACGCCCGTCACCGGCGTCGGCGCGGTCGGAAGTGCCAGCGCCACCCTGCCGGGCCACTTCGAGCTGGTCTTCACCTATGACGTCACCTACGTCTGGGGCAATGGCGACGCGCCGACGGTCCACACCATCGAGTACGGCGACCCTTCCAGTTCGCCAGGCACACCCCCGCGCACTGGGTACACCTTCGCCGGCTGGACCTCGGACCCCGCAGACGCCCAGTTCACGGATCCCGTCGTCTCCCCGGTGACCTTCACCGCGCAGTGGACGCCGATCCCCTACGACGTCACGTTCGTCTACGGCAACGGCGACCCTGACTCGGTCATCCCGACGGACTACGGCACCGTCGTGGCCGCACCGAGCGACCCGACGCGTCCCGGCTGGACCTTCACGGGCTGGGTGTCCGACACCGGCATCGGCATCGCCGACGCGATCCAGGAGGCAACGGTGTTCACGGCGCAGTGGACCTTCGACGGCTACGCACCTCAGGCGGCTGACATCTCGGGGCTCGCGGCATCGTGTCTGAGCATTCCCGACACCGCGTACGCAGGCGACGACATCGACGTGACCGTATGCCCGTTCGACGGCGACGCCGACCTGTGGTTCATGTCGACGCCGGTGGCCCTCGCATCGGCTGTGACCCTTTCGCCCACCGGCGGCACCGCGCTGACGTTGACGATCCCGGCCGATGCGGAACCCGGCGTCCACCACGTCGTCGCCTACGATCCGGCGAACGGGACGGTGCTGGGCTTCGCGGCAATCGAGATCCTCGCGGAGCCGGAGCCCGAGCTCGCTGCGACCGGCGCCGAGTCGGCCTGGCTCATCGCGATCGCCGCGGGCCTCGCGGCACTCGGAGTGCTATTCGTCACACGCCGCCGCGTGTGAGCGGCCGCCGCGCCCTCGCGGTCCACTAGCGTTTCACCATGGACCCGAGAGCGCAGCGCACCGTCGACGCTCTCCGCGATGCCGTGATCTCCCTCGCGAGCGAGCGCCCGATCGACGACATCACGGCGGTCGAGCTCGTCGCGGCGGCCGGCGTGACTCGCAGGACGCTCTACAACCACACGGAGAACCCGCAGGCGTTCCTCGTGGCGCAGATGAAGCCCGAGCTCGACGAGATCCGGGAGCACTTCGACGCGCGCCTCGCCGACGGTGTCCCGGTCCGCGAGGCCTGGCGCGCGGGCGACGAGGAGCTGCTCGCCCACGTGCTGCGGTGGGCGGACGTCTATACGGCCGGCATGGCCAGCACAGCCGATCACATCTCGCCGTCGCTGTCCGCGATGCTGACGACGGCCTTCGTGGGCGGCGTCAACGAGGTCCTCAACGAACGCACACCGGGAGACCCCGACAACGCCGTGATCTCCCGCTTCATCGGCCACGGAGTCGTCGGTGCCCTCGAGGTGTGGCTGATGTCACCCGAGCGCGACCCGAAGCACCTCACTGACGTGATGCTGCGCACCGTGCCGGAGTGGATCCTCGGCGACGACTGAGCGGGGCTGCCGCGCTACGTGCCTAGTCGTTCCGGTACAGGCCCACGACGCGCGCCTGCCCGACCACGGCATCGGCGTAGTCACGCAGGAACTCGTCCCTCGTGGGCTCCCCCTCGACCGCGCGCGACAGCGCGTAGACCCAGAAGAAGTAGTGGTGCGGCCCGTGCCCGGCCGGCGGGTACGGACCCGCGTAGCCCACGGTCTCGGCGTCGTTGGGGCCGTGCCGACCCTCGGCAGGCTCGATGTGGCCGATGCGGGCCGGAAGCCCGTACAGCGTCCAGTGGATGAAGCCGCCCGGCATCGGCGCGTCCGGATCGTCGCAGATCAGCGCCAGCTCCACTGCTCCCTCCGGGATGCCTCCGACCTCGAACCGAGGCGTCTCCGCCGGCTCCCGCCCAGCGAACCTGTCGTCGATGTAGGACTCGTGCCCGATGTCCGGACTGCTGACCGTCACGCTCGTGAGTGGCATCGTCGCCACCTCCCTGTCGTGTCCTCTAGGAGACGGTGGTCACCCAGCCGAACGGGTCCTCGGCCCGGCCGTACTGAATGTCCGTGAGCTGCGATCGCAGCCCCATGGTGAGGGCGCCGGCCCCGCCGTCGCCGACGGTGACCTCGAACTCGGGCGCCTTGAGGCGGCCGATCGGGGTGATGACGGCGGCCGTGCCGCACGCGAACAGCTCGACGATGTCGCCAGAGGCGATGTCGTGCCGCAGGTCGTCGAGCGCGAGGTCCGTCTCGACCACGTCGCGGCCCTGGGCACGCAGCAGGTCGAGGACCGATGACCGGGTCACGCCGGGCAGGATCGTGCCGGTCAGGCGCGGGGTCACGACGGCGCCGTCGCCGTAGACGGCCATGACGTTCATGCCGCCCAGCTCCTCGACGTAGCGGTTCTGCCTGCCGTCGAGGAAGAGCACCTGGTCGCAGCCGTTCTCGACCGCCTGCTGCTGCGGCAGCAGGCTCGCGGCGTAGTTGCCCGCGGTCTTGGCTTGACCGGTGCCGCCGGGGCCCGCGCGGTGGAAGTCTTGCGCGACCCAGATGCTGACGGGCTTCACGCCGCCGGCGAAGTACGCGCCCACCGGGGCCGCCAGCACGAAGAACTCGACCTCGGGGGACGGGTGCACGCCCAGGTCGGCGGCCGTTCCCATGAGGGTGGGGCGCAGGTAGAGGCTGGTCTCGGGGGCGTCAGGCACCCACTCCTGCTCGACGGCGAGCAGCTGCTCGCACGCAGCGAGGAAGGTCTCCTCCGGCACCGGCGGCAGCGCCATGCGCTCGGCCGACTGCGCGAGCCGCGCGGCGTTGCGCTCGGGGCGGAACAGGTGGATCGAGCCATCGGACCAGCGGTACGCCTTGAGCCCCTCGAACACCTGCTGGCCGTAGTGCAGCACGGTCGCGGCGGGGTGCAGCGACATCGGCGCGAGCGCCTCGATGCGGTGGCCGTGCCAGCCCTCGGCGGCGTTCCACGTCGCCCTCGCCCAGTGGTCGGTGAAGGCGGTGCCGAACGGAGCCGATGCGGCGGCCGCCCTGCCCTCGGCCGTGGCCGGCGTCGCGGTGCGGGTGACGGTGAACACGGGGGCGGAGCTCATCCCGCCAGCCTACCGAGACCTAGGAGGCCTCGACGATGCCCATCATGCCCAGGTCCTCGTGGTCGAGGATGTGGCAGTGGTACACCGTCGGACCGGCGAACCTCTCGAACGCGATCCGCACGACCACCTCACCGCCGGCGGGCACGTCCACGACGTCACGCGCATCGACTGCCTCGACATCGCCCGAGGCGTCGCGCAGCACCTGCATGGGCCACACGTGCAGGTGGAAGGGGTGGGCCATTCCCGTGCGATTGCGGACCGTCCACTCCTCGACGGTGCCCAGTCGCACGTGCTGGTCGACGCGTTCAGGGTCGAAGACCGCACCGTCGATGGTGAAGCGCATCCCTCCGCCACCCATCGCCATGCCGAACTCGAGCACTCGTCTCGCGTCGATCGCCGCCGTCGCGAGGTCGCGTGGGATCGACAGCGCTGGCGTCGACGCCACCGGAGCCGAGGCATCGGGCACGAGGGCGAGCAGGCCGGCATCCTCCCAGGAGGCCCCCGACATCATCATCATGCCGCCGCCAGGCCCTTGATCCCTGCCCCGAGCGACCACGACGGCGCCGTCCGCCGGCGCGGAGATCTGCGCATCGGCCCGCCCTCCCGGCGGAATGGTGAGGACGTCCACCTCCCGCGCGGGATCGAATGCTCCCGAGTCGCGGCCGCGCACGGTCCACGTCGCGCCTGCGGCCTCGAGATCGAGGTAGCGGCTGGTGCATGCGTTGACGAGGAGCAGGCGCGCGGGTCCGTCCTGGGGCACGGCGATCGTGGGACCCACCGCACCGTTCGCCATCAGCACGTCGCCGATGCGGCCCATGCGCCGCTCCGGCGTCGAGACGCTCGCGACGCGCCCGCCGGAGAACGACGAGTCCGAGACGACGACCACCTCGGGTGCGCCGTCGCTCCAGTCCTCCCGATCGACGACGATCGCGCCGTAGAGGCCGGCGAAGACCTGGTCGGCGACCGATCCGTGCAGGTGAGGGTGGTACCAGAAGACCCCGTGAGGGTGATCGTCGGGCAGCTCGATCACATACTCCGCGCTCTCCCCCGAGGCCACATGACGGAACGGGTTGTCTCCGTTGCCCGTCGCGTCCACGTGGAGGCCGTGCGTGTGGAGGTTGGTGGCCTCGTCGAGCTGGTTGTCGAGCGCGAGTCGGAGTGTGTCGCCCGGACGGGCGTGCAGCGTGGGGCCGGGGACCGAGCCGTTGTAGGCGAGCATGGTGACCGTGGACCCGGCGACGTCGAGCGACGCCGGCGCGAGGGTGAGGGTCGCGGCGAGCACTCCGTCGCTGGACTCCAGCACGTCGGGTCGCGGCAGTGGGGGACCACCATCTGTCGAGCCGCCCGCGCCTGGCGAGTCCGCACGCCCGTCATCGCTCTGCAGCGCCAGCGAGACGCCCGCGATGCCGGCGACGACGACGCCG
Organism: Actinomycetes bacterium; assembly: GCA_030428165.1. Taxonomy (GTDB): domain Bacteria; phylum Actinomycetota; class Actinomycetes; order Actinomycetales; family Demequinaceae; genus Demequina. The sequence goes on from JAUIBG010000044.1 coordinate 12,271, forward strand.
GCGCCCGCGGCTCCCCCGACGATCAGCCCGCGACGCGTGACGCCTACGGCGGTCGTGGGATCGCGGTTGTCGTCCATAGCTCCATCCTGACAGCGCCGTCCGAGAGTTCGCAGGGACCACCCGGGACCTGGATGGTGTGAACGTTCAAACTTTCGGGCTATCCTCGATTGGGTCATTTCAGACTCGCAATGGGGCGCCGGCTCCGGCGTCTCTGAGAGGAGCCCCCCATGAAGCTGGCCACCCACACCTGGGGCCGCGGCGAGAAGACCGCCGTGCTCATCCACGGACTGTTCAGCAGCGGCACCAACTGGCACTCGCTCGCCGACGAGCTCGCGAGCAGCGACTACACCGTCATCGCCGTGGACCTCCCCGGCCACGGCTTCTCCCCGCGTGCGCAGGAGTACACCTTCAGGATGATCGCGGCGTCGATGCGCACCTCGGTGCCCCACGCCCCCGACCTGCTGGTGGGTCACTCCCTGGGGGGCTTCACCGCCAGGATGATCTCCGCGGAGCTCGAGCCGCGCCGCATCGTCTACGTGGACCCCGCCTTCAGGATCGGACGGCCCGACGGCACGGAGCACGACCGGTTCGGCGACTACATGAGCATCACCGAGGCCTCCGTCCGCGGGGACAATCCGCGCTGGACCAGCACCGACGTTCACATCGAGCTGATGGCCCGCAGCACCTTCGACCCCGAGTTCATGACGATCTGGCCCGACGGCGCCACGACGACCTACCCGGCGACTCCCGTGGCACCGTCGCTCGTGCTGCTCGCCTCGGACGGCTCTGTCGTCTCCCCCGAGGAGGCCGATGCGCTGCGCGCCGAGGGCTACGAGGTGCGCGTCGTCGACGGCACCGGCCACAACCTGCACCGCGACGACCCGGCCGCCGTGAACGCGGCCGTGCTCGAGTGGGCAGGCATCAGGGTTCCCGTCGCCGCCTGACGCGACCCCGCACACGACTCAGCCCCGGCATCGGCCCTCACGGGACCCGATCGCCGGGGCTTGTCGTATCAGCGGCTACGCGAGGCGGTGCATCCAGCCGTAGGTGTCCTCGGCGCGGCCGTACTGGATGTCGGTGAGCTGCTGGCGCACGGACATCGTGACCTCGCCGGGCTGGCCGTCGCCGATCGTCAGGTCGAAGTCCTCGCCCGCCAGGCGACCCATCGGCGTGATGATCGCGGCCGTGCCGCAGGCGAACGCCTCGACGACGTCGCCGTTGGCGATGCCCTCGCGCAGCTCGCTCACCGTGATGTCGCGCTCGACGACCTTGTAGTCCCGCTCGCTCAGCAGCTCGATGATCGACGAGCGCGTCACGCCCTCGAGGATGTTGCCGTTGAGGATCGGGGTCGCGACGGTGCCGTCCTTGAGCACGATGAAGACGTTCATGCCGCCCAGCTCCTCGACGACGTCTGAGGTCACCGCGTCCAGGTACATCACCTGGTCGAAGCCGCGCTTGCCCGCCTCGATCATCGGCATCAGCGACGACGCGTAGTTGCCGCCGCACTTGGCCGCGCCCGTGCCGCCGGGGCCTGCGCGGTGGTAGTCGCGCTCGACCCAGATGGAGACCGGCTTCACGCCGCCGGCGAAGTACGGACCAGAGGGCGACGCGATCACGAGGTACTCGACGCGCTTGGGCCTGCGCAGTCCCAGGAACACGTCCGTCGCGATGGTGAAGGGACGCAGGTAGAGGCTGGACTCCGGCGTCGTGGGGACCCACTCGGAGTCGACCTGGACGAGCGCCTCGATCGAGCCGATGAAGTCCTCGACAGAGACCTCGGGCAGAGCCATGCGGCGCGCGCTGCGCTGGAGGCGCTCCGCATTGGCCTGCGGGCGGAAGGTCCAGATCGAGCCGTCGGCCCACTTGTACGCCTTGAGGCCCTCGAAGATCTCATTGGCGTAGTGCAGGACGGATGACGCGGGGTCCAGCTGCAGGGGCGCGTAGGGCTCGACGACGCGGCTCTGCCAGCCGTCCTCGTCGGTCCAGACCATGCGGACCATGTGGTCCGAGAACTTGATCCCGAACTTGGGGTTGTCGAGCGCGGCGGCGCGGTCGGCGTCCGACGTGGGCCTCGCGGTGCGCTCGACGGTGAAGTCCTTCGCGGTGCTGGGGAGCGTCACGGCTCCGTCCTTTCGTGCGTGCCTTCTCCGAGCATCTCGTGCGGGAATCCTGAAGGGATCCGCACGAGATGCTCGGAGTGGCCGATGGTGGTGGTGCTAGCCGCGGATGCGGGCGGCGAGGGCGTCGCCGACCTCGACCGTCGAGCGCTTCGCGTCGCCCTTCGCGGCGGCGTCGTCCGCCACCGCCTGCTCGACGCGCTTCGCCAGCTCCGGGTAGCCCCAGAAGTCCAGCAGCATGGCGACCGAGAGCACGGTGGCGCTCGGGTCCGCGATGCCCTGGCCGGCGATGTCCGGGGCCGAGCCGTGCACCGGCTCGAACATGGACGGGCCGGTGAGGTCCGGGTTGACGTTGCCCGAGGCCGCCAGGCCGATGCCGCCGCTGATCGCAGCCGCCTCGTCCGTGAGGATGTCGCCGAACAGGTTGTCGGTGACGATCACGTCGAAGGACGACGGCGCGGTGACCATCTTGATCGTGGCCGCATCGACGTGCAGGTAGTCCCACGACACGTCGGGGAACTCCGGCGCGACGGCCTCGACGCTGCGGCGCCACAGGTGCCCGGCGTGCACCAGCACGTTGTGCTTGTGCACCAGCGTCACGTGCTTGCGCTCGCGCTTGGAGGCCAGCTCGAAGGCGTACCTCACGACGCGCTCGACGCCGTGACGGGTGTTGATCGACACCTCGGTCGCGATCTCGTGGGGCGTGTCGACGCGCAGCGCGCCGCCGTTGCCCACGTACGGGCCCTCGGTGCCCTCACGCACGACGACGAAGTCGATCTCGCCGGGGTCGGCCAGGGGCGAGACCTCGCCCGGGTACAGGCGCGACGGACGCAGGTTCACGTACTGGTCGAGCTCGAATCGGAGCTTGAGCAGCAGGCCGCGCTCGAGCGTGCCGGACGGGACCGTCGGGTCGCCGATGGCGCCCAGCAGGATCGCGTCGTGGCCCCGGATCGCCTCGAGGTCGGCATCGGTCAGGGTCTCCCCCGTCGCGTGCCAGCGCTTGGCGCCCAGGTCGAACTCGGTGGTCTCCACCTCGATGTCGGCGTCCGCGATCGCCGCGGCGAGGCACTTGAGTCCCTCCGCGACGACCTCGGGGCCGATGCCGTCGCCGGCGACGACGGCGAGGCGCTTCACATCGGTCATCGAGCGGCCGAGCCGTCGACGTAGTCGGCGTCCTTGGTGGCGGCGGACCAGGTGAACAGCTTGCGCAGCTCCTGGCCGGTCTTCTCGATGGGGTGGCTCTGCTCGGCCTCGCGCATCTTGAGGAACTCCTCGGCGCCGTTGTCCTGGTCGTCGATGAACTTCTTGGCGAAGACGCCGGACTGGATGTCCGAGAGGATCTCGCGCATCGCGTTCTTGGTGTCGTCGGTGATGACGCGGGGGCCGGAGACGTAGTCGCCGTACTCGGCGGTGTCGGAGATCGACCAGCGCTGCTTGGTGATGCCGCCCTCCCACATGAGGTCGACGATCAGCTTCATCTCGTGGAGCACCTCGAAGTAGGCGATCTCGGGCTGGTAGCCCGCCTCGACCAGGGTCTCGAAGCCGGCCTGGACCAGGTGCGACATGCCGCCGCACAGCACGGCCTGCTCGCCGAACAGGTCGGTCTCGGTCTCCTCGGTGAAGGTGGTCTTGATGACGCCGGCACGGGTGCCGCCG
>JAUIBG010000206.1 GCA_030428165.1 Actinomycetes bacterium
GTTGAGCGTGCGCTCCCCCGCCTGCTTGGGATCGCCGATGAGTCCGGTCGCCCCGCCCACGAGCATCAGCGGCCTGTGGCCCGCCATCTGGAGCCGGCGCACGGTGAGGATCTGCACCAGGTTGCCGATGTGGAGGCTGGGCGCGGTGGGGTCGAACCCGCAATAGACGGTGACGGGCCCGTCGCTGAGGTGCTCGCGAAGAGCATCGTCGCCGGTGGTCTGGGAGATCAGCCCGCGCCAGGCGAGCTCGTCGAGTACGTGTTCCGTCACGCGCACCATCCTGCCAGCAATGCCGCGGCGCGCCCCGCGCCTCGCGCACGCGCGCGCGTGGAGAGACTGGTGAAGCGCACACTAGCGGCGGTCGTCCGAGTGCGACTCGAGGAACTCGAACAGCTCGCGGTCGTCGATTCCCGGATAGGTGCCCTGAGGCAGCGGCTTGAAGATCTGCGAGTGCACCTTGGCCGAGGACCAGGCCTGGCCCTTCCAGCGCTCGGCGAAGTCGTCATTGGGCTTGCGGCAGCATGCGAGGTCGGGACAGGTCGAGTGCGCGCGCTCCCCCGTGTCGCGCCCGCGGAACCACTTGGACTCCCGGTACGGCACGCCCACGGTGATCGAGAACTCGTCCGAGTCGCTCGCCCCTGTCTGCGTCGCCTCGAAGAACGTGGCTGCAGGCGTGTCCGTGTACTGGTAGTACTCCGTGGTCCTGGTCGTGCGCGAGAACGCGCGCCTCGCGCTCCACTGCCGGCAGACCACTTGACCCTCGGCCGTGCCGTTGGCGTCGACGGGCAGTGGGATGCCGTCGTTCTCGTACACGCGGGTGATCGAGCCGTCGTCGGCCACGCGCAGGAAGTGCACAGGGATCTCGAGCAGTTCGGTGGCGAGGTTGGAGAATCGCAGTGCCGCAGCCTCGTGCGTCACGCCGAACGCGTCCCTGAAGTCCTCGATCGCGATGTTGTGCTCGCGCTTGGCCTCGCTCAGGAAGGCGAGCGACTGCTCCCGCGGCATCAGGCAGGCCGCGGAGAAGTACGCCGCCTCGAGGCGCTGCTGGAGGAAGTCCTCATAGTCCTGGGGGTCGCCGTGCTCGAGCAGGATGTGCGCCATCGCCTGCAGCGCGAGCGATCGCAGACCGTGGCCGCCGGGGATCGACGCCGGCGGGAGGAAGATGCGCCCGTTCCTGCGGTCGAGCACGACGCGGGCGGAGTGCGGCAGGTCGTCGACGTGGACGATCTCGAGCCCCAGGCCCTCGGCCATCACGCCGACGGCGCGGTGGGTGAGCGCTCCGGTGCCGCGCATGCGCTCAGGCAGGCTGCGCTCCGCGAGCTCCTCGATGTCCGGCATGTAGTTGTGGGTCGCCCGCATCGACTCGCGCTGCCTGGTGATCGCGCGCCGCGCCTCCTCCGGCGTCGCGATCGCCTGCTTGGCCTTGCGGTCGAGCTCGCGGTGCAGGGCGACCAGCGCGCGCAGGGTGTCGTCTGGGGTCCCGCGTCCCGGCCGCACCGACGGCAGGCCCAGCTCACGGTACGCGGGCGTCTCCTGCATCTGCGCCAGCTCGATCTCGAGCGCCGCGCGCTCGCTCGGCGGTCGCGTGTCGAGCAGGTCCGCCACCGTGACGTCGAGCGCCCTGGCGAGGTCGTCGAGCAGCGCGAGTCGAGGCTCACGCTTCCCGTTCTCGATCAGGGAGAGGTAACTGGCCGCGACGCCCACACGCTCCCCGAGCGCGTCCAGGGTGAGGCCCGCCTCGTTGCGGTAGTGCCGAATCCGGTGGCCCAGCGTCATCATCGAGCTCATGTCTTGACTCTAGGTCAACTTTCGAGAAACTTCACCACCGATTTGACCCGTTTCGCCCCTGTAACCCTGCATACGGTGGCCATACGACAACTATTTACCGGCCGATCATCCCCAAGGAGCCGCGATGACCATTCTCGAGACCCGCCCCACCAGCACCGCACCGTCCAACGTCCCGCCCAGCGTGATGACGTGGGTCGCCTCGCTCAAGGAGTTGGCCAAGCCGGACCACGTGCACTGGTGCGACGGCTCGGACATCGAACGCGCAGCGCTCATCGACGAGCTGGTCATTGCCGGCACCGCGATCCCGCTGAACCAGGAGAAGCGCCCGAACAGCTACCTGGTGCGCTCGGACCCGTCCGACGTCGCGCGCGTCGAGGGCCGCACCTTCATCTGCTCCGAGAAGAAGGAGGACGCCGGCCCCACCAATAACTGGGTCCGCCCCGACACGATGCGCGACACCCTGCGCCACCTCTTCGACGGGGCGATGAAGGGCCGCACGATGTACGTGATGCCCTTCGCGATGGGCCCGGTTGGCGGTCCGCTCACGCGCTACGGCATCCAGGTCACCGACTCCCCCTACGTCGTGGTGTCCATGGGCACGATGACCCGCATGGGCGAGGCTGCGATGGATCAGATCGCCGCCGGCGCGTCGTGGGTCCCCGCGGTTCACAGCGTGGGCGCGCCCCTCGAGGCGGGCCAGGAGGACGTCGCCTGGCCCTGCAACAAGACGAAGTACATCGTCCACTACCCCGAGACCCGCGAGATCTGGTCGTACGGCAGCGCCTACGGCGGCAACGCGATCCTCGCGAAGAAGGCGTTCGCGCTGCGCATCGCCTCGGCGATGGCACGCGACGAGGGCTGGCTCGCCGAGCACATGCTGCTGCTGAAGGTGACCAACCCGCGCGGGCGCGTGTTCCACGTGGCCGCGGCGTTCCCGTCCGCGTGCGGCAAGACGAACTTCGCGATGCTGCAGCCGTCGATCCCCGATTGGAAGGTCGAGACCCTGGGCGACGACATCACGTGGATCGCCCCCGGATCCGACGGCAGGCTGCGGGCCATCAACCCCGAGGCCGGCTTCTTCGGCGTCGCGCCAGGGACGGGAGCGGATACCAACCCGGTCGCCGTCGAGACGCTGCGCGACAACACCGTCTTCACGAACGTCGCCCTCACCGACGACGGCGACGTGTGGTGGGAGGGCCTCACCGAGGAGCCGCCCGCCCACCTCATCGACTGGCAGGGCAACGACTGGAATCCCGACGCGGACCGTCCCGCCGCCCACCCGAACTCCCGCTTCACGGTCTCGGCCGCCCAGTGCCCGACGATCGCCGACA
>JAUIBG010000045.1 GCA_030428165.1 Actinomycetes bacterium
GTCCAAGGACGACACCGACGAGGGGTGGTCCGAGGGCTACGGGCGCAGTCGGGACGACGAGATCAGGGAGGACCGGCCGCCGCACTGGTGAGGCCGGAGGGCGCGCGAGCGCGTCAGGACTCGGAGGAGGCCTTCGAGGACGAGCGCGAGTCGGTCCGGTAGAAGCCGGAGCCCTTGAACGACACCCCGACGGCGCCGAAGGTGCGGCGCACGGAGCCGCCGCACGTGGTGCACGAGGTCAGCGCGTCATCGTGGATCGACTGCACCGCCTCGAAACGGTTCCCGCAGCCACCGCACACATATCCGTAGGTAGGCATGGCGGTATTTTAGGCGCTCAGCCAGGTCACGCCTGACGGGGTCGCCACGGCGTGCACCGGCACGTCGTGCGGCTCGGTCGGCAGCGGCTCGTCCGAGAGCTCGTCGTCGAACAGCAGCGCGATCACGACGGCGTCCGGCCTCGCGTGGGGCAGTGCACGGTCGTACCACCCGCCGCCCTGGCCAAGGCGGGTCCCCGACGGGTCCACGGAGAGCGCTGGCACGAGCACCAGGTCCGCCCGCGCCAGCGCATCCGAGTCGAGGAACTCGCCCGACGGCTCCGGCGGCCTGCCCGGTGCGCGCTCGACCAGGTCGTCCAGTTCCGTGAACACGCTCCAGCCGCGCTGCAGCCCGTCGCCCAGGCGGGGGACCAGCACCTCGGTGCCTCGCGCGGCGAAAGCGGCGATCACCGGCTCCGTGCCCGGCTCGAACGGCCGGGAGGCATAGATCGACACGCAGCTCGCCGTCTGCGCGGGCTCCAGGGCGAGGATGTGATCGCGGAGCCGCTCCGCCGCCTGGGCGAGCGGGCGCTCGCCGCGGTGGCTGCGCTCCTTGCGGCGGCGTGCCCTGATGGCCGCCTTCGCGTCCTCGGGCTCGAGCATGTCTGATGGGTCGTTCGACCTCGTCGTCATGACCCGATTCTCTCAAAGAAATGTCAACTCCACGTAACGTGCAGGTGCGTTTTGGGTAAGCGATCCAGCAGCCGCCCGGAGGCCCGATAGTGTTCGAGACATGAATCCCCCTGTGAAGAAGGCCGTGATTCCCGCCGCCGGTCGCGGCACCCGTTTCCTTCCCGCGTCGAAGGCGATCCCGAAGGAGATGATCCCGGTCGTCGACAAGCCGGCGATCCAGTACGTCGTCGAGGAGGCCGCCACCGCGGGGCTCACCGACGTGTGCCTCATCACTGCCGAGGGCAAGGAGGCGATCGAGGCGCACTTCGCCGCGGCGCCCGAGCTCGAGGCCGCGCTGGAGGCGAAGGGGGACACCGAACGCCTCGCCGCCGTGCGCGAGGCCACTGACCTGGCGCAGATGAGCTACGTCATCCAGGACGAGCCCAAGGGCCTGGGCCACGCCGTGGCCTGCGCGGAGGAGGCGGTGGCGGGTGAGCCCTTCGCCGTGCTGCTCGGCGACGACTTCCTCGACGCACGCGATGCCGCACTCGCCGACATGTGCGCGGTGCAGCAGCGCACCGGCGGCTCGGTGCTGCTCCTGATCGAGGTCCCCGAGGACCAGGTGCACCTCTACGGCTGCGTCGACCCGGTCGCGGTCGCCCCCGACGACCTGCCCGGCGAGGGCGAGCTGCCCGACGGTCTCGAGCTGTTCACGATCACCCGCCTCCAGGAGAAGCCCGCGCCCGGCACCCAGTACTCCAATCTCGCGGTGATCGGTCGCTACGTGTTCACGAACACCGTGTTCGACGTGCTGCGCGAGACCGGGCCGGGGCGCGGCGGCGAGATCCAGCTGACCGACGCGATCGACACTCTCGCGGCGATGCCGGTCGAGCAGGGCGGAGGCGTCTACGGGATCGTGTTCCGGGGCCGCCGCTACGACACCGGCAACAAGGCCGAGTACCTCAAGGCGACCGTCCAGCTCGCCGCGGCCCGCGACGACCTGGGCTTCGATCTGCGCGCCTGGCTCACCGAGTTCCTCGCGGACGACTAGGACGGCACCGTGGGCGCCGTGCTCACGCGGGGGCCGGTCGCCGTCCGGCCCCTCCAGCGGCGCGATCGGCGCGCGTGGCTCTCGCTGCGCGCTCGCAACGCCGACTGGCTGCGGCCGTGGGAGGCGACCCTCCCCGACGTCGCGAACGCCGCGCCGATGCCGTTCGGCCAGCTGCTGCGCGCCGAGCGGTCGGCGTGGCGCGAGGACCGCGGCTACTTCGCCGTCGTCGAGGTGAACGGGGTGCTGGCCGGCAGGGTGAGCGCCTCGAGCGTCAGGCTCGGCTCGGAGCGCTCGGCGATGATGGGCTACTGGATCGACCGCGACATGGCCGGCCGCGGCCTCACCCCGCTCGCCGTGGCGCTGCTCGCCGAGTACTGCTTCGACGACCGCCGCCTGCATCGCCTCGACATCGCGATCCGTCCCCAGAACACCCGCTCCCTCGCCGTGCCCCGCAAGCTCGGGTTCGTCGAGGAGGGAATGCGGCGAGATCTCCTGCACGTCGACGGGGCCTGGCACGACCACATGGTCTTCGCGAAGCTCGCCACCGACGACCGGAATGGGCCGTTCTGGGCACCAGGGCCTTGACACGCCGTGGGGGCTCCGGCTCAACGAGTCCCGCGCGCTCTACGGTCATGTCATGGCATTCGCCCTCCTCGCGCTCGTGGCAGTCGGCATCGTCGTCGCCTACGTGCTCCCCCAGAGGGCGCAGGAGCAGGGCGACTACGCGTTCGTGAGGACCGACGACCGCTACTCCGCCGAGCTGCGCGTCGTGCGCGGCACCGCGAAGCGGCTCGAGACCGCCCCCCGCAGGCCAGCCGCCCCCGCTACCCCTCTGCTGACGACCGGCGCCGCCAGGGCGCAGGCCACGAGGGAGGCGGCGATGTCGCGTCCCGTCGCCCCACTGGACCGCGCCGTCGACGCCGTCAGCCGTGAGCACCACGCCTACCGCGCCCAGCGCGCCGGCGTGATCGCCCGCCGTCGCGAGGCCGCGCGCCGCCGACTCGGCGTGCTCGGCGTCGTCACTGCCTTCGCCATCGCGGCGTGGGTCGGCACCGCGGTGTTGTCCTGGCCCGCGCTCGTCGCGGGGACGCTGACGGCCGTGGCCGCCGGCGTCATCGCCTTCGGGGCCCGCGCCGCCGCCGCCGAGCGCGCTGCGGACGCCCGCCTGCGCCGCGCGGTCAGGGAGATGGACGCCGCAGCGACCGCGACGCAGGCGCTGCGACGCGTCACCGTCGAGCGGGCCCACGGTGTCGACGCGGAGCCGTCCGACGTCGAGACGCAGGCCATCAGGATTGTCACCGAGCGCGACCTGGGTCGCGGGGACGGCGTGCAGCGCGGCTCCTCGAGCGCACGCCCGTGGACCCCGCGGGAGATGCCCGCCCCCGCGCACACGCTCAAGCCCTCGGCGGCCGTGCGCTCGGCGCGACCGCTGCGCGACTCCGACATCGCGGCGTCCACGACGGATCCGCACGTGGCTCCGGAGGCGCCGGCCGAGGAGCAGGCTCCTGCCCTCACCGGCACGTCGCCCGACACCGCCGCGCTCGACGCGATCCTCCAGCGTCGCCGCGAGTCCGCGTAGCCCGTCGCGCCCTCGGGCGCTCGTTCGGCCGCGCTAGCCCACCAGCTCCAGAATCCTGCTCAGCACCTGGGCCCTGTCGAACTGCAGGGCGTGCGCACGAGCGCGACGGGAGTGCTCGGCCCTCTCGTCCTCGGTCATCCGCGCGATCGAGCGCAGCGCATCGGCGATGGCGTCGGGATCCTCGGTGGGGACGATCACGGCGGCGTCGCCGACTGCCTCGGGGATGCCGCCGGTCGCGCAGGTGATCACAGGGCCGCCGCCTGCGAGCATCTCCTCGACCAGGGCGATCCCGAACGTCTCGGTGAACTCGGGGCGCGGCTTGCTCGGCAGGGCGTACGCGGCGCAGCCCGCCATGAGGTGCGGCTTCTCCGCGTCGCCGACGTCGTCGAGGAACATGATGCGGTCAGCCGCGAGCGACGTGGCCGCGCGGACCCGCAGCTCGGCGGCGTCAGGGCCGCGCCCTGCGATGACGAGCGTCGCCGGCACCTCGTCGGCTGCCTGGGCGAAGCCGTCGATCAGGTCGTCGATGCCCTTCGCCGCCGCCACCCGTGAGAGATAGAGGACGTAGTCGCCGCGCGTCAGCCCGCGGTGCTCCAGCCACTGCTCCGTCTCGTCCGGATCCAGGTCGAGATACGCCGAGGTGTCGATCGCGGGGTAGGAGATCTGCACCTTCTCCTCGCAGCGCGCCGCGAAGGCCGTGCCGTGGTGCGCGTCGAGCAGTGCGGCCTCCTTCACGATGACCTCCTTGGTGTACTCGGACACCGCCAGGCAGTGGTCCTGCGACAGGTAGGCCGACAGCACGTGGGCCGCTGCGCCGTAGCGATCGTCCTCGACAGCGGCGCGCACCACATCGGTCACGTCGGAGCCCACGGCCTCCGCGACCGTGGTGACATTGACCGGGAGGCCGGTGTCGTGGGCGACGCGCACCGCCTCGGCGACCACCGTGGTGTGGGGGCTGAGGTAGAGCGACATGCACAGCGTCGGCACGCCGTCGGTGAAGAGCTCGACGAGGCGACCGACCAGGCCGGCGTTGTAGCGGCCGTCGGGGATCTTGTACCCGCCGACCGGCTCGGGGCGCTCGACGGTGATGCCCTCGGAGTACGGCAGCACGGTGTCGAGGGGTTTGAGCGGCAGGCCGGTCTCCTCGAGGCGGTCCAGGGGCCAGGTGAGGATGCGCACCTCGGTGAAACCCTGGGTGAGCGCGGCCTCGGCGAGGTTGCGGGCCTCGCCCGAGTGGCCGCAGATGACGGGGTCGGCGCGGACGACGATGACGAGTCTGGTGGCGTCAGCCATGTCAGTTCTCCTGGGTAGGGGTGGGCCACGACGGCGGGCGGTGCGCCCGTCCCCAGTCGCTGGGCTCGGGGCCCAGGGCGATGTGGAGCAGGCCGCCTCCGTGCAGCGCGGTGCCGTCGAGGTAGGACGCGTCGATGGACACGCCGTTGAAGGTGACGGCCTGAATGTACTGGACCGGACCGCCGTGCGAGGGCGGCACGAAGCCTGACGTCGAGATGTTGAGAGTGCCGTTCGCCATGGGCAGCGACGCGTGCCGGAACGACGGCGGGTGGATGAGGAAGAGGTTCTGCCCGGCGACGGGGAAGAGGCCCAGTGCCGCCCACACGAACCACGAGGACAGCCCACCGGAGTCGTCGTTGCCCGGCAGGCCGCCGCGGCCGGTGCCGAACTGCTGGGTGACGATCGCGTGCACCACCTCGGCGGTCCGGTCCGGCCGTCCGGCGTAGTAGTACGCCCACGGGGCCTCCATGTCGGGCTCGTTGTTGAGCCCCTCGAAGCGGCCCAGCGCGTAGCCCTGTGCCATCTCCGCCTTGCCGGGACGCACGCCAGGCTGGGCCACGGCATCGGCGCCGTAGCCGAAGAAGTCGTCGAGCAGCTGCACGAACCGCTCGTCCCCGCCGGTCATCTCGATGCGGCCGGCCATGTCGTGCAGCAGGCGGAACGAGTAGTTGTACTTGGTGCCCTCGTAGAACGTCGAGTCACGCAGCAGGCCCGACTCGGCGTCGAAGGCGTTTGCCCAGTACCCGGAGGGCTCGACGCACGACTCGGCGAGCCGGCGGTCGCCGACCGCGAGCGCGACGTGGCGCGTGCACCAGTACGCGAACGCCAGATCGAGCGTGTGGCTGATCGGGTGGGCGTAGCCGTCCTGCAGGAAGTTCTCGCCGTACGCCCTCCGCAGGTCAGCCTGGAGGTGCACGATCGCCCACTCCCAGTCCATACCGGGCAGCTCGAGCTGGCAGACGTCGGAGAAGAAGGTGTGCGCGAGCGCCGAGGCCTGGCGCCCGAACCTGTCGGAGCCCCTCGCCATGCGGTAGCCGATGGGCAGGTTGCCCTCCTGCTCGCAGACCGTGAGCAGGGCGTTGGCCAGCTCGACGGCCTGGTCGGGCGCGATGGCGATCAGCAAGGGTAGCTGCGTCCTGTAGATGTCCCACATCGTCGACAGGTCGAAGGCCCACGGGCCCTTGTCCGGCCAGAACGGGCTCTCGCTCGGCGCCATGCACGGCTTGATGAGCGAGTGGTAGAGCGCGCTGGCGAAGACCGTTCTGAGCTCGTCGGAGTCGGTGTCGACCCTGACCGAGTCGAGCATCGTCTGCCACGTGTCCTGGGTAGCCGTGCGCCGCGACGCGAACGACCGGCCCGCCCACATGTCCTTCTCGAGGTTCTTCCTCGCCTGCTCGGTGCCGCGCAGCGAGAAGCCCATCCGGATCTCGATGGTCTGGCCCTCGTGGGTGGGGCCGACCCACATGAGGCCGAACGGGCGCAGGGTAGTGGGGCGGATGTAGTCGAAGTCCAGACGGGTGCCCGCGGGCATCAGGCGCCTGTCGTACCAGAGCATCTGGCGCCAGTGCTCGGAGTCGCACTCGAGGTAGACCGAGAGCGGAGCGCCCTCGACGACGATCTCGCCGGTCGCGACGCCGGGGGCGACGGACTCGATCTTGGCGCGCAGCGGCACGGTCTCGCCGTGGGGGATCGCGAGGCCGCCCATCGAGACGTCGACGACGACGCGCGAGCTGCCGTGCTTGGGGAACGTGTACCGGTGCACGGCGCTCTTGGGGCCCACCGTGATCTCCGCGCGGATCCCGTTCTCGAGCGTGGCCGCGTAGTAGCCCGGCTCGGCCTCCTCCTCCTGGAGTGCCCAGGTGGCGCCGAGGTTGTCGAGGGGCTCGATCATCGGAGTGACCCTGAAGTAGTTGTAGTACTTGCGGATCGCGCCGGTGCCCGACTGCTGGAAGTGGGCGAAGCCCGAGGCGCCGTACTCGTCAGAGAGCTGCTCGGGGACGCCCTCGGTCGAGAAGTCGTACAGGCCGTACCCGGTGGGATAGGCGCCCGAGTAGGCACACGCGCTCACCATGCCGAGCGGGTACGTCGCACCAGGATGCGTGTTGCCGACCTGTGGCTTGGGCCACCACCAGGTCGAGGCGAGGCCGGTCTGAGGAGCCAACGCGGTGGTCTCCGTCCCGATGAAGGGGTCGACGTCCGAGTACACGCGCCACCTGCCTTTCGTTGCCCGCCCCGGCGTCGCTGCCGACTGCCGTTAGTCGTCACCGTAGGCCCGTTGTGTTGTGGAGAGGTTTCCCCGCGGTGTCCTTGCGGCAACACGGATCGCCAACTTCGTACACAGTACAGGCGCGAATGTGCTCTAATGGGGAATACCAATGAGCTAATACGCGATGGCAATTAGCTTATGGCGGCCGACGGGAGGCGAGTCATGGAGCTCAGGCAGCTCAGGCATCTGGTGGCAGTGGTGGAGTTCAAGAGCTTCACGGGGGCGGCTGCGGAGCTCCATATGTCGCAGCCGGCGCTGAGTCAGAGCATCGCAAGACTCGAGGGCGAGCTGGGATGCCAGCTCCTCAACCGCAATCGCAGGTCGCCCGGTGCGGGCCTCACGCCCACCGTCGCGGGGCAGACGCTGCTCACCGACGCGATCGGCATCCTCGAGGCGGTCGACCGCGCCGTCGAGCGCACCAAGCGCGTCTCAGACGGCGATCGCGCCAAGGTGGTCGTCGGGTTCGCCTCGGCGACGCCGACGCGCTACATCAAGGAGGCCATGCGCCTCGACGACCTCGCGGTGGAGATCGTGCCTAAGCACTTCGGGTGGGGCGAGGCGTGGCCACGCCTCAAGGGCGGCGAGATCGACATGGGCTTCGTCCTGAGTCCTCCCGGCGAGGACTTCGGTCTCGTCGACCTGATCCCGATCGACCACTTCCAGCGCTTCCTCGCGCTGCCGGACGACCATGACCTGGCGACGAAGCCCTTCCTCACGGTGCAGGATCTCGGCGGTCTCCCGCTCATCGACCCGGGCTACGAGGACCTCCCCGAGCTCCGCGCCTTCTGGCTGCTCGAGCCTTGGCCCACAGGCGTAGCGCGCGGACCGATCGTGACGACACCATCCGTGGCCATCGAGGAGACGCTCGTGTCGGTGGCATCCGGCATCGGCGCATGGGTGACGTCATCGATCGTCGCTGAGCAGTTCCCTCGTGCGCACATCTCCTATGTGCCGCTGCGCGGTGTCGATCCGGTCCAGGTGTCGCTCGCGCGGCTCCCCGAGCCGCCGGCACCGCACGCCGCCTCGGTCTACAAGCACCTCGCAGCGGTGCTCAACGCGCCGCAATAGGCGCGGCGTCGATCTCGCGGGAGTGCGGGCTGCTCGCGGCGCCCCGCACGTCAGCGCGGCGGGACCGGCAGTGACGTGAGCCTGAAGGCCTGGACGATCGCGAGCGTTCCGAGCAGCAGGAACACGATGCCGATGGTCACGGTGAGAGCCAGGGCCGTCCAGCCGGGAACGGCGATCACGATGACGCCGGCGACTATGCCGAGCACGCTGGCCGCGTAGGCCGGCCATGCGGCGCGGTTGCGGCCGGCCTGCACGAGTCCCATCACCCCGTCGATGATCCAGCCGATGCCCACCAGGATCACGACGATCGTCGTCAGTACCGCGGTGGCCGCCTCGAGGTTCCGGAAGGCGATCACTCCGCCGATGAGGAACAGCGCCCCGAAGACGATGTTGAGCGCGCGGAACGACCCGCCCATGTCTCGCGGGAAGACGCCCAGCGCGAGCCTGGTCACGCCGGCGATCACCCAGTAGAGCGCCACGAAGAACGCCAGCACCATGAGCGACTTGTCCGGCCATGCCAGCATGAAGATGCCGATGAGCGCCGCGCCGGCGCCCACGATTCCGAGGAAGACGCGGATCGCGTTGAGGACCGCGCGGGGCACCTCGGCGGAGTCGGTGACGATCGGATCGAAGATGTCGCGCTGGTCGGTCATGATGCTCCCCACTCGAGTGATAGGCCCATGCTATTCCCGGTGCGCCGCACCCGAATGGCGGCGCGCTAGTCGGCGCGATGGTAGGCTTGTCCGGCACTCAAGGGGCTGTGGCGCAGTTGGTAGCGCGTCTCGTTCGCAATGAGAAGGTCAGGGGTTCGATTCCCCTCAGCTCCACCATTCCCTTTCGAGGGGGGGGGACGGAACCCCGTCGTCTGATCCAGACGGCGGGGTTCTTGCATTCTCCGGCCATGACGAAGCCGCGGCGGGTCTTCCCCTGACCCGCCGCCGCTCTGCTGTGCCGCGCGAGGCGGCGCGGGCGGGCCACGGCGACCCAGGGAGAGGGGGTCGCCGTGGCCGTGTCGGTCCCTACCTGGCGACCGGGGTCTCCGACGCAGGCGCCTTGTCCATAGCCGCGGCACGGGCAGCCGCGTCGTTGCCGGCGATGTAGCCGAACACCAGCGCGGGCCCGAGCGTCGAGCCCGCTCCGGGGTAGGTGCGTCCCATCACCGACGCCGATGTGTTGCCGGTGGCGTAGAAGCCGTCGATGACCTTGCCCTCGGTATCGAGCACGCGCGCGAACTCGTCCGTGAGCAGGCCTCCCTTGGTGCCCAGGTCACCCAGCACGATCTTGACCGCGACGAACGGCCCCTTGGCGATCTGCCCGAGGTTGGGGTTGGGCTTCACCGTCGGGTCGCCGTAGTAGTTGTCGTACGCGTCCTTGCCGCGGCCGAAGTCCTCGTCGACGCCCTTCCTGGCGAATCCGTTGAAGCGCTGGATGGTCTCCTTGAAGACCGTCTTGTCCATGCCGGTCTTCTCGGCGAGCTCCTCGAGCGTGTCCGCCTTCACCGCGATGCCCTGCTCGTAGAGCGCCTTCGCTCCCGTGAGGAACGCGTTGTTGAGGTAGCGGCGGCGGTGCCGGACGTCGAGGATCATCCACGCCGGGTTGGTGATGTCGAGGCCGTTGCTCTGCATCGCGTGTCCGAAGTCCACGTAGCTCGTGGACTCGTTGACGAAGCGCTTGCCCGTCTGGTCGACGCAGATCGAGAACGGCATTGACCGCTCGGACACGATGAAGGTCGGGTCCCCGCCTGCGGGGGCCATGACCGAGGGTCCCCACCACGCGTCGTCCATCAACGCCACGTCTGCGCCGTGCGCCATGCCGATGCGGATGGCGGAACCGTCGTTGGACGGGGAGCCGGAGGGGGCGCCGTCGATTCCCTGGTACTCCTGGCGCATCTCCTTGTTCGACTCGAAGCCTCCAGCGCCGAAGACGACGCCGGCGCGCGTGCGGATCCGCCTCTGACCGTCGGGGCCGTTCACGACAGCGCCGATGACCCTGCCGTCCTCCATCACGAGGTCGGTGACCGGGGTGCTGAGGCGCACCTCCGTCCCCTGCTTGACCTTCGCGAGGTACTGCAGCCACGCCGCCATCGACATTCCGAGGCCGGTGTCCTTCTTGCCCGTGAGGACGCTGCCGAGCACGCGGAAGACCATCTTTGCGCCGCCCACGAAGCCCGAGGGCGTCGACCAGGCCCGGCTCACGAGCCAGAAGTCGCCCGAACGCATGGGCACCGGGGGCATGGTCTCGCGCGCGTGGTCGTACCAGTCGCCCAGCTTCTTGACGTTGAGGCTCTTGGGCTCGACCGTGCGACCGCCCGCGATGCCGCCGGGCAGATCGGGGTAGTAGTCGGGGTAGTCGCGGGCCATGACCCACGGCATCCCGAGATCCTCGAGGAACGTGTAGACCTCGGGAGCCGCCTTGACGAATGTCTTGCGGCGGGCGAGCGACGAAGCGGGTCCCACGTCCTCAGGCGTGCCGACGCAGGCGTCGAGGTAGGTGAGCACGTTCTCGTCGGAGTCCGCGATGCCCGCCTCCCGCTGCAGGGTGTGCTGCGGGAGCCAGGCGCCACCGCCGCTCATGGCGGTGGATCCTCCCCACTTGTCCGAGCTCTCGACGACGAGGACTGTCAGGCCCTTCGCCGCTCCCGACACGGCAGCGGACATCGCCGCGGCCCCTGTTCCAGCGACGAGGAGGTCGACTTCCTCATCCCACGTCTTCGTGGCATCTGCCATGGCGCACATCTCCTTCGATAAC
Source organism: Actinomycetes bacterium (assembly GCA_030428165.1). GTDB lineage: Bacteria > Actinomycetota > Actinomycetes > Actinomycetales > Demequinaceae > Demequina. The sequence goes on from JAUIBG010000045.1 coordinate 10,932, forward strand.
CGGACATCGATGTCCGGTTGTTAGCCTACGTGGTATGGCAGCGCCGGCCAAGGCCAATCGAGGACCCAGCGCGGCAGCGGAGAACCGCGCCGCGCTGATCGCCAGCGCGCGCGAGGTGTTCTCGACGCACGGCGTCGACGCGCCTCTGTCGCGCATCGCGAAGGACGCGGGTGTGGGGCAGGGGAGCCTTTACCGGCACTTCCCCGAGCGCATCGACCTCGTGGTCGCCGTCTTCGATGCGAACATCGAGGCGGTCGAGCTCCTGGCGTCCCGCCCCGGCATCGGCCTCGAGGACGTCACCGCGATGCTCCTCGAGCAGTCGGCCGGCTTCGCCACCCTGATCCCGGAGACTGCGGGAGCGGCGGACGACGAACGGCTGATCGCGATCAGCGAGCGTGTGCGCGGCGTCGTGGAGGGGCTGTGGGAGGACGCGCGCCGCCGCGAGATCGTCGCCCCGGCCACCACGGTCGAGGACTACCTGCTCGCCGTCGGGATGGTGGCGAGCTACCTCGCGCATGCGCCCGACGACCAGCGGCGCGACCTCGCCGCACGCGCGTGGGCGCTGGTGCGGCGAGGCCTGGCGGAACGCTAGCCGAGCAGCTCGGCCATCTGCTTCGCGATGGTCTCCGTCGCGCGCCGGGGGCTGATGCGCGAGAAGCGGTCCATCAGCGCGGCGTCCGAGCCGATTGTGTCGCGGAACTTACCCTTGACGATCGCCTCGACGATCACGCGTCCGGCCTCGGCAGGAGGCGTCACCTTGTGCGACGCCGCCGCCTCCTCGGCGCTGGCGCCGCCAGGGGTCTCGACGCCCGAGTTCTTGGTGATCTCGGTGCCGATGGCGCCGGGGAAGATCACCGTGCACGTCACGTTGGTGTCCATCAGCTCCGCGTAGAGCGCCTCGGTGAGCAGCGTCACTGCGGCCTTCGACGCGCCGTACGCGGCCTGGCCGGGAACAGGGGCGTAGGCGCCCATGCTCGCGACGTTCAGCAGTGCGGCCTCGGGGCGCTCGACCAGGTGGGGCAGGAACGCCTTGCACATGTGCACCACGCCCCAGAAGTTCACGTTCATGACCTTCTCGATCTCGGCGTAGTCGAGGTCGATGATCTTGACGAACTTCTGGATGACTCCGGCGACGTTGACGAGGCCGTCGACCGTGCCGTGCGCCGCGACGACGTCGGCCGGCAGTGCCTCGACCGCCTCGCGGTCGGTGATGTTGACGGTGTGCGTGGTGAGGCGGTCGCCAGCCGATGCGAGAGTCGCGGTCTGTGCCAGACCGTCCGCGCTGAGATCGATCGCGGCGACGCTGGCTCCGCGGCGCAGCAGTTCGAGGCTGACCTCGCGGCCGATGCCGTTGCCGCCTCCGGTGACGACGAAGACCTTGCCTGAGACGTCCATGAAGAAGCTCCTTTGCTCGGGTGCGGGACGAAGGTCCCACCAGACTAACCGGACATCGATGTCCGGTCGTTCACGATCTTGCCCCCGCGACCGATGCGAGACAATGCCCGTATGACGGATACCAGCGCGCACGCCGACCACCTCGCCGACTTCGAGGCGGGCGAGCTGTCGCAGAAGATGGGCATCGAGTACCTCGAGCTCAGTGCGGAGCACTCGGTGGCGCGCATGCCCGTGGCGGGCAACCGCCAGCGCGTGGGCCTGCTCCACGGTGGGGCGTACCTGGTGCTAGGCGAGTCGCTCGGCAGCATCTCCGCGGGCATCCACGGCGGCGCTGACAAGTACCCCGTGGGGATCGACATCAATGCGACGCACACCCGCTCGGCGACCGAGGGGTGGGTGACCGGCACGTGCACCGCCGTCCACCTGGGCGGCACCCTCACGGTCCACGAGATCAGGGTCGAGGACGAGGCGGGGCGGCTGTGCTCGACGGTGCGGATCACCAACCTGCTCAGGTCCCGGCCCCAGTCCTAGCGACGCTCGCGCGCGCATACTCCGGGGAGCATTTCACCCCCTCAATCACCCCTCAGGCCCGACGGTCCGCTCTGCCGGTTCCTACACTCGAAACCACAGAGGGGCCTGATGGCTTGGCGGCGCGTCAGCGCCGTCGTGAGGCTAGACGGCCAGCACGTGTTTCACCGACCACCCCCCCTCGCGTCGGTTTCTCCCTCCCTCAGCGCGCGCTGGCCGTCTACCCCTCTGACCATCGCTCGGGGCGACGCGCTACTCGCGGCCCCTGCCGGACCCGTCGGCCGAGATCCCGAAGCCCAGGGCCGCCGCCGCTGCGAGCGCCTCGTCCCTGTTCCCGGCCCCGAGCTTCCGGTACAGCGAACGCGCCTGCGTGCGCACCGTGTTGATCGACACGACCCGCTCGGCCGAGATCTCCTTGAGGGTCGCTCCCGAGCCCAGCCCCGTGAGCACTGCCCACTCGCTGTCCGCCAGCGTCACGAGCGCCCTCGAGTCGTCGAAGAACGCCGGGCACGTGCGGGCCGCGCGCTCGAGCTCCTGGCCGATGCGGGGGTCGAGTGCTGCGGCGGCCGCCGCGGCTGCCTCGCGCTCGGCTGTCGTCAGGGCCAGGATCGGGCTGATCAGGCCCTCGCGCGCCATCGTCGTCCCCGCCGCCCCCAGCGCCTCGCGCGCCTCGTCGGCGCGGCCGAGCGCGTGCAGCGCGGAGAACTTGAGCAGGCGTGCCCTTGCCCCCACCCTGGGTCCCGCGCTGCGCTGCACTGAGCCCAGCGCTGCCAGGGCGTCCTCGGGCCGGCGCCCCAGCAGCAGCAGCCTGGCGAGCGCGGTCGCGTGGTCGGATCCGGCCCCAAACCCCGCGGCGCGCACGAGCAGCTCGTGCGCTGCGACCTCCCGACCCCTCGCCATCGACAGCAGCGCCTGCGTCGTGAGCAGGGACGACTTCCACATCGGCGCGGGATCGACGCGCGGCTCGATCCACCAGGCGGCCATTGTTCCCCACGTCTCGGGCGCCCGCGTGCCCCCGACGCCCGCTGCGAGGCCCAGCGTGGTGGCGAACAGGGGCCACGTCTCGTCGGCCGCGATGTCGGCCTCGCGGGCCACGAGGACGTCGAACGCCTGCGCGGGGTCTCCCTGCTCGACGAGCACATTGGCCCGCACGAGCGACAGCCACATGCCGTGGAAGCGGTGCGCGTCCAGCTGCGCGAGCACGTAGTCGGGCGTCGAGTCGAGGAAGGACTGCGCCGCCGCCAGCTCGCCCCGCACCGCCCGGATCGCGGCGAGTCGCACCTCGCCGAGCTCGTGGTGGCCGCTGTGGGTGCCTGGCAGCTCGAGCGCGAGGGCCAGCCGTGACTCCCCGAGATCGCCGGTGCCGGCGAATGCATCGGACAGCGCACGCTGGATGCGCGCGAACCGGTGGTAGTCGTCGAACCACGGCTCGGCGTCGGGGGAGCCGTGCGCGATCGCCTCGTCGAGCAGGGCGCTGGCCTCGTCGTGGTGCCCGCTGGTCCGCAGCGCGAACGCCTTCACGAGGGGCATCGACGGCTCGGCGCGCTCGGCGCCCTCGGCTGCGATCCGGTACCAGGTGAGCGCGGTGCCCACCGCATCGGCCCTGCGCAGGTGCGCGTCGGCCAGCAGCAGCGCGAGCAGCGGCTGCGCGGCGAGCTCGCCGGACGACAGCCGCGACAGGAACGGCTCCAGGTCGGTGGAGGTGCCGGCGACGGTGAAGGCGCCCAGCCGTCCGACGATGTCGATGACGAACGGCGCGTCGCCGGTGCGCGTGGCGTGGTCGATCGCCCTGGCGACGTCGCCGCCGTCCGCGTACCAGGCGGCGGCCGTGCGGTGGACGGCGTCGCGCTCAGCGTCGGTGAGCGCGCCGGCGAAGATCGTGCCGCGCAGCGGGCCGAAGAAGACGAAGCGCAGGTGCCCGCCCGACTCCTCCCACTGGCCCACGCCGCGATCGGCCAGCACCCCGAGCACGGAGGCCGCCTCATCGCCCAGCAGGACGGCGGCGAGCGGCATCGGCACGGTGCCCACGAGGCGCAGGCGCTCGATCATCTCCCGCTGCACCTGCGACGAGCCCTCGAGCAGACGCGCCCCCACATAGCGGCGGATGTCGCGGAATGCGAGCGCCTCGAGCTCCTCGTCGGTGGCCCCGGCCACCCTGGCGCCGTCACGCTTCATCTCGAGCACGACCGTCCTGACGCCGAGCGGCAGCCCGCGCGCGGCCTCGACGATGCGCTGCGCGAGGGACTCGGGCGCGTCGAGTCCCTCCCTGGCGAGCATTGCGAGCGTCTCCTGGCCAGTGAGCGCCAGCGTCGACTGGTCGAGGACGAGCAGGTCGTGGGACAGCGCGGCCATCCGGCCGAACTGCAGCCCGCCGCGTGCGCCCACCACCAGCAGCGCCGCCCAGTGCTGGCGCGCGAGCGCGCTGAGCCGCGTGGTGAGCCCGTCGAGCACCGAGCTCTCGAGCGAGTCGACGACGACCGTCAGCCTGTGCCCGTCGCGCGGCTCGAGCGCGGCGAGACCGTCGATCTCGTAGCGGCGGGGGTCGGCGGCAGGCGGGGCGTCTACCAGCATCGGCGCGATCCGGTCGACGATGCGATGCCACGCTGCCTCCGCGTCGAGGATGTCCAGCAGGTCGAGCATCACCGGCGCGCTGGAGTCGCCGATCGCCTCGAGGACATCCAGGATCGCGAACGTCTTGCCGGCGCCCGCCGTCCCGGAGACCAG
>JAUIBG010000046.1 GCA_030428165.1 Actinomycetes bacterium
GACCCGATGTACATGCCGGGGCGCTTGCGCACCGCCTCGAGGCCCTCGAGAACCGTGATGTTCTCGGCGTCGTAGCGCCTCTCGTCGGAGCGCGCCTCGTCGTTGGCCATAAACCCGCCTTTCGCGCCCTGATGGGGGGTCGGGGTACCCCAGTTGGCGTCCTCTATCATTCTAGGCCCTTATGGGCGCCGTGACGCGCCTTTGAGGGCCGTTGTAGACAAGTCGGACCGTGCGCGTTTTTTGAGCCGAAGCGAGCGGACTATCCGTAGGTGTCGCGCGGCCCACGGCCCTTGACGGTGCGGGGACCCTTGGTCCACGTCCGCGCCGTCGGTCCCGCGATGGTGATGTCGCGCACGATCTCGCGGCCGAACTCCTCATTGACGCGGTGCCGCAGCTGGCCTTTCATCAGGGTGAGCTGCGTGGCCCACGCCGTGGAGCTCGCGCGCACGGCGAGCACGCCGTCGTCGAAGCCGAGCACCTCGCAGTGGTCGGCGATCGTGTCGCCCACCACCTCGCGCCAGCGGGCGGTGACGGAGGCGATCTCCACCTGCTCGGCCCAGCCCATCCTGGACAGCATGGTCCGCACCGCATCCGACATCGGCATCGGGTCACGGCCCTCGCCGTAGGGACGACTCGCGCGGCGCTTCGCGTCCTTCTCACGCTTGGCGGCCCTCGGCGACGACAGTCGGGCGCCGCGTTGGCGCGCCGATGCGCGCGCGCGGTCCATCGCCTCGCGCGCGAGGTCGGCGCCCGTCGCCGGCGGAGCCTGCGCGGATTCTTCCGGCGCGGCAGCGCCGTCGAATTTTGCTGGGCGAGGCTCCGCCTCACCGAACTCCATCTCGTCGTCGCTCATCACTCGACCGGTCCCGAGTAGTCGGGCTCCTCGACGCGCACCGTGGCATCGGCCTCGACCACGAGCAGCCTGTCGGTGAGACCCTCAGGCACATCCGCGGGGACCGCCGCGGTGACGAGCACCTGGCCGGCGGCCTTCGCCACCACGCCGAGCGCCCGGCGCCTGGCACCGTCGAGCTCGCTGAACACATCGTCGAGGATCAGCACCGGCTCGCCGTCGTCATCGACGTCCTCGCTGAGCAGCGTGTAGGCGCCCAGTCGCAGGGCAAGCGCGCACGACCAGCTCTCGCCGTGGCTCGCATAGCCGCGGGCCGGAAGTCCGCCCAGGGTGATCTCGAGCTCGTCCCTATGCGGCCCGACCAGGTTGGTGCCGCGCTCGATCTCGCTGGCGCGGACCTCCGTCATCCAGGACTCGAGCGCCTCGGCGATCTGGGCGACCCCGGCATCGGCCTCGACCCTCTCCTCAGCGAGGACACCGGTGCGGTAGGCGATCTGAGCGTCACCCTCCCCGGGGGCGACCGTCGCGTAGGCGCGGGACACATGCGGCGCGAGTGCGGCGACCGCCTCCCGCCTCGCGACGATGATCCGCGCGCCCAGCTCGGCGGCCTTGGCGGTCCACACGTCGAGCACGCCCATGTCTGACTTGCCCGTCCGAGCCGTCTTCAGCAGCGTGCCGCGCTGCCGCATCACCCTCTCGTAGTCGGCGAGGTCTCCGGCGAGTGCCGGCCGCATCGCGACGGTGAGCTCGTCCATGAGCGCGCGCCGGACGGCCGGATCGCCCTTGACCAGTGCCAGGTCCTCCGGCGCGAAGACGACCGTGCGCAGGATGCCGAGAACGTCGCGGGGGTTGGCCTGGGTCTTCCCGATTCGCGCTTTGCGCGCTTTACCAGGAGCGATGGTGACCTCCACCACGAGAGAGCGCCCGCCCTTGACCACCTTGGCGCGTGCGATCGCCCGCTCGGATCCCGCTCGGACGAGCGGCCCATCGGCCGCGACACGATGCGACGACAGCGTCGAGAGGTAGCGAACGGCCTCGACAATGTTGGTCTTGCCCCGCCCGTTCCGGCCCACGATCACCGTGACGCCGGGGTCGAGCTCGAGGAAGACCTCCGGGTACGAGCGGAAGTCGGTGAGCTGCAGCTCAGCGACGTGCACGGCGTCAGCCGGTGATGCGGATGGGCACCAGGAGGTAGCGGAAGTTGTCGACCAGGTCGCCGTCCGCGCCCTCGCGGCCGATGAACACGACCGGCTTGGTCTCCTGGGTGAAGCCCAGCTGGACGTACTCCGCGGAGATCGCGCTCAACCCGTCGATCAGGTAGTGGGGGTTGAAGGCGACCGTGATGTCATCGCCGTCGAGCACGCACTCGAGCGCCTCCGATGCCTGAGCATCCTCGCTCTGGCCAGCGTCGAGCACGACTTCGCCGGCGGAGAAGGACAGGCGGACGGACGAGTTGCGCTCGGCGACGAGCGACACGCGCTTGGTCGCCTCGATGAGGTCTGTGGTCTTGACGACAGCGGTGATCGGGCTGGAGTCGGGGAAGAGCTTGCGCACCGGTGGGTAGTCGCCGTCCATCAGCAGCGACGTGGTGAGGAGTCCGCCAGCCTCGAAGCCGACGAGGTCCACGCCCTGGCCCGAGCTCAGCGCGACGGTGACGTCTCCGGCGCCCAGAGCCTTCGAGGTGTCGAGCAGAGTCTTCGCCTTCACGAGCGCAACGGCCGAGATGTCGGAGTGCGACGGCTTCCATGGCAGCTCGCGCAGCGCGAGGCGGTAGCGGTCGGTCGCGAGCAGCGAGATGTTCGAGCCCTCGATCTCCATGCGGACACCGGTGAGAATCGGCAGGGTCTCGTCGCGCGACGCGGCAGAGGTGACCTGCGACACGGCGGCCTGGAGCTTGGCCCCGTCGACGGTACCGGACTGCTCGGGCATCTCGGGAAGCGCCGGGTACTGGTCAACGGGCATCGTGGCCAGCGTGAAGCGCGAGGCGCCGCAGGTGACGGCGACCTTGGAGCCCTCGAGGACGAACGTGACCGGCTTGTGCGGAAGCGCCTGCGCGATCTCGCGCAGCAGTCGACCCGAGACGAGCACCGTGCCGGCCTCGTCGACGTCGGCGGCGAACTCGCCGCGCGCCGAGACCTCGTAGTCGAAGCTCGCGACGCGGACGGATCCGGCGTCGGTGGCCTCCATCAGCACACCCGACAGCACCGGGACGGGCGGCCGTGCGGGCACCGCACGGGAAATCCAGGCGATCGCGTCAGCAAGCACGTCGCGATCAACGGTGAATCTCATGGTGTCTCCTCCTGGGTTGCGGCTCAGACTACGGCAAACGCCACCGGTGGACTAGGCGACTGGCGGCCGTGGCGCGGGTGTCGGGCGGACGTGTGATGAAGGCCCGTGGACAGATGAATGACAAGAGATGGGTAATCGTCATAGGGGTGGTGGAATCTGTGGAGAAACGGCGTCGTCCCTGGTCCGGTAGCCGATGCGGGTGTGAGGTTCCCGTGGGAATCACCAGAACGGCCGCCGGGAGTGACGTGGACAGAGCTCGTCGGTCCGCAGCAACGTGTCATTCGTCCACAGTTTTGGCACGTGGCGGCGAGCACGCTCTCCCAGTTCCCCACATCTTTATCCACAACTGGGGGTTTTGATAGTTCTGCGGAGCCCGCGAGGGTCGAAGGTCCCATGCGGGGTTGCCCAAGGGCATGCTGGCGCGACCACGGCGCGGGCCATGGAGAGGGTGGGATTGCGCAGCTGCTCGGCTAGGAGCGGGCCTGGCGGTTGATGCGCGCGTGGATCTCGTTCACCTGGTTGTACATCTGCCGACGCTGCGCGATCTGATCCTCGACCTTCTTCACCGCGTACATCACGGTGGTGTGGTCCCGGTCCCCGAAGCTCTCGCCGATCTTGGGCAGCGACAGGTCCGTCAGCTGACGGCACAGGTACATCGCGATGTGCCGGCTGGTGACGTAGACGCGGCCGCGGTTCTTTCCTGTGAGCTCGTCGACGGGGATTCCGAAGTAGTCGGCGGTGATCGAGATGATCGTGGCCGGCGTGATCTCCGACGTGGAGTTGGAAATCAGGTCCTTCAGCACCACCTGGGCGAGGGACAGGTCGACCGGCTGCTTGTTCAGTGCGGCGAACGCCGTGACGCGGATCAGCGCACCCTCGAGCTCGCGGATGTTCGTCGAGATGTTCGAGGCGATGTACTCGAGCACGTCAGGCGGCGCCTGCACCTCGTCGGCCGCCGCCTTCTTCCTGAGGATCGCGATTCGGGTCTCGAGGTCGGGCGCCTGGACGTCCGTCATGAGACCCCACTCGAAGCGGGTCCTCATGCGCTCCTCGATGCCGTCGAGGTTGCGGGGGCTGACGTCCGAGGTGATGACCACATGCTTGCCGGCGTTGTGCAGCGCGTTGAAGGTGTGGAAGAACTCCTCAAGCGTCTGCTCCTTGCCCTGCAGGAACTGGATGTCGTCGATGAGGAGGACGTCGACCTCGCGGTAGTGGCGCTTGAAGCTGTCCGACCGGTCGTCGCGGATCGAGTTGATGAAGTCGTTGGTGAACTCCTCGGAGTTCACGTACCGCACCCGGGTCTGCGGCTTGAGATGCCTGGTGTAGTGACCGATCGCGTGCAGCAGGTGGGTCTTACCCAGACCGGAGTCGCCGTAGATGAACAGCGGGTTGTAGGTCTTGCCGGGAGACTCGGCCACGGCGAGTGCGGCGGCGTGGGCAAAGCGGTTGGACGAGCCGATGACGAAGCTGTCGAACGTGTACCTCGGGTTGAGGTGGGGGTCGACGCTCTGGGCGTCGGCCGTGGTCGTCGTGGATGCGACGGGCTTGGCCCGGTCGTCGGCCGGCTCCGATGGCGGTGGTGGCGGGGTGACGGACGCGTCGACGGTGACGGCGATGCGAACGGGCCGTCCGAGGACCTCGCTGAGCGCAACCTTGATGGGCTCGCGGATAGTCGACTCGATGTAGTTCCGGGTGAAGTCCTCGGCGACTGCGAGGAAGACGTTGTCCTCGACGACCGCCAGCGGCGCGATGAGTCTCACGAAGGACTTGTTCTGCTGCGACAGGGAGTCGTTCGCGGCGAGCAGCGCGCTGGCGCGGGACCAGACCTCGGCGACGGACTCGGCGTCGGCGGCCTCCGTCATCGATTACCCCCATGCATGGTTGTCCACAGTGTTCTACACAGTGCGGGAGTATCTTGTCACCCAATCGTCATGCAGGGCAGGCGTGTCGCTGCGACGAATCTGTGTGTGGAGTGAGAGCCTATCCTGCTGGCGAGGTCTGTCCAACGGGGACTGGGGGATTTGACCTGGCCTCTCTGTGCGCGTACCGTAGGTCCGCTGATTTATGACCTCAACCGCCAGGAGTTTCCCGTGAGCAAGCGGACCTTCCAGCCGAACAACCGCAAGCGTGCCAAGACGCACGGTTTCCGCCTCCGCATGCGCACCCGCGCGGGTCGCTCGATCCTGTCGTCGCGCCGTCGCAAGGGGCGCTCTGCGCTCTCCGCGTAGGTGATCGACGGGGCGCACCGGATGCGCTCACGCGATGACTTCCAACGAGTCATGCGTGGCGGCGTCAAGAGCGCCCGACCGACGGTGGTGGTGTACGTGGCACAAACCGGCGATGCATGGAGCATGGCCGGTCTTGCTGTGTCCAAGGCCGTCGGCAACGCCGTCACCAGGAACCGCGTCAAGCGGCGTCTGCGTCACATCCTCCGTACGGAGTTCTCGACGCATCCCCATGGCACCGCCGTGGTGGTGCGCGCGCTGCCGCCCTCGGCGACCGCCACCTTCGCGCAGCTTGCCGACGACGTGGCCGGCGCGATCTCCTCGTCCCGTCGCAAGGCCGTGCGATGAGCGCGCGCGAGTTGGTGACCCATGTGCTCCGGCTCCCCCGCTATGCGCTGATGGGCCTGATTCGCCTGTATCAGCTGACGATCTCGCCGATGCTGGGACCCGTCTGCAAGTACTACCCGTCGTGTTCGCACTACGGTTATGAAGCAGTGCACACGCACGGCGCGGCCAAGGGCACCGTCCTCGCCGCGTGGCGCGTGCTGCGATGCAATCCCTTCAGCCACGGCGGCGTCGATGAAGTGCCGCCGCCGGGCACCCCGCTATTCGTGAGGCGCCAGACCGGCGCCAACGCACCGACCTAGGAGAACCGTGGACATCTGGGCAATCCTGTACCCGCTTGAGTGGCTGGTCGCCAACATCATGGTGATCTGGCACTGGGCCTTCTCGGCGCTGGGCATGGACCCCGATTCCGGACTGATCTGGGTGCTGGCCATCGTCGGCCTCACGGTGACGATCCGTGCCGCGCTGATCCCGTTGTTCGTGAAGCAGATCCGGGCGTCGCGACAGATGCAGATCATTGCGCCGGAGCTGCGCAAGGTGCAGGACAAGTACAAGGGCAAGAAGGACCAGGCGTCCCGCGAGGCGATGAGCCGCGAGACGATGGAGCTGTACTCCAAGCACAAGACGAATCCCTTCGCCTCGTGTCTGCCCATCCTGGTGCAGATGCCCATCTTCTTCTCGCTGTTCCGAGTGCTGAACTATCGACTCGAGGGCGACCAGGGACCCATCGGCCTTCTCAACGAGCAGCTCCTCGAGTCGGCGCAGAACGCGACGATCTTCGGCGCGAGCCTGGGTGACTCCTTCAACAACGGCGACGTGACCGTGAAGATCCTCGCGGGTGTGCTCATCGCGCTCATGGTCGCGACCCAGTTCTTCACGCAGCGCCAGCTGACCATGAAGAACATGCCGGCCTCGGCGCTCGAGGGTCCGATGGCCCAGCAGCAGAAGATGCTGATGTACGGCCTCCCGTTCATCTTCGTGTTCTCCGGTCCGTGGTTCCCGATCGGTGTCCTCATCTACTGGACGACCACCAACCTGTGGACCATGGGTCAGCAGTTCTACGTCATCAGCCGCACCCCCGCCCCCGGATCGGAGGCCGAGCGTCGCCGCAACGAGCGCCTCAAGGCACGCGGCAAGCTCAAGGAGGAAGAGCCTGTTGCCGGCCTGATCGAGGACAAGCCCAAGAGCGGACAGCGACAGCAGCCCAAGCGCAAGAACCGTGGCGGCAGCAAGCCAGCCAAGACCCAGGCCGAGTCCGATAGTGACTCGACGAGTGAAAGCGACGACAAGTGAGCGACGAGACGACGACTGAGAACGCGGACGCACCCGCGGAGAGCACCTCCTCCGGCGCGAGCCGCCTCGACGCCCAGGGCGACGCGGCTGCCGACTTCCTCGAGGAGCTGCTCGACATTCTCGACATGGACGGCGACATTGACATCTCCGTCGAAGCGGGCAGGCCCAAGGTGGCCGTCGTGGCCGACGGTCCTTCCTCAGACCTCAAGCGCCTCGTGGGTCCCGACGGCGAGGTGCTCGAGGCGTTGCAGGATCTCGCCCGCCTTGCGGTGCAGTCGACGACCGGCGAGGTCAGCCGTGTCATGGTCGACGTCGCAGGCTTCCGCGAGGGCCAGAAGGCCCGCCTGATCGAGGCAGCCAAGACGGCCATCGAGTCCGTGAAGGAGTCCGGTGCGCCCATGTCACTCGAGCCCATGAATGCGTTCCAGCGCAAGGTGGTCCACGCCGAGGTGCTCGCAGCGGGGCTCGAGTCCGACTCCGAGGGCGAGGACCCCCACCGCTACGTGGTGATCTCGCCGGCGTCCTAGCCGACGTTTCACGTGAAACATGGACGCTGAGGACGCCACCGTGACCGATCCGCTCCGCGACGATCCGCGGGTGCGGGAGTACTTCGGTGCCTCATACGAGAGGGTCCGCGAGTTCGCTGACTTTCTCGAGGCTGAGGGCGACAAGCGGGGTCTGATCGGCCCTCGGGAGCTCCCGCGTCTATGGGAGCGCCACATCCTCAACTCGGCCGCCCTGGTCCCCTTCCTCAAGGATGGCGGCGTCATCGATGTGGGTTCCGGCGCTGGGCTGCCCGGTCTGGTCATTGCTGCGATGGAGCCGGAGCGCGACGTGGTGCTGGTCGAGCCGATGGACCGCAGAACCCAATGGCTCGAGGAGGCCGCGCAGCGCGTGGGACTCCAGCACGTCACGGTGGTGCGGGATCGCGCTGAGGGCGTGCATCATGTGATCGCCCCGAATGTGACCGCGCGAGCCGTTGCCGCGACCGACAAGCTGGTCAAGTGGACCGAGCACCTCGTCGCAGACGGAGGCCAGATGGTCTTCCTCAAGGGCCGTTCCGCCCGTGCCGAGATCGAGAAGGCGTCGCCCGTCCTGCGTCGCAAGCGACTCGCGGCAGAGGTCATCGAGGCCCCCACGGTGGAAGGCCTCGAGCCCACGACCGTCGTGCGGATCGTGTCCTCGGCTGGCGTCTAGACCGCCTGCTCCTTGACGGCTCGCGGGCGGCCACCGAGTTATCCCCCGACTGTCTCCACAGAGTTCTCCACAGTCACTTGTGCGGAGAACGGACCATTTCGGCACCCATTTCCACAGTGCGGTCGTAGCGATTAGAGTCGTAGCCTCTGACTCGGCGGCCGACCGGCCCGTCGTTTCACGTGAAACACTGACCGGTAGATCGAGACATTGGAGGCTCGTGATGACCATGCCCCGGGAGGACTCCTTCGCGGGATTCGAGTCGTCGAGTGACAGCCCCATCGCGGACGAGATCATTCGGACCGTCCGCGGTCGTCGAGAGTTCGACGAGGCCGTCCTGACGCCGCCCGCCCAGACCCGGGTCGTGGCCGTTGCGAACCAGAAGGGCGGCGTGGGCAAGACGACGAGTGCGGTCAACCTTGCGGCAGCGCTCGCCACGAAGGGCGCACGCGTCCTCGTCGTCGACCTTGACCCCCAGGGCAATGCGTCGACCGCACTGGGTGTGGACCACCACTCGGGCACGCCGTCGGTCTACGAGGCGCTCCTGGAGGGTCAGCCGTTGCGCCAGCTCATCTCGGTGAGCCCCGACATCGACACGCTGTTCTGCGTCCCCGCCACGATCGACCTGGCGGGCGCGGACATCGAGTTGGTGTCGGTGATGCGGCGTGAGTTCCGACTCCACGACTCCCTCAACGGGCTGCTCGAGGACGACGGGCCCGGATTCGACTACGTGTTCATCGACTGCCCGCCGAGCCTGGGCCTGCTGACCCTCAATGCGCTCGTGGTCGCGAGCGAGGTGCTCATCCCCATCCAGTGCGAGTACTACGCGCTCGAGGGCCTGACGCAGCTGCGCAGCACGATCGGGATGGTGCGCCAGCACCTCAACCCTCGGCTCGACATTTCGAGCATCCTGCTGACCATGTACGACCAGCGCACCAACCTGGCGCGTGAGGTCGCCGCTGAGGTGCGGGCGCACTTCCCTGAGCAGACGCTTCAGACCACGGTGCCGCGGTCGGTCCGTGTGTCCGAGGCGCCCAGCCACGCCACCACTGTCATCACCCACGACGGCGCCTCCCCCGGTGCCGTGGCCTACATGCATGCCGCGCTCGAGTTCGCGGCGAAGTCAGAGCGAGTCGAGGAGGACCCCGCATGAGCACGTCCAAGCGCGGACTGGGCCGGGGCCTTGGCGCCCTGATCCCGACGGATGCACCGGCGACCGACCGTCCCCGCGATGTGTTCTTCGACTCCACCGAGGCGAAGCGCGAGACGCCTGTCCCGGATCTCGTCGACGTGCCGGGCGCACGCCTGGCCTACATCGACCCGCAGTCGGTCACGCCCAACCCCCGCCAGCCGCGCACGGTCTTCGACGAGGACGCGCTGGCGGAGCTCGTCGCCTCCATCAAGGAGATCGGCGTCCTGCAGCCCATCGTCGTCCGTCCGCACCCGGAGGGTGACGGCTACGAGCTGATCATGGGCGAGCGCCGGCTGCGCGCTTCCAAGGAGGCTGGGCTCGAGTCCATGCCCGCGATCGTGCGCGACACGGACGACACGCTCATGCTTCGCGACGCGCTGGTGGAGAACCTCCACCGCAGCCAGCTGAACCCCCTGGAGGAGGCTGCGGCCTACCAGCAGCTCCTCGACGACTTCGGCATCACGCACGACGAGCTGGCCACGCGCATCGCTCGGTCGCGCCCGCAGATCTCGAACACCCTGCGCCTGCTGAAGCTCCCTCCGACGGTGCAGCGCCGCGTTGCGGCCGGAGTTCTCTCCGCTGGTCACGCCCGTGCCCTGCTGGGTCTGAGCGATCCCGCAGCGATGGAAGTGCTCGCCCAGCGCATCGTTGCCGAGGGCCTCTCGGTCCGAGCGACCGAGGAGGCCGTCACGCTCGGCGTTGACGCTCCCGCCGCGAAGCGGGGCACCGTCAAGCCCGGTGGACGCACTCCGGCGCTCGACGACCTCGGCACGCGCCTGGGCGACCGGCTCGACACCAGGGTCAAGGTGCAGCTGGGCAAGTCAAAGGGCCGTGTCACCATCGAGTTCGCATCGGTCGACGACCTCAATCGCATCGTCGGGCTGATCGATCCGGGCGACCCCGGCATCCTGCGCTAGCCCGAACGGGACAAGCCTCCGCTGCAGACGGCGCCGTGAAGCGCGGCGCCCTGGGTGCCCGGTAGGTGACGCCGGGTGTGTGGTGCCCGGCGTGTGTGGCGCCCGTTGTGCGCCGCCCGCTGTGTGCCGCCCGGCGTGTGGTGCCCGGCGACCAGGGCCTCCCCTACCCACGATGTTTCACGTGAAACGGCGCTGAGAGCCACGAGAAGCGCTTCCTGGCTCTACGCCGCATGCGCAGGCGTGCCAGGCCCGCAGACGGCCCTAGAGACGGCGTTGTGCGGGGCCAGGCGCGTGGAGTCACGACGTGCAGGCCGCAAGGCCCGACCGAACGAGTCCTACGCAGACGTCGCGGCCCCTGCGGCGATCTCGCCGTAGAGCGCCGATAGCGAGAATCCCGCCGCCTCGGCGGCCTGCGGGAAGAGCGAGGTCTCGGTCATGCCAGGCGCGACGTTCACATCGAGGACGTAGGGCGTGCCATCCGCGTCGACGATGGTGTCGATACGGGAGAGGTCCTTGAGCCCCAGCACTCGGTGAACCGCGACTGCGGCATCGGCGACGGCCGAGAGCTTCTCGGGCGCAAGACGGGCCGGTGCGAAGTACTCGACGCGCCCTGGGTTGTAGCGCGCGTCGTAGTCGTAGGCGCCCTCGCACGAGATCTCGACCGGGATCAGAGCACGGGCGTCGTCACCCGAACCCACCACGGAGACCGCGACCTCGGTGCCCTCGATCGCGCGCTCGATCAGTGCCGTGTCTCCGTAGGCGAAGCAGTGCACCATGGCACGGGGCAGCTCGGCCCTCTCGGTCACGATCGACACGCCCAGCGCGGATCCGCCCCGCGCGGGCTTCACCACGAGGGGAAGCCCGAAGCGCTCGACGACGGCGTCCAGCACCTTCTCGGCGCCCACCTCGCGGAACAGCGACTGGGGGAGGGTGACGTAGTCGGGCGTGGCAATGCCGCTGCGCGAGTAGATCGACTTGGCGATCGGCTTCACCCACGCGGCCCTGGCGGCCTTCGCCGCGGTCCCGACGTAGGGCACGCCCAGCAGCTCGAGCAGACCCTGGATCGATCCGTCCTCGCCCGACGACCCGTGCAGCAGCGGCCACACCACACGCCCGGGGTGCTCCTGGAGCGTCGGGATCAGCTCGGTGTCGACGTCGCGCACGACCACATCGTGACCGCCGTCGCGCAGCGCCTCCTGCACTCGGCGTCCCGAGCGGACGGACACGTCGCGCTCGTGTGACAGTCCTCCGGCGAGGATGAGGATCTCCACGGTCACTCCTGACTATCTGCGGTGGTCACGTTGGTCCGGCGCCCTACGAGACGTCCGGTGAGGGGAAGTCCACGAGCCGCTGGCGCGTCTCGCCTGCGGTCCCGAAGATGGACACGGTCTCGAGCTCGGCATTGACGACGCCGGCGAGGCGCCTCACGCCCTCCTCGATGCGCTCCGGCGAGGGGTAGCAGAACGACAGACGCATGTGGTCGTGACCCTCGTCCCCGAAGAAGAAGGCGGTGCCGGCGACGTACGCGACGCGCGCAGTCACCGCCCTGGGCAGCATCTCCCTGGCGTCGAGGCCGTACGGGAGCTTGACCCATACGTAGAAGCCGCCTTGGGGCGTGTTCCACGTCGCGTCGGGGATGTACTCCTCGAGTGCGCCGACCATCGCGTCCCGGCGCTCCCTGTACTGCTCGCGGTAGTTCTTGATCTGCCCCACCCAGTCGTAGTGCTCCAGGTAGTGGCTGATCGACATCTGCGAGGCGTTCGAGGGGCAGAGGATCGCGGACTCGGATGCGAGCACCAGCTTCTCGCGCACGGCGTGGGGAGCGACGGCCCACCCCACGCGGTATCCCGGGGCGAAAGTTTTCGAGAATGATCCCAGGTAGATGACGCCATCTTCGCTCATGGAGCGCATGGCGGGCAGCGGCTCGCTGTCGAATCCCAGGAGTCCGTACGGGTTGTCCTCGAGGATCAGCACGTCGTGCCTGTCGCAGATCTCCACGACCTTGCGGCGACGCTCGAGCGAAAGCGTCACGCCGGCAGGGTTGTGGAAGTTGGGCACTGTGTACAGGAACTTGACGGTGCGCCCCTCGGCCGCGAGGCGCGTGAGCGTGGCGTCCAGCTCGTCGGGGATCAGGCCGTCGGCGTCCATGGAGACGTGCACCACATCGGCCTCGTGGGCGCGGAAGACGCCCAGCGCCCCCACATACGACGGCGCCTCCGCGACGACCACGTCGCCGGGATCGATGAAGATGCGGGTCACCAGGTCGAGCGCCTGCTGGGATCCCGTGGTCACCACGATGTCGTCGGGGTGCGCGGAGATGCCCTCCAGCGCCATCACCTCGGTGATCTGCTCGCGGAGCGTCTCATCGCCCTGGCCGGAGCCGTACTGCAGCGCCACCTCGCCGAAGTCCCGCACCAGCCGCGCGGACGTGTCAGCCAGCTGCGCCAGCGGCAGGCCCGAGATGTTGGGCATGCCTCCCGCGAGGGAGACGACCTCAGGACGGTTGGCCACCGAGAACAGCGCGCGGATCTCGGAGGCCCGCATCGCGTGCGCCCTTGAGGCGTAGCGGCTGTACCAGCGATCGAGGCGTGTGCCCTGGGGGTCGTCCGACATGGCCCTTAGTCTCGCACGGGTCCACCGTGGTCGAGACGCGCAGAAGCGCCCCGGTCGGGACGCTGTGCGTCGTCGTCCGAGGCGCTTCGTCGAGGTGCGCCGAGCGGGATCCCCTAGGCGGAGATCTCGTCGAAGAGCTGAGCGAGCTGCGGCTTGGGGCGCGCGCCCACGATCGAGCGCTCGACCACGCCGCCCTTGAAGACGTTCATGGTCGGGATCGATGTCACGCCGTACGCCAACGCGAGGTTGGGGTTCTCGTCAGAGTCGACCTTCACGACCTTGACCTTGCCGGCGTACTCGGCGGCCAGCTCGTCGAGGATCGGGGCCACAGCGCGGCACGGACCGCACCAGGTGGCCCAGAAGTCCACGACCACGGGGAGCTCGGACTTCACGACCTCCTGCTCGAAGGTGGCCTCCGATACGTTGACGGGCTCGGTCAGCAGGGGAGCCTCGCGCTCGACGCCCTCGTCAGCCGCGCCCAGCTCGGCGACGTGCGGCTCGCCCGCCTCGTCGGCGACCGAGTCGAGGTAGTGCTGGGCGTCCAGGGCCGCAGAGCAGCCGGAGCCCGCGGCGGTGATGGCCTGGCGGTAGCGGCTGTCGACCAGGTCGCCGCAGGCGAACACTCCGGGCACGTTCGTGGCCGTCGTGCGGCCCTCGACCAGCACATAGCCCTCGTCGTCCGTGTCGATGACGTCCTTGACCAGTGCCGAGCGGGGGTCGTGGCCGATCGCCACGAACAGGCCGGTCGCGTCCAGGGTCGTCGTCTCCCCGGTCAGGCGGTTCTTCAGCACCACGCCAGCGAGCCTGTCGTCGCCGACGAGGTCCACGACCTCGGAGTTCCAGGCGAACTCGATCTTGGGGTCGTCCATGGCGCGCTGGGCCATGATCTTCGAGGCGCGCAGCTCGTCACGGCGGTGGACGATCGTGACCTTCTTCGCGAAACGGGTGAGGAACGTCGCCTCCTCCATCGCCGAGTCGCCGCCGCCGACCACGACGACGTGCTGGTCGCGGAAGAAGAAGCCGTCGCACGTGGCGCACCAGCTCACGCCCTTCCCGCTGAGGCGCTTCTCCGCGTCGATGCCGAGCTCGCGGTAGGCAGAGCCAGTGGCGAGGATCACGGCGGTGGCGGCGTAGGTCGTGCCCATGCCGGTGGTGGCCGTTTTGGGGTTCGAGGTGAGGTCCACCGACGTGACATCGTCGAAGATGACCTCGGCGCCGAACTTCTCGGCCTGCTTCTGGAGGGTCTCCATGAGCTCGGGTCCCTGCACGCCCTCCACGAAGCCGGGGAAGTTCTCGACCTCGGTGGTGTTCATGAGCGCTCCGCCCGCCTCGATCGAGCCGGCGATGACGAGCGGCTGCAGGCCCGCCCTCGCGGCGTAGATGGCGGCGGTGTAGCCGGCGGGGCCGGAGCCGATGATGATGACGTTGCGCGTCTCGGTCACGATTCTGTCCTTCTGGGTCGGGCGCTGTGCGGCGTGCTACCGCGAGAACACGGCGGCGCGCCGGAATGTTCCGTGCGGCCGCGCACGCTGATGACTCTACTCGGGGCTATTCGTCCGCAGAGGCGCTCGGAGATGGCCCTCGGGTGAATTCCGGATACGAGGCCGGCGGAGGGTTGTGGAGGTCGAAGTCCGGGTCCAGCGGCGACTGGATCTGCGCCCAGGCCTGCCAGGAGATGAGGGCGATGGCCACGAGCGCCGCCGCGATCAGGAGTGGACCCCAGTTCATGCCGGGGGGGTTCAGCGCGCGGCGGTGCGCCCACTCCCTGGCCGTGCCGAACCACGCGACTCCCGGCCAGCGCTCGTGCAGCACGATGAAGAGCTGCTCGGTCTCCGACGGGCGGACGTCGTGCGCGTGATCCTCGGTGATCAGATGCCACTGGTCGATGGGCGAGTCGGGGTCGATCGCCTCGTCCTCGATGAACGGGCCCAGCAGAGCCTCGAGCTCGTCCGTGTCGGCCTCGGGCTCGACGATCGGGACAGCGGCGGTGTCGACAGCCGCCTCGTCGCCGTTCTCCGCGGGAGACTTGACGGTGTCGTCGCCTGCGGTCGTCGCATCGACGACCGCCGCACTCGCCACCACCGCGCCGGCTGCGACGGCAACGTCGGCGCCAGCGGTGTCCGGCTCGGCCTCGGCGTCGGCGTCGTCATCCGCCGTCTCGTCCGCCTCCCCAGCGATGAAGGCGGCGGGCGCCTCGGCGCGCCGCGCGAGCTCCCGGAGCGAGTCACGGGGGATGAGGCCGAGCGGATCGACGACGGCCGACAACGAGGTCGCCAGGCGCCCTGCCCTCGCCGAGTCCAGGAGGTCCTCGAGACCAGGGGGCATCTCGTCATCAGGGCCCTCAGCCGACGCGATACCGTGCGGCACCAGCGTCGCGACGAGACCGTGCAGCGCCTCCGCGTCGTCGCTCTCGAGCGGAGAGGTGCGGTGCGCCGCGGCGATGAGCCCCAGGCCGCTGACCATGACTCGTCCGTCGCGAGTGACGCCGATGCGGGAGGCGTCGAGATGTCCGTGCCTGATCCCGGCATCGGCCGCGGCCATGAGCGCGCGCCCAGTCGCGCCGATGACGGCGGCGGCGAGG
>JAUIBG010000207.1 GCA_030428165.1 Actinomycetes bacterium
GCCCCTCGAGGCGGGCCAGGAGGACGTCGCCTGGCCCTGCAACAAGACGAAGTACATCGTCCACTACCCCGAGACCCGCGAGATCTGGTCGTACGGCAGCGCCTACGGCGGCAACGCAATCCTCGCGAAGAAGGCCTTCGCACTGCGCATCGCCTCAGCGATGGCGCGCGACGAGGGCTGGCTCGCCGAGCACATGCTGCTGCTGAAGGTCACCAACCCTCGCGGCCGCGTGTTCCACGTCGCCGCGGCGTTCCCGTCCGCGTGCGGCAAGACCAACTTCGCGATGCTCCAGCCCTCGATCCCCGACTGGAAGGTCGAGACCCTCGGCGACGACATCACCTGGATCGCTCCCGGATCCGACGGCAGGCTGCGGGCCATCAACCCCGAGGCCGGCTTCTTCGGCGTCGCGCCCGGCACGGGCGAGCACACGAACCCCGTGGCGGTCGAGACGCTGCGCGAGAACACCGTCTTCACCAACGTCGCGCTCACCGACGACGGCGACGTGTGGTGGGAGGGCCTCACCGAGGAGCCGCCGGCCCACCTCATCGACTGGCAGGGCAACGACTGGACCCCCGACGCGGACCGTCCCGCGGCACACCCGAACTCGCGCTTCACCGTCTCGGCTGCCCAGTGCCCGACCATCGCCGACAGCTGGGACGACCCCGCCGGCGTGCCGCTGGACGCGATCATCTTCGGCGGACGTCGCGCCAGCAATATCCCCCTCGTCTCGCAGGCCGAGAGCTGGGCGCACGGCGTCTTCATCGGCGCGACGCTCGCCTCCGAGCGCACCGCCGCGGCCGAGGGCACCGTCGGCGAGCTGCGCCGCGACCCGTTCGCCATGCTGCCGTTCAGCGGCTACAACATGGCCGACTACTGGGGCCACTGGCTCGCGCTGGGCGACCGCCTCAAGGAGGCCGGTGCGCAGATCCCGATCTTCCAGGTCAACTGGTTCCGCAAGGGCAGCGACGGCCGTTGGCTGTGGCCCGGATTCTCCGAAAACTCGCGCGTGCTGGCGTGGATGCTCGAGAGGGTCGAGGGCCGCGCCCGCGCCGAGTACTCGCCCGCGGGTTGGATTCCCACGCCCGGTCAGATCGACATGGCCGCGGCCGGTGTCGACGAGGCCGATGCGGAGGCGCTGTTCTCGTTCGACGCTGAGGCCTGGTCAGCCGAGGCCGACGACACCGCGCAGTTCCTCACGGGATTCGGCGAGCACGTCCCTCCTGCCATCACGGACCAGCTCGCCGCGCTGCGCAGCAGGATCGACTCGCTGTAGCAGCCTCCTCCTGACCTCGGCGGGGCCGCCCGACTCTCAGACGATCGGCGCGGTCCCGTCGAGGATCACGTCCGCCGCGCCCCTGGTGCCGCCCACGTGGTGGACGATCCGCTCGGTCTCGTGGAAGGCCACCCACTCGTCGCGCATGCCGACGCCGTCCCGCGCCATGCCCCGCTCGAGGCACACGTCCCACGGCGCCTCGATCCAGAGCACGAGCCCGGCGTAGGCCCTCGCCTCGGGGGACGCGACGCCCACTCCCTCGAGGATAACGAAGTTCGCGGGGGGCACGACGATCTCCTCGGCGCGCTGCGACTCGTACCAGTCCCACCGCCGGAAGCGACCCGGCTGACCTGCGGCGAGCGGCTCGATGATCTGCCGCTCGATCTCCCACAGCGTCGCGAGGCCGTCCCAGCCCTCGTACATGTCGTCGCCGTGCAGCACCTGGCAGTCCAGCACCTCGGCGAGACGCCCCGCGAGAGTGGTCTTGCCCGAGCCTGCAGGCCCGTCGATGAGGATCACGCGCGTGCCGGCGCAGCACGGCTCGGCACGCCGTGCGGCGACGACGAGATCGGCGAACGGGGGATTCATGGCGTTCGCCACCCTAGTGGATCGTCCCTGGTCCCGCAGGGTATTGCCGCACGTCATGCGCCCGAAACTCGGCACATATACCCTCCGGCTATGCACCCCAAGGTTCAGGCTGTGGCCGACGTCCTCGCCGCGCAGGGCATGACGGACCGCGTCCTCGAGATCACCGAGCCGACCCACACCGCGCAGGCGGCGGCCGACTATCTGGGCTGCGAGGTGGGCGCCATCGCGAACTCCCTCGTGTTCTCCGCGACGGGCGGCGCCTTCGCCGACGAGGGTGAGCCCGTGCTCGTCATGACGTCCGGCTCCCACCGCGTCGACACGTCGGCGCTCGCACCGCGCATCGGTGCGACGAACATCGGCCGCGCGAAGCCCGAGGTGGTCAAGAGCGCGACCGGCCAGGTCATCGGCGGCGTCGCCCCGGTGGGCCACCCCGCTCCCCTGCCGACGTTCGTCGACCCGGTGCTCGCGGGATACCCCGAGATCTGGGCCGCGGCGGGCATCGCCGCGAGCGTGTTCCGCCTCACCTACGACGAGCTGGTGGCGATCACCGGCGGCACCGTCGTTGAGGTCGAGTAGCTAACCCGCCGCCTCCATCGGGCGGCTCGCCGCGGCCGCGTGTGCCGCATCGGCCACGTATCCGGGCACATGGCGCTCCGCCGGCCCGTTGTAGACGCTCAGCGGGCGGATCAGCGCGTTGTCGGCGTACTGCTCCTGGATGTGCGCGGTCCAGCCGACGATGCGCGAGGCCACGAACAGCGGGGTGAAGACCCCGATCTCGAATCCCATGAGGTGGTACGCGGGGCCCGCCGGGTAGTCGAGGTTCGGGTAGATGCCCCTCCTCGTGACGAACTCCTGCTCGAGCGCGTCGTACATCTGCGCGAGATCGGGCCGCGCGTAGTGGTCGACGAGCGTGTCGAGCGCCGCCTTCATCGACGGCACGCGGGAGTCCCCGCGCTTGTAGACCCGGTGGCCGAAGCCCATCACCTTGCGCTTGTGCGCCAGCGCGTCATCGAGCCACGTCGCGACGTTGTCCGCGCTGCCGATCTCCTGGAACGCGTGCATCACGGCCTCGTTCGCGCCACCGTGAAGCGGGCCCTTGAGGGCGCCGATGCCGCCGACCACCGCGCTGTAGTAGTCCGAGAGCGTCGAGGCGACGACACGGGCCGTGAAGG
>JAUIBG010000208.1 GCA_030428165.1 Actinomycetes bacterium
GGGCACCTCGTGCGAGGGCCCGCCCGTCCTTCCGTGTCGGACTACTTGAAGGCGTCCTTGACTTTTTCGCCGGCCTGCTTGAGGTCTGCCTTGGCCTGGTCGGTCTTGCCTTCGGCTTCGAGGCGCTCGTCGTCGGTCGCCTTGCCGGCGGCCTCCTTCGCCTGTCCGCCCAGCTTCTCACCGGTGTTCTGCATCTTGTCGTCGAGTCCCATGGTGATCTCCTTGTCCTCTTCGGTGCCGGATCGTGTCCGGCGTGCTCAGGGAACGTAACCCCGCCGACGGCGGGCATGAACGCGGTTGATTCTCGAGCCGAGACGTTGTAGTGGCGGTAGGCGAGACGCCGGCGTGCGTCAACCCCCTCTCGCCTTCCACCACCAGGGTCGTAGCGTTCCGGGAGTCGCCACCTGCGACGAGACGAGAGGAATGCACGTGACCCCCGACGAGCATCAGGATCCGCGGACCAAGCACACGACGGCGGATTTCCCTGCCCAACAGCAGGACCAGCCCGGCATGACCGAGCAGACCCGACCCACGCCCGACCACGGCGAGCAGACGTACCCGAGCGGAGACCGGCTGTTCGGTCGCTCCGCGTTGATTACGGGAGGCGACTCGGGCATCGGACGGGCGGTGGCCCTCGCCTTCGCGCGCGAAGGCGCGGATGTCGCCATCGCCCACCTGCCCGAGGAGCGACCCGATGCCATGGGCACCTGCGAGCTGATCGAGGACGCCGGGCGGCGGGCCGTGGCGTTCGCGGGCGACGTTCGCGACGAGGAGTTCGCGACGTCGATCGTCGCAGAGACGCTCATGAGCCTCGGGCGGATCGATGTGCTGGTGCTCAACGCCGCCTACCAGCGGGATCGCGACGGCCTCGAGAACCTCGCCACCGACGAAATGGATCGCGTGTTCCGTACCAACCTCTACGGACTGATGTGGACGGCGCGCGCCGCGATCCCGCACCTGCGCCCCGGGGCATCGATCATCGTGACGACCTCCATCCAGGCATTCGACCCGTCGCCCGGACTGATCGACTACGCGATGACGAAGGCCGCGCAGGTTGCGTTCGTCAAAGCGCTCGCCGCCGAACTCGGCCCGCGCGGCATCCGCGTGAACGGCGTCGCCCCGGGGCCCATCTGGACCCCGCTGATCCCGGCGACGGGATTCGACGACGACAAGCTCCAGAACTTCGGCGAGGACACCCCGCTGGGGCGGGCGGGTCAGCCTGCCGAACTCGCCGGCGCCTACGTGTACCTCGCCAGCGAGGCCGCTTCGTACGTGTCCGGCGCGATCATCCCGGTCACGGGTGGGCGCCCGCTGTGACGAATCCCGACAAGCCGCTATCTTGAGACCGGTAGCGTCCCTCGACGCGCGGTGCGGAGGAGCTATGAACGGGACCGAATCGGGTTCCCGACTGTTCGGACTGGTCCGCACCACCGGCTCGGACACGGTGGTCGACGTCAATCCGTGGTTCGTCGAGTGGTCGGCGCAGTCTGTCGACGAGCTGCGAGGTCGCCCGCTGAGCAGCATCCTGCGTCACGTCGAAGACGATCTGTTCACCGGCGACCATCGACCCGGGCCGCTCATCATGCAGCACGTGTCATCGCCGGAGCGAGCCGTCATGGTGAGCCGCCACCGGGACGGAGCGGAAGATCTGCTCGTGATCACCGAGGCGAGCGAGCGGTACCAGGCGCTGCGAGCGCTTCGCGCCTCCTACGCGCTCGCGGACCGCACCGCTTCTCGGCTCGCCCTGATCATCGACGCGTCGATCTCGCTGTCGACCGCCGCCGGAGAGCAGGAGCTCGCCGCCATCCTCGCGCAGACCACCGCGAACGCCTATCGCGCCGATGACGCGGTCGTCGTCCTCGCCGACGGCGACGGTACCGCGGTGCAGATGGCGGGCGGATGCCCCCTCGACGACGTCGCTGCAGACGCGCTCATCGGTCTCGTCGACACCACCCAGCGGGTCGTCACGGCGAGCACACCCGACGATGCGGACGCGCTGCTGCCCGGCCTCGGCGTCTCGATCGCCAGCGTCGGTGTCCGTGCCATCCTCGCTGCACCCATCCGGCGCGAAGAGACGGTGCTGGGTGCCTTCATCGCCTTCTTCTCCCATGATCGGACGTTCGACCAAGAGGCTGCTCCGCTCGCCGAAGCCCTCGCCGGGCAGGCGGCGCAGGCGTTGGCGACGATGAGGCTTCAGACGCGACTCGCGCACGCGGCGATGCACGATGAAGTCACGGGGCTGCCCAACCGGCGGGCACTCGAGCGGGCGGCACCCGTGACGACGGCGGGCACGATCGCCGTCATCTTCGTCGACGTCGACGGATTCAAGGCCGTCAATGACCGCTACGGTCATCACTGCGGCGATGCGGTGCTGCGCGAGGTCGGCCAGCGCCTGCGCGCGATCGTGCGCGAGGACGACCTGGTCTCGCGGTACGGCGGCGACGAGTTCGTGGTCGTCGCGGACGTGCCGACCCGCGAGGATGCGCACGACATGGCTCAGCGGATCTGCGATCGGCTCCGGGGCGGCTACGCCGACCTCGCGCCCGACGCCGTGCTCGGCGCCAGCGTGGGGGTCGTCGTCGCGTCGCGGGACGGAGCCCTCGCGCTCGATCGCCTCGTGCGCGCGGCAGACCAGGCGATGTACCGCGCCAAGTCCGCCGGCGGCAACGAGGTCGTGGTCGGCGCCGTCGGCTGAGCGGCGATCGCTGCCGCAGCCCGGTCGGAGAATCGCCGCTCGGTCGGACGATCCGCCGCGATCTCTCCGACCGAGGGCGCGATCTCCGACCTGGACGCGAGGCGCTGCGCTCAGCGGTCCGGCGCCTTGCGCGTCGGTCGACGAAGGCGCATCCTGAGAGCGTGAGCGCGACGCACCCGTCGACCGAGTACGAGGCACTGCTGCACGTGGTGGCACGGCTGTCCTCGCGGTTCCGCTCGGTCGACGAGGACGTCGTTCGCGACATCGTCATCGAGGAGTTCATCGCATTCGACGGTGCCTGGCTGCGGCACTACGTCCCCGTCCTCGTCGAG
>JAUIBG010000047.1 GCA_030428165.1 Actinomycetes bacterium
CCTCACGGCCGAGGGCGAGAAGCAGTCGGCCATCCTCAAGGCCGAGGGTGCGGCGCAGTCCGCGATCCTCAAGGCCGAGGGTGAGGCTCGCGCGATCCTCCAGGTGTTCGACGCCATCCACGAGGGCGACGCCGACTCGAAGCTGCTGGCCTACCAGTACCTGCAGATGCTCCCGGAGATCGCCAAGGGTGACAACAACCAGATGTGGTTCGTGCCCACCGAGTTCACCGGGGCGCTCAAGGCAATCGGCGCGGGCTTCGGCCTGACCGACGACGCCGAGCCGCTCAAGCGTGACACCTCCAGGGCGGAGAGCCGTGCGTCGAAGCTCACCTCGGCGCTCACCGATCCCGCCGAGGCGCTGCGCCAGGCCAAGCAGGAGGTCGAGGACGCCACGTCGGACGCGACCGATGCCGGTACCAAGTCGGGACGCCCGTTCGACCCGGACGCCGAGAAGGGCCAGTAGGCCCGTCAGACGCTGGCAAGGCCCCGCACCCCACTCTCGGGTGCGGGGCCTTCGTCGCGTCAGGAGCCGGTCGCGTCAGTCGTCTGCGGGCTCCCGCTCCGGCGCCCCGACCGCCTGGCGAGGCGTCCGCTCGCGCACCATCCATACGGCGACCGCGACGAGGCCGACGCCGGTCAGCAGCACGGCGATCCACACCGCGAGCGAGTCGCCCACCACCTCGTAGGCGAGCTGCGGCACGCCCACCAGCAGGCCGATGCCGCCCGGGATCATCAGCAGCGTGAGCCGTTCCCGCATGATCGCCAGCACCAGCAGCACGGCGGCGGCCCCCACGACGGCGAGGTAGGCCCACAGCGGGTCCTCGTAGTAGGCGAACGACGTGATCTCGAGCCCGAATACCGTGACGAGCCCGCCGGCGACGAGTCCCACGGCGCGAGGCTCGAGGAGCCGGGCCAGTGCGAGCGCGAGCCACACCGCGCCCACCGAGGCGATCGCGATGCCGGGGGCGCTCTCGGGCAGCGACTCCCAGTTGCGGTCGACGACGGTCGTCACGATGCCGATCAGCGCGGCGAGGATCGCCAGCTGCGCGAGAGCCCTGCGCCTCAGCAGGTAGATCACGGCGCCGACGACCGCGGCGACGGCGAACACCCAGATCATCGCGTCCTGCTCGTCGAGGTCGACGCCGTGGACGGTGACCACCCAGGTGAGCCAGCCGAGCAGCAGCACCTCGGCGAGCAGCAGCACCGAGGCGAGCCGCTGCGCGGGGTCCTGCGGAGCGCGGGCCGCGAAGAAGGCCGAGGCACCCACCACGACGGCGAGCGCCGTGACGATGGCGATCTGGCCGCCGGTGCCCAGGTCGGACCACACCTCGAACAGAATGAAGCCGATCGCGGTGATGGCGAGGATCGCGCCCAGGTAGCCGAGGATCTCGCCGACGAGCGCCATCGGACGGCGCGCAGGCGCCGGAGCCGATGCCGCGGTGGGGGCCGCGGCGCCGGGCGGGGATTCCCCGGCGGTCGAGGCGGGATGACCGGCCTCGTAGTCGTGCAGCCGTGCGGCGGTCTCAGCCGAGATGAGCTGCGCCTCGAGCCATTCGTCGATGCGTGCGTCAATCGTGGACATGGCTACTGCCCCCCAAGTGCCGGCAACGGTGCCGACGTCTCCAGATTACGCCTGAAACATCGGTATTGACCTGGGACAATGAGCACATGCCGGTGATCCCTGTCGACGCGCCAGACGACCCCAGACTGGCCGACTACGCGGGCCTCACCGACGTCGCGCTGCGACGCTCGCTCGAGCCCGAGCGCGGTCTCTACATGGCCGAGGGCGAGAAGGTGATCTCCCGTGCCCTCGCGGCCGGGCATCGGCCACGATCGGTGCTCGTGTCGCCGCGCTGGCTGGCCAGCGTCGAGGCACTCGTCACCCCAGACGTGCCCGTGTACCTCGCCGACGACGAGGTGATGGAGGGCATCGCGGGCTTCCAGGTCCACCGCGGCGCGCTGGCGTCCGTGGAGCGGCCCGACCTGCCGTCGATCGACGAGATCGCCAGGGACGCGCGGAGGGTGATGGTCCTCGAGGGAGTCGTCGACCACACCAACGTCGGCGCGATCTTCCGCTCCGCCGCAGGGATCGGAGCCGATGCGATCATCGTGGCGCCCACGTGCGCCGACCCGCTCTACCGGCGCAGCGTCAAGGTCTCGATGGGCACCGTCTTCCAGGTGCCGTGGACGCGCGCAGAAAGCTGGCCAGGCGCGCTCGACGACCTGCGGGCCATGGGCTTCACGGTCGCGGCGATGGCGCTGGCGGACGATGCAGTCGACCTGGACGCGTTCGCGGCCTCGCTGGGCGAGGCCGACCGCGTCGCCGTGGTGATGGGCGCCGAGGGCGACGGCCTGACGAGGCGGGCGCTGGCCGCCTCCGACGTGGTCGTGACCATCCCCATGGCCGGGGGAGTGGACTCCCTCAACGTGGCGGCGGCATCGGCCGTGGCGATGTGGGCGCTGCGCCCCGAGGATCGTCGCGGCTAGTCCACGGTCACCTCGTGGGTGGACTCGTCGTAGACGAACGTGACGGCGTTCCCGTCCGACGACAGCGCGATGTTCGCGCCGTCGAGCGCACCCGAGGCCCCGTAGTTCTCGTCCCATGTGCCGTTGATCGCGACCTTGAACTGGTACGAGCCCTGCGGCACCGACGCGGTCAGCACCCAGGTGCCGTCGCCTGCATCGGTCATCGCCGTCGCGGTGCACGCGGCATCCCAGTCCTCGGTGCAGCCGAGCTGCGTCTGGAGGTCGCCGGCGACGGTGACCGATGCGGGGCGTGCCTCGCCCGAGCCGCCGGAGGCATCCGTCGCTACGAGATGGGTGACGGGGTCGTAGGTGAACGTCACTGAGGCGGGCGCGTCCAAGGTGAGCACCATGTTCGCGCCGTCGGGTGTCCCCGCGTCGCCGTAGTTCTCGTCCCACGTGCCGTTGACTGCGATCTTGTACTGATGGAGGCCGGCCTCGAGGTCCACGGTGATCGTCCACAGGCCCGCGTCGTCGTCGAGCGTCAGCAGCGCGGCCTCGCACGCCGGCATCCAGTCCTCGGCGCAGCCCATCTCCTCGTTGAAGGTGCCGGGCAGCGAGGGAATGCCGCCGGTCACCGCGCCTGCGCGCCCGGCGACCGCGATCGACTCGACGGCGGTGCCCGATTGCGTGACGACGGCGCGGTACAGCACGTCGCCGCCGGCGGCCATGCCGGTGAGGTCGTCGACGACGGTGTAGACGGGTGCGGTGGCATCGGTGCCGATCGCCTCCCAGTCCCCGCCTGGGAGCCTGCGCTCGATCGTGACAGTGGTTCCCGGGCGGGCGGGCGATACCGTGACCGTGATCGCCGGGGCGTCGCCGAGCGTCTGCCCTGGCTCCGGCGAGACCACGGTGACGACAGGATCGGGGACCGTGCCCACGAGAGGATCTGACGCCGCGTCGCTCCCCGCGCCGTCCGACGCCACAGCGACGTACTCGACCTGCGTTCCCGGCGCGAGATCGGAGACGTCGTCGAACACGCGGTACGGCGGAGCGTCGTCCGTGCCGAGGTAGTCCCAGCCGTCCCCGGCATCGGCCCAGAAGGACACCTCGGCGTAGGCGGTCGTGTCGAGGTCCGCGACCACCTCGATGCGGCCGGGATCCTGCGCAGCTCCCTGGGCCGATGCCAGGGCCACCCCAGGCGCCGAGCCGAGCGGCGCGGTCGGTGCGTCGGAGGCGTACACGACCGCGCCGAAGGCGGGGACGGTGAGGGAGACGGCGCCGTCGGCGTCGGTGGTGAGCGCCGAGTCGGCGTCGCCGTAGAGCAGGCTGTACCCGGCATCGGCGGCGTAGAGCGAGACGTCCACCGTGCGCGGCTCGTCCGCGTTGTTGAGAGCCACCACGTACTCGACGCGATCGTCGCGGTCCATGCGGGAGAACGCGAAGACTCCCTCGCCGTCCTCGGCGTGCCGGGTGACCTGGGCACCGTCGCGCAGCGCCGGGTGATCGGCGATGAGGGCGCTCAACTCTGCGATGGACCCGTACAGCGCGTGGGAGGTGTCGAAGTTGTCCTCGGCTGCGGTCGCTCCGGTGCCGATGAGGTCGTCGTCCGCGTACTTTGCGATGTCCGTCGCGAACATCGTCTGCCTGGCGTCCTGGTCGCCGCCGGCTCCCGTGAATCCCTGCTCGTCGCCGTAGTACACGACCGGAGCGCCCCTGCTCAGGAACATCAGTGCGTGCGCGAGCTGATCTCGCGCCAGCAGCTCCGCGTCGTCTGCGGTCGGGTTGTCCTCCTGGAGCATCCAGCCGAAGCGGCCCATGTCGTGATTGCCGAGGAACGTGGGGAGGTCGTACGCCGAGGAGTCCGCGTCGGTGTACCAGTCGTCGGACGCGAAGAACTCGGCGAGGTCGGCGGCCGAGCCCGAGTCCGAGGCGAAGTCGCGGGCGGCGCCCTGGAAGGGGAAGTCGAGCACTGCCTGAATGCCGTTCGTCGTCGTGTAGTGAGACGTGAACGAGGGCTCGCCGTCGTAGACCTCGCCGAACATGAAGAAGTCGTCCTTGCCCTGGGCAGCCGCGAACTCGAGCACGGCGGGGGACCACTGCTGCCAGAACTCGTCGTCGACGTGACGCATGGTGTCGATCCTGAAGCCGTCGATGTCGAAGTCGCGGATCCATCCGGTGTAGATGTCGACCATCCCCTCGACGACGCGGGGATCCTCGGTCATGAGGTCGTCCAGGCCGAAGAAGTCGCCGAACAGCGAGTCCTCGCCGGTGAATGTCGTGTTCCCGCGGTTGTGGTAGACCGTGACGTCGTTCAGCCAGTCGGGGCTCTTGGCGTCCTCCTCGCCTGCCTGGAGCACCGGCGTGTACGGGAAGGAGCCGTCGGCGTCGAGCGTGGGGAAGGCATCGGTGCCCGCGACTCCGACGATGTCGATGGGCTCGCCCTGCGCGTCCATGTACGGCGACTCGTCGGTCGTGACGTAGGGGACGCGGTCGGCGTCCTGGTAGCCGATGATGTCCGCCGTGTGGTTGACGAGGATGTCGAAGTAGACGGCCATGCCCCGCTCGTGGGCGGCGTCGACCAGCGCCTCGAGCGCCTCGTTGCCGCCGAGGTGCGGGTCGATCGAGGTGAAGTCGGTGATCCAGTAGCCGTGATAGCCCGCGGAGCCGTCCGCCTCCTGGACGGGGATGTTGGTGAAGCTCGGCGTGAGCCAGATCGCGGTGGTGCCGAGTCCGGCGATGTAGTCGAGGTTCGCGGTGATCCCGGCGAGGTCGCCTCCCTGGTAGTAGCCGGCATTCGTGGGATCGAAGCCGGAGACCGACGGGTCGTCCGCGTATCCGCCGAGGTCGTTGGCGGTGTCGCCGTTGGCGAACCTGTCGGCCATCACGAAGTAGAAGACCTCGTCGGCCCCGGGCTGCCGTGTCGGCGCCACCGCGTGCGGCTGACTGTCGCGGTAGGCGCTGATAGCGATTCCAGTGGCGGCGCCGATCGCGAGGAGGGAGAGGACTGCGACGATTGCGATGATGGTCCGCCGTGCGGGATGGGCGTCATTGCTCATAGTGGAAGCGTATCCACTGTCGGGTGACTCGGGTGCCGATTCGGGACACAATCACGCAACGAAGCGGGTCTAGTGTCGGCGATGGTGAGCGCGGGAACGGTGCCCGCGCCGGGAGAAGAAGGAGTGGGCAGTGAGCAAGCGTGTGGCGGTCGTGACGGGGGCGAGCAGCGGCATCGGCGCGGCGACGGCGAGGGCGCTGGCGGCCGATGGCTGGCACGTCGTGGTCGGGGCGCGGCGCCTTGAGCGTCTGCAGGCGCTCGCCGAGGAGATCGGAGGCACCGCGCTCGCGCTGGACGTCACCGACCAGGCATCCGTCGACGCGTTCTGCGCCTCGGTCGAGTCGTGCGACCTGCTCGTGAACAACGCGGGCGGCGCGGTGGGCACGACCTCGCTCGCGGACGCCGACCTCGACGAGTGGCAGTGGATGTACGACGTCAACGTGCTCGGCACCGTGCGGCTCACCAAGGCGCTGCTGCCCGCGCTGCGCAGCTCGGGGGACGGGCTCGTGGTCAACATCGGCTCGATCGCCGCGCGCGAGCCCTACCGCGGCGGCGCGGGGTACAACGCGGCCAAGCACTCGATCGCAGCGCTCACGAGGGTGCTGCGCCTCGAGCTGCTGGGGGAGCCGATCCGCGTCACGGAGATCGATCCAGGCCTCGTGGAGACGGAGTTCTCGATCGTGCGCTTCCGCGGCGACAAGGACAAGGCCGACAAGGTCTACGAGCGCATGACGCCGCTGACGGCCGAGGACATCGCCGAGACGATCAGGTGGACCGCGTCGCTGCCCGCGCACGTGAACATCGACTCGATGCTCGTGATGCCGCGCGACCAGGGCGCGGCCCACGACGTGTTCCGTCGCGAGGAGTAAGCCTCCCGCTTGCCCGTTGTCGGCCCCCGGTGCGACAATCGAACATATGTTCGAACGATCCCTGACGGGGTCGAGCACCGGGGAGGTGGGCGGTGAGCACCACGCAGCAGAGGCTGGCCGCGGCCCGTGGGGCGCTGGCGACGGTCCAGCACCGGATGGGCACGCGCGAGGCGCTCCCGTCCTGGCCCGTGCCCGAGCGGGTGGCCCCCGCGCTGCCCGACGGTCTGGTCAGGGGCAGGGTCACGGTCGTCGAGGGGTCCACCTCGCTGATGACCGCGGTCGCTGCGTCGGCCTCGGCTGACGGCGCCTGGATCGGCGTGCTCGGCATGCCGGCCTTCGGGGCGGCCGCCGCGCGCTGGCGCGGCATCGATCTGAGCAGGCTCGCGCTCGTGCCGCAGCCCGGCGTCCAGGCGGCCGAGGTCGCAGGGGCGTGCGTCGACGCGCTCGACGTGGTCCTGCTGGGGCCGTCGCTCGCCCTGACCGATGCGGCCAGGAGGCGCCTCGCCGCCCGCGCCAGGGAGCGAGGCGCCGCGATCGTGAGCGCCGAGCAGTGGTCGGGAGCCGTCGCGACGCTCACGGTGGTGGGCAGCAGGTGGGGCGGTCTCGGCGCAGGCCAGGGGAGGCTGCGCTCCCACGTGCTCGACGTGAGGGTCGTGACGCGCGAGCGGCCGCGCCTGGTGCAGCTCGCCCTCGAGGTCGACGACGCCCTGCCGCGCTCGGGCCACGCCTATCGCAGGCAGGACGCCGCCAGGATCGATCCCAGGACGGCCGCATGAGCGCACCCGTCGAGATCGTGCGACGGGCGGTGGTGTGGGTTCCCGACTGGCCCGTCGCGGCGGCGATGGCGGCCCAGGGGATCGCCATCGACGCCCCCGTCGCGATCATGCACGGCCATGCGGTCGCGGTGGCCTCCGCAGCCGCGCGCGCCGCGGGGGTCTCGCGCGGCCAGGCCAAGCGCCGCGCCAGGAGGGCGTGCCCCGACCTGGTGCTGCTGCCTGCCGACCGCGACCGCGACGAGCGGGCCTTCGAGTCGGTGGCCGCCGCCCTCGAGCAGGTCGTCTCCGGTGTCGAGATCTCCCGGCCAGGGATGGCGGTGCTGCCCGCCGAGGGCGCCGCGCGCTTCCACGGGGGCGAGGAGTCCCTGGCGGAGGAGCTGGCCTCCGCCGTGGCCGAGCACACCGACCACGAGGCGTCGGTGGGGATCGCCGACGGGCTGCTGGCCGCTGTGATGGCGGCGCGCGAGGACCTCATCGTGCCGCCGGGGCAGTCGCGCGCCTTCCTCAGGGACCACCCCGTCGACGCGCTGGCCTACGCGGCG
Organism: Actinomycetes bacterium; assembly: GCA_030428165.1. Lineage (GTDB taxonomy): Bacteria > Actinomycetota > Actinomycetes > Actinomycetales > Demequinaceae > Demequina. Next base: position 7,709 of record JAUIBG010000047.1, read on the forward strand.
ATGGACGCCGGACAGGTCGCCCAGGTGACGGAGATGGTCGAGGTGCTGGCCAGGCTGGGCCTGTACCGGCTGGGCGACCTCACGGCGCTGCCGTACCGCGACGTGCTGGCGAGGTTCGGGGCGGTGGGGACGTGGGCGCATCGGCTCGCGGACGGCCAGGACGTCAAGCCCCCGGTGCTGCGCCGCTCCCTCGAGGACATCGCGGTGTCCTACGCCTTCGAGACGCCCAGCCAGGGACTCGAGCAGCTCACGTTTGTCGCCTCCCACCTCGCGCAGGAGCTCGACGCGGCGCTGCTGGAGGCGTCCTCGCGCTGCGGGCGGGTGAGGATCACCGCCCACACCGAGCGCGGCGACACGGTCGAGCGGGTGTGGCGCACCGACGTCGGCAGCAGGGCAGGTGCCTTTGCGCGCCACATGACGGACCGGGTGCGGTGGCAGATGGACGGCTGGCTGTCCGGCACGTCGGCCGGTCCCGAGCGCTCTCCGGTGACGCGGCTCACGCTCACCGCGGAGGACGTCGTCGAGCTGGGGGACGAGCAGGCCTACCTCTGGGGAGGGTCGTCGGGGGCCGATGCGAGGGCCCACCGCGGGCTCGAGAAGGTGCAGGCGCTGCTGGGGGCCGAGGCGGTGATCCAGCCGCGCGAGCAGGGCGGCAGGCTGCCGCGCGACCGCGTGCTGCTCACGGCGTGGGGGCAGGAGCCCGAGGCCGCGCGGCGCACCGAGCACCCCTGGCCCGGCAGGATCCCCGACCCGCCACCCGCCACGGTGCCGGCGCTCGAGGAGCCCATGCAGGTGCTCGACGCCGGAGGCAGCGAGGTGGTCGTGGACCGCAGGCTGCGCGTCAGCGCACCTCCCACGTGGGTGCGACTGCGGCTGGACCCCGGCCACGACTCGCAGCACGTGTCCCGCCGCCATCCCTCGCACCGCGGGTCGGGGGAGCGCACCTGGGGTCCGCTGCGGCCCGTCGACTCGTGGGCGGGGCCGTGGCCCGTGGTCGAGCGCTGGTGGACGCCGGCGGGGCGTCGCGGCGCCTACCTGCAGATCGCGCTGGCCGCGGAGGGGGAGCAGTCGGGGCGGCCGGCATCGGCCCCTGCGGCCGTGCTCGCCGGCTTCTCGGACGGCCGCTGGAGCCTCGAGGGCGTCTATGACTAGGCACGCCCATGACTGAGTACGCCGAGCTGCACGCGCACACGGCCTTCAGCTTCCTCGACGGCGCCAGTCAGCCCGAGGAGATGGCGGCCGAGGCCGGCAGGCTCGGACTGAGCGCCCTCGCGGTCACCGACCACGACGGGCTGTACGGCGCCGTGCGCTTCGCGAACGCCGCCAGGGCGATCGGCCTGCCGACCGTGTTCGGGGCGGAGCTGCACCTCGACGCGACCGACGAGCGCGGCCGGCCCGTGCTCGACGCCCCCACCGCCGCGCCCGACCCTCGCGCGGAGCATCTGCTCGTGCTCGCCCGCGGCGCCACCGGCTACGCGCGCCTGTCCCACGCGATCGGCATGGCCCATCTCGCGACCGGCGAGAAGGGCACCGCCAGGTATCGGCTCGAGGAGATCGCCGAGGCCGGCGGGGGAGAGTTCGTGGTGCTCACCGGCTGCCGCAAGGGGGCGGTGCGGCGCGCGCTGTCGGGGATCGGGGTGAGCCACGCCAACGCGCTGGCCGGCGCCCCGACGAGGGCCGGCTACGCCGCGGCCAGGAGGGAGATGGACAGGCTCGTGTCGCTGTTCGGCCGCGAGAACGTCGCTGTCGAGGTGACCGACTCTGGCGCGCCGCTGGACGGGGAGCTGAACGACGCCCTTGTCGACCTCGCCTTCGACGCCGGACTGACCGTGGTGGCCACGACGAACGCTCACTACGCGAGGCCGGACGACGCGGACCTGGCGGGGGCGCTGGGCGCGATCCGCTCGCGCTCCTCGCTGGACGCGATGGACGGCTGGCTCGCCGGCGGCTCCGGCGGCCACCTGCGCTCCGCCGAGGAGATGCTGCTGCGCCACCGCGGCCACCCGCAGGCGGTGCCGGCCGCGGCCCGGCTCGCGGCCGAGTGCGCCTTCGACCTCAACCTCGTCGCCCCGAACCTGCCGCCGTACCCGGTGCCGGACGGGCACACCGAGGCGAGCTGGCTGCGGGAGCTGACCTACCGGGGCGCGACGGAGCGCTACGGCTCGCGCGACGCGGAGCGGGTCCCGGGCGCCTGGGACCAGATCGAGCACGAGCTGCGGATCATCGAGGACCTCGACTTCCCCGGCTACTTCCTCATCGTCCACGACATCGTCGACTTCTGCCGCCGCTCCGACATCCTGTGCCAGGGACGGGGCTCGGCCGCCAACTCGGCCGTCTGCTATGCCCTCGGAGTCACCGCCGTGGACGCCGTCACGCACGGTCTGCTGTTCGAGCGCTTCCTCGCCCCCGAGCGCGACGGGCCGCCCGACATCGACGTGGACATCGAGTCCGACCGCCGCGAGGAGGTCATCCAGTACGTGTTCGGGCGGTTCGGCCGCATCAACGCCGCGATGGTGGCGAACGTGATCCAGTACCGGCCGCGCTCCGCCGTGCGCGACGCGGCCAGGGCACTGGGCTACGACCCCGGCCAGCAGGATGCCTTCGCCAGCGGCATCGACCGCTGGTCGGCGCTGCGCATCCCCGAGGAGAAGCAGGCGGAGTGGGCCGCGCGGCAGCGCGACGCGATGTGGCCAGACGCCCCTCCAGCCCAGGATCTCGACCACATCCCCGAGGACGTGCTCAGCCTGGGCGACCGGCTGATGCGGCTGCCGAGGCACCTGGGCATCCACCCCGGGGGCATGGTGCTGTGCGACCGCCCGGTCATCGACGTCTGCCCGGTGGAGTGGGCGCGCATGCCGGGCCGCACGGTGCTGCAGTGGGACAAGGAGGACTGCGCCGATGCCGGGCTCGTGAAGTTCGACCTGCTGGGGCTCGGCATGCTCTCGGCGCTCAAGTACGCGTTCCGCTTCGCGCGCGACACCCAGGGCGTCGACCTCGGGCTGCACTCGCTCCCGCAGGAGGACCCCGCCGTCTACGACCTGCTGTGCGCGGCCGACACGGTGGGGGTGTTCCAGGTCGAGTCGCGCGCGCAGATGGCCACGCTGCCCCGCCTGAGGCCACGACGCTTCTACGACATCGTCGTCGAGGTGGCGCTGATCCGTCCCGGCCCCATCCAGGGCGGCTCGGTGCACCCGTACATCAACCGCGCACGGGGACGTGAGCCCGTCACGTACCTCCACCCTCTGCTGGAGCGCTCGCTTGGCAAGACCCTGGGAGTGCCGCTGTTCCAGGAGCAGCTCATGCAGATGGCGATGGACGCCGCGGGATTCGACGGCTCACTCGCCGATCAGCTGCGCAGGGCGATGGGCTCCAAGCGCTCCTCGGAGCGCATGGAGGCGCTGCGGGCGCGGTTCATGGTGGGAGCCCACGAGCGCGGGATCACGGCTGACGTCGCCGCGGAGATCTTCGACAAGCTCAAGGCGTTCGCTGACTTCGGCTTCCCCGAGTCGCACTCGTTCTCGTTCGCCTACCTGGTCTACGCCTCGGCCTGGCTCAAGGTGCACCAGCCCGCGGCGTTCTACGCAGGCCTGCTGGCGGCGCAGCCCATGGGCTTCTACTCGCCGCAGTCGCTCGCGGCCGATGCCAGGCGCCACGGCCAGGCGGTCCTGCGCCCATGCGTGGCGCGCTCCGAGGTGCTGGCGCGGGTGGAGCGACTGGACGAGCCGTTCGAGACCCCGCACGAGGCGCGCGCGGACCTGGGAGCCCTCAGCAGGGTGGACCGCACGCTCGCGGTGCGGATGGGCCTCGGCGCAGTGAAGGGGCTGGGGCCGCGGGCCGCCGAGGCCATCGTCGCCGCCCGCGCGGAGCGTCAGTTCGACTCGCTGACGGACATGGCCAGGCGCGTGCGGGTGCCGGGCACTGGAGCGGCGGCCGATGCCGGGCTCGCGTCGTCGACGGCGCTCACCCAGGCGCAGTGGGAGGCCCTCGCCACGGCGGGGGCGCTCGAGTCGCTCGGGGTGAGCCGCAGGGAGGGCCTGTGGGCCGCAGCCGCGCTGTCGCGTGAGGGGCCGGACGTGCTCGAGGGGGTCTCGACCGGGGTCGAGGCCCCCATGCTGCCCGGCATGAGCGCCGTCGAGGAGGCCGTGGCCGATGTCGCTGGCGCGGGGGTCTCGGTGGGCTCGTATCCCACGGCGTTCGTGCGCGACGGGCTCACGGGCTCGGGGGTGCTGACGGTGGCCGACGTGCTGGCGCACGAGGCCGAGCGGCGGGTGGCCGTCGCCGGCATCGTCACCCACCGCCAGCGACCTGGCACCGCCAAGGGCGTCACGTTCCTGTCGCTCGAGGACGAGACCGGGTTCCTCAACGTCATCTGCTCGCCGGGGCTGTGGAAGCGGTTCAGGCCCGTGGCCCGACGGTCGCCGGCGCTGGTGGTGCGCGGGCGGATCGAGCGCGCTGACGGGGCGACCAACCTCGTCGCCGAGCATCTGTCGCCGCTGTCGCTCGCCGTGCCGAGCTCCAGCAGGGACTTCAGATAGGCGGAAGCGACGTCCCATCACCGCTGCACCGCCGTGTCCCATCACCGCCAGCGCAGGCGGCGCGGCGTGGGGCAGACTGGCGGCATCATGACGGACTTCGAGGCGCAGTACGCGGCCATCGCGAGCAGGGACTCCCGCTACGACGGGCAGTTCTTCACCGCGGTGCGCAGCACCGGCATCTACTGCCGTCCGTCCTGCCCCGCGCGCACCCCTGCGCGCCGCAACGTCACCTTCTACGCGACCGCAGCGGCGGCGCAGCAGGCCGGATACCGGTCGTGCAAGCGCTGCCTGCCGCACGCCACTCCGGGCTCGCCGCAGTGGAACATCGGCGCGGATGTGGCGAGCCGAGCCATGCGGCTCATCGACGACGGCTGGGTCGAGCGCGAGGGCGTCGAGGCGCTCGCCGGCCGGTTGGGCTACTCGCGGCGTCACCTCACCCGCGTCCTGGTCGAGCAGCTCGGCGCAGGACCGCAGGCGCTCGCCATCGCCCACCGGCTCGACCATGCGCGGGCGCTGCTCGAGGGGACCGACCTGCCCATGGTCGACGTCGCGCACACCGCGGGCTTCGGCTCCGTCCGCCAGTTCAACGACGCCGCGAGGGCTGCCTGGGACGTGACGCCGTCGCATCTGAGGTCAGGCGCGGTGACGCATTCGGCGTCCCGCGGCACGCCCCTGGAGATCCGGCTGCGCGTGCGGGAGCCGTACGACGCGCGCCGGCTGCTGCAGTTCCTGTCCGAGCGGGCGATCGACGGCGTCGAGCGAGTCGAGCCAGGAGTACTCACGCGCACGCTGCGGCTTCCGTCCGGCCCCGCACTCGCGATGTACACGGCGACCGAGGGCAAGCGCGGCACGCTGCTGACCGCGAGGTTCGTCCTGCAGGACGCCGGCGACCTGCCTGCGGCGATCGCACGGTCGAGGAGGCTGTTCGACGCCGATGCCGACCCGGTCGCGGTCGAAGCCGCGCTGAGCGCGGACGCCCGTCTCTCATCGCTGGTGGCGACGGCTCCAGGGCTCCGCGTCCCCGGCGCGGTGGATCCGTTCGAGATGATCGTGCGCGCCGTCGTGGGGCAGCAGATCTCCGTGGCAGGAGCGCGTACCGCGCTGGGCCGGATCGTCGCCAGACACGGCGAGGAGGTCGTTCTCGGCGACGAGTCGTGGCGGGTGTTCCCGCAGCCGGAAGTGCTGGCGGACGTCGATCCCCAGCAGGGACTCATGCCCGCGGCGCGGTGGCGCACCATCGGTGCCGTCGCCACGGCCATCCTCGGCGGCGAGCTCGAGATCCACGCCGGTGCCGACCGCGCGGCTGCGCGGCGGGCGCTGCTCGCCATCCCCGGCATCGGCCCGTGGACCGCCGACTACGTGATGATGCGCGCCTACGGGGACCCTGACGCGATCCCGGTCGGAGATCTGGTCCTGAGGCGCGCCACAGGACTCGACGCGGACGCTCTCGACCGGGCGTCGCGGGCGTGGAGCCCGTGGCGCGCCTATGCCGCCATGCACCTGTGGTCGGCCAACAGTTGAGGGGAGATAGACGATGACGGATCGCAGGCTGGAGGGCGCCACCGCGCGGGCGACGGTCGACAGTCCCGTGGGCCCGCTCACGATCGTGGCGTCGGACGAGGCGCTGCTCGGCGTGTACTTCGCGGACCACCGCAGGCGGCCCGAGCTCGACGACGTTCCGGATGTGCCTGGGAATGCGGTCGTCGTCGCCACCGCGGCGGCGCTCGCGCGGTACTTCGCTGGCGGCTCGCCCGTGCTGCCGCCCATGCGTGCATCCGGCACCGCGTTCCAGCAGGACGTCTGGCACGCTCTCGCGGACATCCCGCCAGGTCAGACGCGTACCTACGCGCAGATCGCGGACGCCGTGGGCAGGCCGTCCGCCGTGCGCGCGGTGGGCGCGGCGATCGGCGCGAACCCCGTGAGCATCCTTGTGCCGTGCCACCGCGTGATCGGGGCGGACGGGTCGATCACCGGGTACGCAGGAGGAGTGGAGCGCAAGACTGCGCTGCTCGCCCTCGAGCAGTTGTAGGCGTCGTGCTCGGGGCGGTGATGTGACGTCGGAGCCGCCCGCGCATGCTACGATTGCCGTCGCGCTGATGCGCTCCGGGAGGTCTCCTGGAGAGGCATCGGACACCCTGTCCGGGTGGCGGAATTGGCAGACGCGCTAGCTTGAGGTGCTAGTGCCCGTATTAGGGCGTGGGGGTTCAAGTCCCCCCTCGGACACGATGTGATGTCTCAGGACATCGTGAACGGCTGAACCCCCATCACGGGGGGTTCAGCCGTTTTTTCGTTGGTAGTTGCGGCTGGGGTCGAGGGTGAAGGTCGCGAGGGTTTTGCCGGTGTCGTTGGAGTAGATCGTGGCGTTGCGGCCGTGGATCGTGGCGGTGATGTCGGTGCGGGCGTGGGCTCGGCCGATGCCGAGGTGGAGCAGGCGGCCGGCGTGGCGGATGGTGATCTTGCCGTCGGCGTCGACGGTGTCGTAGCGCACTCGCCAGGTGGCGGTGCCGTTCGGGCTGGCGGGGGCTGCTTTGGGGATGCGCGTGTAGGCGGTGTGGGGTGTGTCGCGGTTCAGCGCCCGGTGGGGTCGGATCGTGTTGTAGTGCTCTTGGAACGCTCCCAGGTGGTCCTGGAGCTGCTCGAGCGTTGCCGCGGGGTGGGCGTCGAGGTGGCGTTTGAGGGTCTGCCAGAGGCGTTCGATCTTGCCCTGGGTGGTGGGTTTGAAGGGACGGCCGTTGCGTTGGTCGATGCCGAGCTCTGCCAGCAGTGTCTCGAACGCGTTGCCGCCTCCGTCTCCTCGTCCGCGTCCTCCTCGTGCCAGGCGGGTGGTGTAGACCATGCCGTTGTCGGTCAGGGTCGCGGCCGGGTGGCCGTGCTCGCTGGCTGCGAGGGTGAACGTGGTCGTGACGGTGCGGGCGGTGACGCGCCTGTGGGCGGACAGGCGCAGCAGGAATCTGGAGTGGTCGTCGAGCCAGCCGATGATCTCGACGCCGGTGCCGTCGCTGAGGCGTGCGTGGATGAAGTCGGACTGCCAGAGCTCGTTGGGGCGGTCCGCGTTGAAGCGCCGCCAGGACGAGCAGGGACGCTTGCGCGGCTGGGGCTGAACACGTCCCTCGGCCACGGGAATCCGCCAGGCGGTGGTGCGCGAGATCATCACGCCGTCGCGGGCCAGCAGGGTCTGGATCGTGTCGGCGCCGGCGTC
>JAUIBG010000048.1 GCA_030428165.1 Actinomycetes bacterium
GACTCGTGCACCATTCCGACCGCGGGACCCAGTACGTCTCCCTGACCTACTCCGACCGCCTGGCCGAGCTCGGCGTCACCGGCTCGGTCGGGTCCGTCGGCGACTCCTACGACAACGCGCTGGCGGAATCCGTCAACGCTGCCTACAAGTCCGAGCTGATCAAGCCGCGCAAGCCCTGGCGCACCGTCGAGGAAGTCGAGTTCGCGACCCTCGAATGGGTCCACTGGTTCAACACCGCCCGCCTCCACGAGGCACTGGGCTACACCACCCCGGCAGCCATCGAGGCTGCCTACTACGCTGACAACCCGAAGCCGTCAGCACTCACAACCACCTAGGAACTGAACCCAGGACGGATCAATCAGCCCGGACGGATCCGTGTATCTCGCGGGGTTGTTCCCTGCGTACATGTACGCGTCCAGGCTGCGCGGGTCGCCGGGTACGAGGATCGGGTCTGGTGAGAGGAAGCGTCCGATTTGGGGGTCGTAGTAGCGGGCGTTCAAGTAGATCAGCCCGGTTGATGCTTGGTCGTCGGTTTGGCCGAGCCATCCGGTGTCGGTGTCGATCAGCTGGTCGGTGCCGCGGGTGGTGCCGTAGGGGGTGTAGCGGTTCTTGGAGATCGTCGCGGTGGCGGGGTCGCCGGCGGTGATGGCGATCGTCGCGGAGCCTTGCAGGTCCGTGAGGGTGTAGGTGTACCCGGTGACGGAGTGCCGGTACGCGACCGCGACTCCGGCGATCGCGTAGGCGCGCAACCCCTCGGTGGAGCCGGTGCTGGTGGTGTCGGTGTCGGTCAGCTCGACGTCCGCGACGTACACCGACGCCTGATCGTCGGTGATGCGGGCGACGCGCTGACCTGATGCGTCATACAGCATCCGTGTCTCGACGGTACCGGTGGTGGCAGTCGTCATGTTCGACAGGGCGTCCCAGCCAAACGTGGTGGTGGTGCCGTCGATGGTGCGGGACACCATCCGTCCGGCCGTGTCGTACCCATAGCTGTCGGTGGTGGTGCCGTCGGTCACGGACGTGACAGCGTGCGGCAGGCCCGTGTCGGTGTACCCGTACGTGTTCGTCGTGACGGACACGGTGCCGCCCTCGACCTTCCAGTCGTCACGGGTGAGGATCTGCCCGGTGTCGGCGTAGTCCCACGTGGTGGCGTAGCCGATGCCGGCCACGTCCCAGAAGTCGTCCGTCGTACCGGGTGCCGCACCGCACGTGCTGGTGGTGGTCTCATCGATGGTCCACGCGGATGCGAGGCGGTTGAACGGGTCGTAGGTGTAGCACTGGGAGACCTGGTAGTCGACTCCCAGGTTGTCGGTGCCGGTGACGAGGTCCCGCACCGCCGTCACACGACCCGCGGTGTCGTACTCGTAGGCGTCGTACTGCACGTGCACCGTATCCACGCCGTCGGTGTAGGACGCCTCAGCGGCGGTCAGTGACCCGTCGACAGGGTTCCAGCTGAGTTCACGGGTGATCCCGTTGCCGAGCGTCCGAGAGATCGTGCGGCCGGCAGCGTCGAGCTGCACGCCGGTGACGAGATCCATGCTCTCGCCCGGGATCGACAGTGCGGTGGCGGTGCCGAACCGGTCGTAGTCGGTCTCGATCGTCTGTGCGGGAAGCCCGCGACAGCGGGAACCGACACGGTCGCGACCTGCCCGACATCATCGAACGTCGTGACGGTGGTGCAGCGCGGGCGCCGTTGAGATGCCGGTGCCCGTTGCCGGAGTCGCGGCACGCTGCGCGGACCTCGCGAGAAGCTGCTACTCGGCTCCGTCCCGCACCAGCCGCCCGATTCGCGTCACCGCCTCGGTGATGATCTCCGGGCTGGTGGCCAGGTTGAGGCGCGCGTGTCCGTCGCCTCCCGTGCCGAACCAGGGTCCGGGGTTGAGCGCCACCCTGGCGCGCTCGAGGATGGGCTCCGAGGGGTCGGTGCCGAGCAGGTCACCGAACCCCAGCCACGCGAAGTACGTGGCCTCGGGCATCCTGAAGGTCACGCCGGGCAGGTGCTCGGCGACCAGCTCGGCCATCAGGCGGCGGTTCTCGTCGAGCCCGAGCAGTAACGCCTCGTGGAACTCGGCGCCCTCTCGATACGCGGCCGCCTGGGCGATCGCGCCGGCTTGCGTCGCGCCGGCGTGGGTGCCGCCCCGGTACCTCTCGAGGAAGTCGCCGGCCTCCGCGCCGGTGATGAGCAGCGCGCCCTTGAGCCCTGGCAGGCTCCACGTCTTCGACGCCGAGTGCAGCGCCAGTCCCATCGGGTCGACGGTCGTGTAGGGGACGAACTCGCGATCGGCATAGACCAGCGGCGCGTGGATCTCGTCGGAGACCACCGCCGCGCCGTGCGCCGCCGCGACATCGGCGATCCCCCTGAGCTCCTCTGCGGTGAACAGCGAGCCGGTGGGATTGTGCGGGTGGCACAGCAGCACGCCGGCCTTGCGGCCCTTCTCGCTCGCTGAGGCGAGCGCGGCGTCGAGCGCGACCAGGTCGGGGCGCCAGTCCTCGGTGAGCGGCGCCTCTCGCACGCGCAGCCCTGCCTGGCGCAGGTAGGAGTAGAACGGCCCGTATACCGGCGACAGCACGACGACGTGATCGCCGGGGTCGAGCAGCGTGAGGAACGCGTCCGTGTACCCGGTGATCACATCGGCCACGGGCACGACGGACTCCGTCGGCACGTCCCAGCCCCAGCGGCTCGCGGCGAACCCGGTGAAGGCGTCGACGTAGTCGCCGCCGAGCGTGTACCCGGTGTCGCCGCGCTCGACCATCTCGAACAGCGCCCGCTTGACGGGCTCGGCGAGCGGCACGTCCATCTCCGCCACCCACAGCGGGAGGACGTCGGGCTCGTAGCGGCGCCACTTCACAGAGGTGCGGGCGCGCAGGTCGTCGAGGCTCAGCTGCGTGAGCGGATTCGGGTGGGAGGTCACGGACCTATCTCAACATGACTGCGACACGGCGACGAACCCGGGCGCTCAGGCACCTGCTCGCTTAGCCTGTCCTCGTGACGTGGCGAGTGGTGCGGCAGTGGATCGGAGTGCTGCTGACGTTCGCCGTGCTCGGCACCGCCCTCTACGTCGCGTGGCGCTTCCTCGACGACTTCGGGATCCTCGACGCCCAGACTGTGGGAGAGCCCACCGTCGACGAGTCCGAGCAGGCCGTCGAGGACATCCCCGCCTGGGCCGCCGACGCCGGGCAGGACCTTCCCCCGGCGCTGAGCAAGCAGGACGACCGCGAGCCCGACCTCCTGCTCCTCGAGCCGTGGGTCTGGGACGTGCTCGACGACTCCTGGAACCTCGAGGTCGTCAGGCTGGGCGAGGGCGACGGCTCCGAGACCCTCGTCGACGAGCAGCTGCTGGTACTGACGTCGCCCACCGGCGAGCAGCTCCTCGTCACCCGCAACATGCGCACCGACTACCTGCTCGAGATCGTGCACTGGAGTCCCGAGGACTCGCTCGCGTGGATCAGGCGCGCGGGCCGCAGCTCCTACGCGCCGGTGATTGAGTACGCGATGCGGGAGGGCGACACGTTCGAGGGATGGGGCGACGGCACGGTGCCCCTCGACAACATCCGGGCCGGCATCATCGTGGGCGTCGACTTCGCTGGCACCCTTCCGGATGGCGAGGACGTGTGGGAGGCGCTCACCGAGGCGGGCACCGTCCGCGCCGTGTTCGTGCGCGACGGCGATCGCTGGCGCGACACACTGGCGACGGTCGAGATCTCGGCGCAGATCCGCGAGGGCTTCCACGACTCCTTCGGGGTCTATGCCTGGTTCGACATCGACTCCGGTACCGCGGTCTACCGCGCCCCGTACTTGGCGTCGGAGGACGACTCGGTGCTCGAGGAGCGCTGGCTGCTCCACAACCTCGAGACGGACGACATCCGCGACATCGCCCCCCAGGTGCCCGCGCTGAACTGCGTGCCGGTCGAGCAGGAAGCCCAGGATGCCGCCGCGGACGGCACGATCGTCGCCCACTGCGGGAGCAACCGCTATGTGATCACGCTGTCCGGCGATGCCGGGCCGACGCCTGCGGGCTAGCGCTCGTCGCCCTGCTGCGCGTCGCCCTGCTGCGCGTCGCTCTTCTGCTCGGCGGGCGACTCCGGATCCGCCTCGACCAGTCCGATCGTCGAGTCGTTGTCGACCGGAGCCGGAAGCGCCGTGCGCTGACGCGCGCGGTGGTCCCTGGCGAGCAGGACTGCTGCGCCGCCCACGATCACCACGACTGCCAGAGCGATCCCGCCCCACCGCAGCAGCGGATCCCAGTCGATCGCGAAGTCGGCGCCGCCGCGCAGCTCGACGTCGTCGCCCGCGATGAGGTCCGCCAGGCCCAGCGTCACGGTCCTGCCGCTCACCTCGCCAGTGGATGCGTAGGTGACGAGTCCGGGGAAGGTCACCGCGATCTCGACCTCGACCGAGCTCGCGATCAGGCCCAGCCCGCCACCGCCGGGCAGCACGCCAGGACCGCCTCCGATCATCGAGCCCGGCGCATCGGCCCCGTCGAGGCCGGCGGCCTCCGCGAACGCTCCCAGCGGGAGCGCCACCACGAACTCGTCTCCGTCCCTGGTGATGCCGGCGCCGTCGCCCATCGCGCCCTCGAGCGCGCTGAGGGGAAGGTCGTCGATCTCGATCTCGACCCCGGTGAGGTCCTCGTCCTCGTAGCCCTGGATCGTGATGGTGCCCGGGTAGTCGGCGTCGAGCGCCGCGAGCTCCTCGCTGGCGAGCACCGCGTCGATGAGCCCGGCGGGGTCCATGCCGATCGCGCCCTCGACGTCGTCGGCGATGGCCGGGTCGTAGGCGATGATCGCGTGCGTGCTGACGGTGTCGTCCGACCCCAGGCGGGTGTCGACGTCGAGACGCACGCAGCCGGCGAGCGCGACGGCGACCGTGGCCGCGAGCGCGGCCCCGCCCAGCCATCGGCCGGCGCTCATCGCCGGTGCCTGCCGATCAGCACGACGCTCAGCGCCGCCAGGAAGGTCGTCGCGACGAAGACGGTGACGACCAGCGCGGTCTCGAGGGGTGTGAGGCCGGCGTGGGCCGAGGCCCTCGCATAGGGCTCGCCGGAGAAGGTCGTGAGGTCCCAGGTCACGGTCGTGCCGTCGACGATGCCGTTGGTCTGCAGCACCTCGCCGGGGAACGTGACCGTCAGCGTGGCCTCGGAGCGGGAGAACCACTCGGAGTACTCGCCGCTGAGGGAGTCGCGGCCGGCGGCGCGCACGACGTACTCCTCGTCCTCGGTCTTCTTGATGGTCATCCCGCGCAGGTCCCTGGAGACCTCGTCGAACGGCCGGTCCTCGAACTCGATGAGGTAGCCCTCGTAGCCGCCCTGGCTGTAGACGGAGACGATCGCGGAGTCGAATGCGTTGATGGGGCGGCCCAGCGCCTCGTTGAAGAGAGTCTCCGTGTCGAGTCCCAGCACGCCGTCGGCGTCGGATGCGATCGCGACGACATAACTGCCGGACGCGGTGTGGTCCTCGTGCAGCTCCAGGTCGACGGAGACCTTGGTGCATCCGGTGAGCGCCAGCGCCACCACTACCGCGAGAAGTGCCATCTTCTTCACGGGTCCAGCCTCGCACACGCCACGAGCGCTCGCGGCCCACAGGGTCCCGGGCGCCTGACCGGCGTCACCCTCCGAGCGCGGCGTCGACCACGGCCTTGGCGGCGGTCTGCACCTCGGCGAGGTGCTCATCGGAGCGGAAGCTCTCCGCGTAGATCTTGTAGACGTCCTCGGTGCCCGAGGGGCGCGCAGCGAACCACGCCTGGTCGGTGACGACCTTCAGGCCGCCGATGCTCGCGCCGTTGCCTGGCGCCTCCGTCAGCACCGCGGTGATGGGATCGCGGGCCAGCGTGTCCGAGGTGACGGCCGCGGGGTCGAGCGACTTCAGTGCCGCCTTCTGGGCCGGCGTCGCCGCCGCGTCCGTGCGCTGGTACCAGGACTCGCCGAGCCGGTCGACGAGACCCGCGTGGATCTGGGACGGGGTGCTTCCCGTGACCGCCGTGATCTCGCTGGCGAGCAGCGCCAGCAGCAGCCCGTCCTTGTCCGTCGTCCACACCGAGCCGTCGGTGCGGAGGAACGACGCGCCCGCGGACTCCTCGCCGCCGAACCCGATCTCTCCGCTCAGCAGCCCTGGCACGAACCACTTGAAGCCCACCGGCACCTCGGTCACCGTGCGGCCGAGGCTCGCGCCCACGCGCTCGATCAGGCTCGACGACACCAGCGTCTTGCCGATCGCCGCGCCGGCGGGCCAGCCGGGCCGCGCGCCGCCGTAGAGGTAGTCGACGGCGACCGCGAGGTAGTGGTTGGGGTTCATGAGGCCGTCGGCCGTCACGATGCCGTGGCGGTCGGAGTCCGCGTCGTTGCCCGTCGCGATGTCGTAGGGCGCAGAATCGCCCTGCATCACGGCGGTGAGGCTGGCCATCGCGGAGGGCGACGAGCAGTCCATGCGGATCTTGCCGTCCCAGTCGAGCGTCATGAAGGACCAGCGGGGGTCGACGGCCGGGTTCACGACGGTGAGGTCGAGACCGTAGTCGGAGCCGATGCGGCCCCAGTAGTCGACGGCCGCGCCGCCCAGCGGATCGGCGCCGATGCGCACACCGGCCGAGCGGATCGCGCCCAGGTTCAGCACCGTCGCGAGCTGAGCGACGTAGAGGCCGGTGAAATCGAAGCCGCGCGTCGTGTCGGCGACCCGGGCGCGCTCGTAGGGCACCCTGGGAACGTCGCGCCAGCCGCTCGCGAGCAGCTCGTTCGCGCGGTTCGCGATCCATCCGGTCGCGTCCGTGTCGGCAGGGCCGCCGTGCGGCGGGTTGTACTTGAAGCCGCCGTCGCGCGGGGGGTTGTGGGACGGGGTGACGACGATGCCGTCGGCGAGACCCGCGCCCGTCGTCCTCACTGCCCCAGGGGCGCCGTTCGCGGTGAGGATCGCCAGCGAGACCGCAGGCGTCGGGGTGTAGCCGTCCGCCGAGTCGATCATCGTCGTGACGCCGGCGGCGGCCAGTACCTCGAGCGCCGTGCGCCATGCGGGCTCAGAGAGCGCGTGGGTGTCGCGGCCGATGAACAGGGGACCGTCGAAGCCCTGCGCGGCGCGGTACTCCACGATCGCCGCCGTCGTCGCGACGATGTGCGCCTCGTTGAACGCCGTGTCGAACGCGCTGCCGCGGTGGCCGGACGTGCCGAACGCCACCCGCTGCTCCGGCACCGACGGGTCCGGCACCAGGTCGTAGTAGTCGGCGAGGAGGGCCTCCACGTCGATGAGGTCGGATGCCTGGGCGATCGTGCCTGCGCGAGGGTGCATGGGGCCACTGTTCCATGGCGGCGCACGGCGGGCAACGGCTCGAAGGACACGGTCTCAATTTCGTCAAGACTCCCCCAAGCCTGTGCCATCGGAGGCTATCGTTGCCTCGTGAGATCGACGTCATCCGTCCCCGGTGATGTGTCGCAGGAGGCGCCGGGCACCGCGGCCCTGATCTTCGCGCGCGACGACGCGCGACGGATCGCCGCCACCGTCCGCGCCGTCGTCGCCGTCCCCGGCGTCGACCTGGTGCTCGTGATCGACGACGGCTCGACCGACAACACGCAGGATCTCGCGCGCGGCGCCGGAGCCGTCGTGGTCCGCCACCCGCACTCCCAGGGGCGTGCCGCGAGCGTCCAGACCGGGGCAGCCGTCGTCGCCATGCGGGACGAGCCCGAGCACGCGCCCCGTCATCTGCTCTTCCTCAAGGGCTACGTGGGCGCCGCCGCCGCCGGCATCGCCCCGCTCGTCACGGCCGTCCAGGAGGGCGTTGCCGACATGGCGGTGGGCGCTCCCGTGAAGCCGCACAAACTCTCCGTGGCGGAGAAGGCGGCGCGACGTGCCGTCGAGCGCGAGTCGGGCTGGCTTCCCGACGCACCGCTGTCGTCCTATCGCTGCATGACGCGAGAGGCCTTCGAGGCCGCTCTGCCGCTCGCGCGCGGCTCGGGCCTCGACGTGGCGATGACGGTCGACGTGCTGCGCGCGGGCCTCATCGTCACCGAGGTCGGCTGCGACCTGGGCGACCTGGACGAGCACAAGCTGTCCCCCGTGGCGCGGTCCAACCGGTACCGTGACGTGATGCTGGCCGTCTCCGCGCGCGCCGCGCGTGCGACTGCGGAGCGGGCCGGCCACGCCGTCGTCGACCGCCTGTCGCCGTCGAGCGGCGACTAGCGTCGACCACGTCTGGAGGGAAGCGGTGACGACACCCCGCTACGCGTACTTGGGCCCCTCGGGGACCTTCACCGAGGCCGCGCTCTACGCGATGGCGGGAGACGAGGAGATCGAGGCGCTCCCTGCCGTCGACGTCCCCACGGCGCTCGCGATGGTGCGCGACGGCTCCGCCGACTACGCCGTCGTCGCGATGGAGAACACCGTCGAGGGCGGCGTCACCGCGACGCTCGACGCGCTGGCCGAGGGCGAGCCCCTGGAGATCTACGGCGAGACAGTGATGCCCATCGCGTTCGACCTCGCCGTGCGCGAGGGCCTGGGCCTGAGTGACATCGGCTCGATCGGCGCCCACCCGCACGCGTGGGCTCAGGTGCGCCGCTGGGTCTCGGAGGTCGTGCCGGGCACCACGTTCGTGCCGGCCGCGTCCAACGCCGCCGCCGCGCGACAGCTCGCCGAGCAGGAGTTCGAGTCGCTCGCCTTCGACGCCGCGCTCGTGCCGCCCGGCGTCGCGCCGCGCTACGGGCTGGCTGTCGCGGCCGGTGCCGTGGCCGACTCGGTCAACGCCGCCACGCGATTCGTGAAAGTCGGGCCTCCCGGTGGCTTCGTGGCCCCGACGGGCGCGGACAAGACCACCCTGGTGGTGCACCTGCCGAACGACCAGTCCGGCGCGCTGCTGCGGATGCTCGAGCAGTTCGCGGTGCGCGGGGTCAACCTGTCGCGCATCGAGTCCCGACCCATCTCGGACCGCCCCGGCGAGTACTCCTTCTCCATGGACGCCCTGGGCCACATCCAGGAGGCGCGCGTCGCCGAGGCGGTCGTGGGCCTCAAGCGCACCTGCCCTGTCGTGCTGTTCCTGGGCTCGTACCCGGCGGCGCACGGCGAGCCCACCCCGGTCATCGCCGGCACCTCGGACCTCGAGTTCGAGGCCGCGAACGAATGGGTGAGGACGCTGCGCGACCGCTAGTCGCGTGGGTGCGATGAATGCCCGTGCGCGCGGCCGGTCGGAGTAGTGGCAATAGTAGTGTCATCGACGTAGACTGGTGCGGTGGCGCAGCTGAGGAAGCTCATCGCGAAGATGAATCGCGCTCCGGAGGACGTGCGCTATGACGACCTTGTCAAGGTCTGCGAGGCGTACTTCGGTGCGCCGCGGCAGAGCGGCACATCGCACGCGGTGTTCCGAACGCCTTGGCAGGGAGACCCGCGGGTGAACATTCAGAACAGCAACGGCAAGGCAAAGGGCTATCAGGTCCGCCAGGTCCTGAAGGCGATTGCGAGAGTGGAAGGTGAAGGCCATGGTTAACCCGGACCATTACACGTACCGTGTGTCGTTCTCACCGGAGGACCTCGAGCACGTCGCCACGGTGGCGGAGTTCCCGTCCCTCTCGTGGCTTGCCGGCACTCCGCAGGACGCTCTGTCTGGACTCACCGAGTTGGTTCACGATGTCGTCGCGGACATGGAGCGCAACGGCGAACCCGTCCCTGAACCCCTCGCAGACCGTGAGTACTCGGGCCGTTTCCAGGTGAGGGTGCTCCCTGAGCTGCACCGCTCGTTGGTGATTCGCGCCCACGAGCAGAACGTCTCGCTCAACCGGCTCGTCTCGGACAAGCTCGCCTCTGCCTGACGCCACAAGGCGTCCCGCTTCTCCGAGGTCGACTAGGACTTCGCCTGCTTCGCCACGCGCACGGTGAGCGCGTCGGGCTGAATCCACACCGAGACGCCGGACGCAAGCCCGAGGTCCTCGCCGTCCACCTGCACCCTGCGCTGGTCGGTGGTGCGCACGGTGGCCTCGGTGCCGGTGATGTGGTCGATGCGCGACGTGCGGATCTCCCGCAGGAACGGCGTGTTGAGGAGGTTCTGGTTGCTCGTCGCCGACTGCACGACGACCGAGCCGAACAGCTCGCTCCAGCCCACCAGGCCGCCCTTCGCGTCCAGCGTGAGGATGTCGAGGTGGCCGTCGTCGATCTCGGCGTCGGGGATGAGCTGCAGCCCGCCGGGCAGGCGCCCGACGTTGCCGAACAGCACCGAGCGCATCTGGGAGCTGACCTCCTCGGAGCCGTCGACCGTGACCGTCGCCTCCATGCGCTTGTCGCCCAGGTGCTTGATCGCGGAGAAGAAGTAGGCGGCCCATCCCAGCCTCTTCTTGAGCGACGCGTTCGCGCCGGCGACCATCTCCGCGTCAAGGCCGATGCCGGCGATGATGAGGAACGCGACCTCCTCGCCGGTGTCGTCCTTGCGCAGCCAGCCCACGTCGACACGGCGCTCCTCGCCGTCCAGCGCGGTGCCGATGAGCGCTCCTGGCTGCTCGATCGGCAGCTCCATGTTGCGCGCGAAGAGATTGCCGGTGCCGACCGGCACGATGCCGAGCGCGACGTCGGTTCCCGCGAGCGCCTCGGCCACCGCGCGGACGGTGCCGTCGCCGCCGATCGCGACCACGACATCGGCCCCGGCCTCGATCGCCGCCTTCGCCGCGCCGGTGCCGGGATCGTCCGGCGACGTGAGGAACCACATCGGCTGCGGCAGGTAGCGCACCGAGCAGGCGAGCACCGCGCGCTCGCGGATCTGGGCGACGCCGCGCTTGGTCGGGTTCGCCACGAACGCGATCCGTTGGCCGTCGCGGTGCTCGGCGCCTGCGGGAACGTCGTCGAGGGTGGTCCAGCGCACCCTGAGCAGCCGGCGCCAGAAGGCCGAGACGGCGGAGGGGTCGCGCTCGGCGACCCGCTTCGCGACGAAGAGAGCGAAGACCAGCGCCAGTGCGCTGAACAGCGTCGCCAGTGAGACGAGCACCCAGAGGATCACCACGCGGTCAGACTACGCGGCGTCGATAGACTTCCCCCATGATCGACCTCAAGCTCCTCAGGACCGCTCCCGACCTTTTCAGGCAGTCGCAGGAGCGTCGCGGGGAGTCTCCCGAGCTGGTCGACGAGTTGCTCGCGTCCGATGAGCGCCGCCGCGAGGCGCTCGCGTCGTTCGAGGCCAAGCGCGCGGAGCAGAAGCTGCTGGGCAAGGACGTCGCGAAGGCGGCGGGCGACGAGAAGCAGGAGCTGCTCGCGCGCGCCAAGGATCTCGCCGCCGAGGTTAAGGAACTCCAGGCGACCGCCGATGCGGCGGGCGAGCGCGCGGCCGAGCTCGCGATGGCGCTGGGCAACCCGCCAGAGCCTGAGGTGCCCACGGGCGGCGAGGACGACTTCGTCGAGCTCAAGACGGTCGGCACCGTGCGCGACTTCGCGGCCGAGGGCATCGAGATCAAGGACCACCTCGCGATCGGCGAGGGGCTGGGCGCGATCGACATGGAGCGCGGAGCGAAAGTCTCGGGTGCCCGCTTCTACTTCCTCACCGGCATCGGCGCTCAGCTGGAGCTGGCGATCCTCAACGCCGCCATGGCCACGGCGCTCGAGGCGGGTCTCACGCCGATGATCACGCCCACTCTGGTGCGGCCCGAGACCATGCGCGGCACCGGCTTCCTGGGCGCGCACGCCGACGAGATCTACTACCTCGAGCGCGACGAGCTCTACCTCACGGGCACCTCCGAGGTGGCGCTCGCCGGCTACCACGCCGACGAGATCCTCGACCTCTCGGACGGGCCGATGCGCTACGCGGGCTGGTCGGCCTGCTACCGCAGGGAGGCAGGCTCGGCGGGCCGGGACACCCGCGGCATCATCCGCGTGCACCAGTTCCACAAGGTGGAGATGTTCGTCTACTGCCGCCCCGAGGACGCCGCTGCCGAGCACCAGCGCCTGCTGGCGACCGAGGAGTCGATGCTGCAGGCGCTCGAGCTGCCGTACCGCGTGATCGACACGGCGGCCGGGGACCTGGGGATGAGCGCGGCTCGCAAGTTCGACTGCGAGGCATGGCTGCCTAGCCAGGAGCGATGGATGGAGGTCACCTCGACCTCGAACTGCACCACGTTCCAGGCCCGCAGGCTCGGCGTCCGGGAGAAGGGCGAGTCCGGCACCGAGCCGGTGGCGACCCTCAAC
Source organism: Actinomycetes bacterium (assembly GCA_030428165.1). GTDB lineage: Bacteria > Actinomycetota > Actinomycetes > Actinomycetales > Demequinaceae > Demequina. The sequence continues at coordinate 12,133 of JAUIBG010000048.1, forward strand.
GGCACCATCGGCACCACCAGGTGGATCGTCGCGCTGCTCGAGAACCACCAGCAGGCGGACGGCTCCGTCTACGTGCCCGAGCTGCTGCGCCCGTACCTGGGCGGCCGCGAGGTGCTGGAGCCGGTCGGGCGGTAACCGCCCCGTCAGCGGCGGTCCGTATGATGCGGCGCATGCTGCGTCACGACGAACCCCGGCCGTTCCGGCTGCTCGCGCTCGACATCGACGGCACCGTCATGCACTGGGGCGGATCCGTCTCCGCGGCCGTCGTCGAGGCCGTCGAGAAGGTGCGCATGAGCGACACCCACGTGATCCTCGCCACGGGGCGCAACGTCGCGGCGACGCTTCCGGTCGCGCGGACGCTCGGCATCAGGCGCGGCTACGCGGTGTGCTCCAACGGGGCCGTGACCATCAAGCTCGACCCCGCCGCGCCCGAGGGCTACACGACGGTCGAGGAGGTCACCTTCGATCCGCGCCTCGCGCTCGAGCTGATCAGGGCCGAGATGCCCGACGCGATGGCCGCGGTCGAGGAGCCGGGCTGCACCTTCAGGACCTCGCACCCGTTCCCCGAGGACGAGTTGATCGGCCCGCAGCGCGTGGTCGACTCGTTCGAGGAGCTCATCGACGGCCCGGCCACCCGTGTCGTGGTGGTGAAGCCAGGCGCCGACACGTCGCACTTCGACGAGCTGGTGCGCCGTATCGGCCTCTACGACGTGACCTACGCGGTGGGCTACACCGCGTGGCTCGACCTCACCCCGCCCGAGGTGTCGAAGGCGTCCGCGCTGGAGCAGCTGCGGGAGAGGCTTGGCGTCGACCTCGCGCACACGGTCGCCGCAGGCGACGGCAACAACGACAAGGAGATGCTCGAGTGGGCCGCGCACTCCGCCGCGATGGGCAACGCGACCGACGAGGTCAAGGCCTTCGCGTCCGAGGTGCTGCCCCGCATCGAGGACGATGGGCTCGTGGTGCTCCTTGAGCGTCTCACTGCTGGTGTGCGACTCTGACCGCATGACCTGGCTGCCGAACGCCGCGCACGCCCGCTGGCTCGAGTCCGAGACCGACCGCCTGATCGACTTCGCCCGCGCCTCTGCGGTGCCCGACGGGTTCGGCTATCTCGACTCGCTCGGGTCCGTCGACGAGGCGCAGGGCGTGCAGCTGTGGATCACCTGCAGGATGACCCACGTGTTCGCGCTCGCGCACCTGATGGGCAGGCCCGGCGCCGGTCCTCTTGTGGACCACGGCGTCGCGGCCCTCACCGGCGCGCTGCACGACGACGACAACGGCGGCTGGTTCGCGAGGGTCGGCGGTGCGGACGGCGACGACCGGCGCAAGGAGGCCTACGGCCACGCGTTCGTGATCCTGGCGGCATCGTCCGCCGTCGCGGCCGGCCGCGACGGCGCACGCGTCCTGCTGGGCGAGGCGCTGTCGACCCACAGCGAGCGCTTCTGGGACGAGTCCGCAGGCCTGGCGCGCGAGTCGTTCGACGCCGACTGGTCCGGCGAGGAGGACTACCGCGGCGCCAACGCCAACATGCACACCGTCGAGGCGTATCTCGCCGCCGCAGACGTGACGTCGGACACCCGCTGGCTGCGCAGGGCCGAGAGCATCGTCGAGCGCATGGTCCACGGATACGCCCGTGAGCACGGCTGGCGGCTGCCGGAGCACTTCGACACCGCATGGACGCCGTTGCTCGAGTACAACGCTCAGGAGCGGGCTCACCCCTTCCGCCCCTACGGCGCGACCATCGGCCACGGCTTCGAGTGGGCCAGGCTGACCGTGCAGTGCGCCGCGCAGCTGGGGCAGGCAGGGCTCGCCGCGCCGGAGTGGATGCTCGCCGACGCGAAGGAGCTCTACGCCGCGAGCGCCAGGGATGGCTGGGCCGCCGACGGCCACGAGGGCTTCGTCTACACGATCGACTTCGATGGCGACGTGGTCGTCCCCGAGCGCATGCACTGGGTCGCGTGCGAGGGCATCGCGGCCGCGGCCGTGCTGCACTCCCGCACCAAGGACGAGCGCTACGCCGCCGACTACACGGCGTGGTGGGACCACGCCGCGGTGTACTTCGCCGACCGCATGGCCGGCTCGTGGTGGCACGAGCGGGCGGCCGACGGATCGCCGTCCTCGACCGTGTGGTCGGGAAAGCCCGACGTCTACCACGCTGCCCAGGCGACCCTGCTGCCGCGCCTGCCTGCCTCACCGTCGCTCGCCTCGTCGCTCGCCGCCGGCAACCTCGCATAGCACGCGGGAGCCGGTCCCGCACGTCGAGTTTGCCTCCCCGGCATGCAGCGATCTAGCCTCAACCAGATCGCGTTACCTCACAAACCTTAAGAATCGGTCGCGAAGCGCCGATATGGCCATGAGTCAGGTGCGTGAGCACTGCAGGGCACCGCCGCACCGACCCGCGGCGGGAAGGGGTTGATAGGGATGTTCTCTCGGCTTGGTATCCGCGGAAGGATCCTCGCTGTCGTCGCCCTGCCCATCCTGTTCCTCATCGCCGCGGTGGGCTTCCTGACCTACCAGTCGGTCGTGACGTACCAGGACGCGAGCACGTCGGAGCAGATCATCGAGATCGGCGACATCGGCCAGGACCTGGCCGTCGCCGTGGCGCAGGAGCGCTACATCGCCTCGATGGTGTCGACCACCTACAACGCCAACCGCGACAGGATGGGCGTCGCCCAGGGCGAGATCGACGACTACCTCGTTCAGCTCAGGGACGCCGGAGCCGACGACGTCGCCGACGCGGTCGAGGCGCAGCTCGCCACGCTCTCGGACGCACGATCGCTCGACATCGTGAGGTCCGACGAGGCCGGTCAGCTCCCCGCGTACCCCACGGAGCAGGAGATCGGCGAGGCAGGCGCCGCTTACGGCGCCGCTGCCGAGGCGATCGCAGGAGTCGCGGCATCGGCCCCTGCGGCAGCGCAGCCGCTCGTGCTCGGCATCGCCCAGGCCGTCGGCGTCGAGGCCGAGGCGATGGTCCGCTCGCTCGGAGTCTCCGGCGCGTACGCCGCCGCCTTCCCCGACGCCATCGTCGAGACCGACACGCAGCGCACCGCGGTGCTCGAGGCCGTCGCCGGCCTTCCCGACAACGACACCACCGCGCGCGCGCAGTCTGCCGTCGCGACCGTGTCGGCGCAGATCGCGAACATCGAGATCGCCCGCGCGCAGGCCGCCGCGCTGTTCCCCGACACCTTCAACATCGCGGAGTACTACGACAGCGCGCTCACTGCCATGGCGAGCGCGCAGGAGGACCTCGCGCTGGTCC
>JAUIBG010000049.1 GCA_030428165.1 Actinomycetes bacterium
CTCCACCGTCGCCTCGCTGCAGGCGTCGCGAGCCGCGATGGAGCGGGAGCCCGGCTACATCGGCGTGCACCTGGAAGGCCCCTTCCTGGCCCCGGGGCGCAAGGGCGCCCACGATCCCGAGCTGCTGCGGCATCCCGACCGCGACACGGTCGCGAGGCTGCTCGACGAGGGTGCGGGCGTGATCCGGCAGATCACCCTCGCGCCCGAGCTTCCCGGCGCGCTCGACGCGATCCCGGCCTTCGTCGACGCCGGGGTGCGCGTCGCGGTGGGCCACACCGACTGCGACTACGACACCGCGCGCGAGGCCTTCGCCCGCGGCGCCTCCCTCGTGACCCACGCCTTCAACGCGATGGCCCCGATCCAGGGCCGCTTCCCCGGGGTGCTCGGCGCCGCGGTCGAGGCGGAGCACGCGACGATCGAGGTGATCGCCGACGGGATCCACGTCCACCCGGCGTCCGTGTCGCTCCTGTTCGACGCCGCGCCTGGCCGCGTCGCCCTCGTGACCGATGCGATGGCCGCGGCCGCGGCGCCGCCAGGCCGCTACCTGCTGGGCGGCCTGAAGGTGGAGGTCGTCGACGGCCGGGCCGTCCTCGACGGCACCGACACGCTCGCCGGGTCCACGCTGACGATGGACTGGGCGCTGCGCACGGCGGTCGCGAGCGGGGTCTCGATGGCCGATGCGGTGGCCGCGCTCACGACGGTGCCGGCCAGGGCGATCGGCGAGAGCGACCAGCCGATGCTCGCGCCGGGTTCGAGGGGCGATCTGGTCGTGCTCACCGGAGACCTCGCGGTCGCCGAGGTCGTGACGGTCTAGACGGTCTCGCCCGGCTCCTGGGCGATCGTCTCGCCCTCGGGCAGCGACATCAACGCCGGATCCTTGGTCATCCTCGACAGGCCGTTCCACGCCAGGTTCACCAGGTGTGCGGCGACGACCTCCTTGGACGGCTCCCGCACATCGGCCCAGTGCTGGCCGGCCAGGGCGATCATGCCGACGAGCATCTGCGAGTAGAGCGAGGCGAGCTCCGAGTCGAGGTCGCGGCTCGCGAACTGGCTCGCAAGCAGTGACTCCACCTGTGTCGACACGTCGCCCAGCAGCGACGAGAAGGTGCCGGCGGCCTGCGCCACCGGCGAGTCCCTGGAGAGGATCCTGAAGCCGTCGGGCGACTGCTCGATGTAGCCCAGCAGCGCCAGTGCCGCCTGCTCGACGAGCACCTTGGGGTGGGCGCGGGAGGACAGCACGCCGGTCAGAGCGCCCAGCAGCGCCTCGACCTCGCGGTCGACGATGACGGCGTAGACGCCTTCCTTGCCGCCGAAGTGCTCGTAGACGACCGGCTTGGACACGTCGGCCCGAGCGGCGATCTCCTCGACCGAGGTGCCCTCGAAGCCGCGTTCGGCGAAGAGCTGCCTGGATACGGTCAGGAGCTGCTCGCGCCTGGCGCGAGCGGACATCTCGTACGTGCGGCGCGCTTGGGCTCGGTGGTCACGCCCCTAGTTAACCGTGAATGCTGGCAGACTAGAACGCCGGGACGTGCGCCGAGGCGCTTCGCGCCGTCCCGATCCGCCCTGGTGTAACGGCAGCATGCAGGCCTTTGGAGCCTTGCGGTACAGGTTCGAATCCTGTGGGCGGAGCCCGTCGTCTGCGTGGTGCTCCAGGTGCCCATGCGGCTCCTCCCCGACATACACTGGCAGCGGCGTCGAGGCGCGGCGCCCACGAACGTGGGGAGTACGAGTGAACGACGTCCGTCCGGCAGCGGTGATGGTTCTTGCAGCAGGCGCCGGCACACGTATGAAGTCCTCGCTCCCCAAGGTTCTCCACCCCGTCGCGGGGATGCCCATGGTCGCCTACGCGCTGCGGGCCGCGGACGAGCTGCGCGCCGAGCGCACCGTGGTCGTCGTGCGCCACGACCGCGACCGTGTAGCCGCCGCCGTGACCGCATCGGCTCCGGACGTCCTCATCGCGGACCAGGATGCGATCCCCGGGACCGGCAGAGCGGTGTACTGCGGGCTGAGCGTGCTCGACGCCACCGCGATAGCGGCTCGGGTGGCGGACGCCGGCGCCGGCGCGCATGCGCTCGAGCACCAGGCAGAAGGCGCGCTGGTCGTGATGGCCGGCGACGTGCCGCTCATCGATGCTGAGCTGCTGGGGCAGCTTCTCGACTTCCATGGTCGCGGCGGATACTCCATGACAGTGCTCACGGCGCAGGTTCCCGACCCCACCGGATACGGCCGCATTCTGCGTGACGACGACGGCGAGGTGACCGGCATCGTCGAGCACCGCGATGCGACCTCGGAGCAGATGCGCATTGACGAGATCAACTCTGGCACGTACGTGTTCGACATTTCCACGCTGCGTGGCGCGCTTGAGCGGCTCACGAGCAACAACGCCCAGGGCGAGGTCTACCTCACCGACGTCATCGGCATCGCGCGAGGCGACGGGCTGTCCGTCGGTGCGTTCCCCGCGCCGGACCCCACTACGGTCGAAGGTATCAATGACCGTGTCCAGCTCGCTGAGATGTCGGCGCGCATGAATGCGCGCATCGTGACGCGCTGGATGCGTGACGGGGTCACCGTGATCGATCCCTCGACGACGTGGATCGACCCGACAGTGACGCTGTCGCAGGACGTGACGATCCTGCCGGGTACCCAGCTCCATGGCGAGACATCGGTCTCCACGGGCGCCGTCATCGGGCCGGACACGACGCTGACCGACGTGGTCGTCGGCGAGCACGCAACCGTGATCCGCACCCACGGGACGGGCGCCCGTATCGGTGAGGGGGCGACTGTCGGGCCGTTCTCGTACCTCCGTCCCGGCAGTTCGATCGGTCTGAAGGGAAAGGTCGGGGCGTTCGTGGAGACGAAGAACGTCACGATCGGCGCCCACTCGAAGGTGCCGCACCTCAGCTACGTGGGCGATGCGACCATCGGCGAGAGCAGCAATATCGGCGCCGCGACGATCTTCGTCAACTACGACGGTGTCAATAAGCACCACACGACCGTCGGCAGTCACGTCCGCATCGGCTCCGACAACACGCTCGTGGCGCCGCTCACCATCGGCGACGGGGCGTACACGGGCGCTGGCACCACTGTCCGGCACGACGTCCCCGCTGGAGCGCTCGCGATCAGCTCGTCCCCGCAGCAGACGGTCGATGGCTGGGTCGAGCGTCGCCGCCCGGGCACGCCGTCAGCCCAGGCTGCACTCGAGGCCCGCACCAGCGGTGGCGAAGGTGACGATCCGGTATCGTCAGGTGAACCACACGACGCGGCGGGAGCCGCTGAAGGGCACGATGCATGAGCTCGACAATCTCGCACCCGAGTGAACGTCAGATGGTCGTCGTCGGAGGTCGGGCGCATCCGGACCTCACGGAGGCCATCGCCGAGTCGCTCGGCACCGAGCTCCTCCCGACCACCGCGTACTCGTTCGCGAACGGCGAGCTCTACGTGCGGTTCGGCGAGTCGGTGCGAGGCGCGGACTGCTTCGTGATCCAGTCCCACGCGGCTCCGATCAACGACTCGATCATGGAGCAGCTCATCATGGTGGACGCGCTCAAGCGCGCGTCAGCCAAGCGCATCACCGTGATCATGCCGGTCTACGGCTACGCCCGTCAGGACAAGAAGCACAAGGGACGCGAGCCCATCTCGGCCCGTCTCATGGCCGATATGTTCAAGACCGCAGGGGCCGACCGCATCATGGCGGTCGACCTGCACACCTCGCAGATCCAGGGCTTCTTCGACGGGCCGGTCGACCACCTGTGGGCGATGCCGCTGCTCGCGCAGTACGTGCGCTCGCGCGTCGCGCCCGACAATCTCACGATCGTCTCGCCCGATGCCGGCCGTGTGCGCCTGGCCGACCAGTGGTCCGACCACATGGGTGCCCCGCTGGCGATCATCCACAAGCGCCGCGACCCCTCCGTGCCCAACCAGGTCAAGGTCCACGAGCTGGTCGGTGAGGTCGAGAGCCGCACCTGCGTGCTGGTGGACGACATGATCGACACCGGCGGCACGATCGTCCAGGCCGCCGAGGCGCTGTTCGAGAACGGGGCCAAGGACGTCATCGTCGCGTCGACCCACGGTCTGCTGTCCGGCCCGGCGGTCGAGCGCCTCAAGGCTTCGGGAATCAGCGAAGTGGTGATTACCGACACGCTGCCGATCGCCGAGGACAAGAAGTTCGAGGGCCTGACCGTGCTGTCGATCGCTCCGCTGATCGCGCGCGCGATCCGCGAGGTGTTCGACGACGGCTCCGTGACCTCCCTCTTCAACGGCAACGTCTAGTCCCCTCCCCAAGGGGGAAGTGGTGAGTTGTTGACGCCGATGCGGCGTGTCGTCGACCGTTGTGGTGAGTTGTTCACGCGTCGACACCTCTAGTCCGGACGCGTGCTGGTGCCTCGGTGCGCCGCAGCCCGCCAAGAACTCACCACTTCGCAGTCCGACACGCCGCATCGGCGTCAACAACTCACCACTTCCAGGTGCGGGGGCGGGGGTGCGCACGGCCGTCCGCGTTTGCTAGACTCTTCTGGTTCCTCGGCGAGGCCCGCCAAGATGGCGCGGCGTGATCGACGCGGCGGTTGGCCCGCCTTGCCGTGCAACCGTCCGACCTACCCGAGGAGACTTGCGAATGTCCAACGACCTGACTCTCGCGGCCGAGAAGCGCACCGAGTTCGGCAAGGGTGCTGCCCGCCGCGCCCGCGCGGCCCACAAGATCCCCGCCGTGCTCTACGGCCACGGCTCCGACCCGCTGCACGTGCTCCTGCCCGGCCACGACACCATGATGGCCGTCAAGCACAGCAACGCCCTGCTGACCATCGACGTCGACGGCGAGAAGCACTCCGCCATCGCCAAGGACGTCCAGGTGGACGCCGTCAAGCAGAGCATCGACCACATCGACCTGCTGCTGGTCCGCAAGGGCGAGAAGCTGACCGTCGACGTGGCTATCCACCTCGAGGGCGAGTCCGCCCCCGGCACGATCCACACGCTCGAGCACTCGAGCGTCCAGGTCCTGGCCGAGGCGACGCACCTGCCCGAGTCGGTCACCGCGAACATCGAGGGCCTCGAGGAGGGCGGCCGCGTGCTCGCCTCCGAGCTCGTCCTGCCCAAGGGCACGGAGCTGGTCACCGACGCCGACGCCGTCGTCGTTCTGATCTCGGTGCCGCGCTCCGCCGTGGCCGCCGAGGAGGAGGAGACCGCGGAGGAGGCCACCGAGGAGGCCGCCGCCGAGGAGTCGGCCGAGTAGCCACCCGCTTTCCGTCGAAGGGCCCGTCTCGTCAGAGGCGGGCCCTTTGCGTTGCCTCAGGGACCCGTGTTCTTGCGACAATGGACCCATGGCAGCGGTCGTGGTGGGTCTGGGCAATCCCGTGGGGGAGTACGGCGGCACCCGCCACAACGTCGGCCAGATGGTGGTCGACGAGCTCGCGGACCGCGGCTCCGCCAGGCTCAAGGCCCACGCCAAGACCAGGACGCTGCAGGCGACGGTCCGCATCGGCACCGCGAACGCGACCGTCGCCGTGCCCATGTCGTACATGAACCTCTCCGGCGGGCCCACGTCGTCGCTGGCGAAGTACGTCTCCGTGCCGCCCGAGGAGGTCATCGTCATCCACGACGACCTGGACCTGCCCTTCGGCACGATCAAGCTCAAGCGCGGCGGCGGCTCCGGCGGCCACAACGGGCTCAAGGACATCACCAAGGCGCTCGGCACGCCCGACTACGTCCGCGTGCGCGTGGGCATCGGCCGTCCGCCGGGCCGCATGGACCCTGCGACGTTCGTGCTGCGCCAGTTCGGCGCGGCCGAGCGCAAGGAGCTCCCCTTCGTGGTCTCCGACGCGGCCGATGCCGTGGAGGCGCTCCTGACGAGCGGGCTCGAGGCGGCGCAGCAGGAGTACCACTCCCGCGCGTAGTCGCAGGCGGCTACAGCTCCTGCACGTAGAGCAGCATCTGCTCGTCCTGGCCAGGCTCCCTGTTGCGGAAGCCCCGCGCCTCGTAGAAGCGCCTGGCGTCGTGGTCCTCGCCGTCGACGTTGATGTGCAGCTCCCCGCAGTCCAGCGACCTGAGCTGCTCCAGCAGTGCGGCCATGAGCGCGGAGCCGATGCCCTGGTCCCGCAGCGACGGCACGACGTAGAGCTCGTCGAGGACCGCGAGCGGGCCGTCGTAGTACGGCGTGGGGCGCAGCGTCGCCAGGGCGAATCCCTCAGGCGCCGCTCCGGCGACGAGGCCGACGACATCGTCCCGCGCGAGCATCGCGGACAGTCGCCGCGTCAGGACGTCCTGCGCTGGCGCGGGGGATCCGAACTCGGCGTTGAAGTCCCGCAGCATGCGCGCGAGGGTGCCGGCGTCCGCCGCGGTCGCACGTCTCACCATGCCCGCATCGTCGCATGCGGGGCGGCCCCAGGCACCTCTAGTCCGCGACTCGGATGCCCAGGTGCGCCGCCAACGACGCCGCCAGGTCGGCGATCTGGCCCGGACTCATCACGCAGCCGCGCAGCGCCTCGATCCGCGCCACCTCGCGCAGCTCGGTGCGCGACACGTCCAGGCTGGCGACCCTCGCATCGGTGGTGTCGAGCGAGCCGATGCGCCCGCCCACCACGGTCACATCCGTCACCGTTGACTCGGCGAGGTCGAGCTCGCCCACCACGACGTCGCGCAGCGTCATCCTGGTGAGCCGCGAGCGCCGCAGCGACACCAGGTCGATCTTGCCCCCGACGATCTCGACATCGGTCACGTCGACGTCCGCTCCGGTCCAGGCGCCCCAGCGGGGGTCCTCGATCCGCGAGCCGCGCAGCGAGGCGGATGGCGTCGACACGGTGCCGGCGGTGAGACGGGCGAGCGTCGAGTCGACGATCGACGCACCGGGGAGCGAGAGCGAGCCGGCCGTGCACTGCACGATCACGGCATCGAGGATGCGCACGTCGACGAGCTCGAGGTCGCCCAGGTCCTCCGCCTGGAGCGCCTCCGTGTCGAGCACGCGCATGCGCACCAGAGTCTCGACGCTCGCCCGATCCAGGTCGTCAGGGTCCGTCGGGGTCATGCGCCCAGGCTATGCGGCCTACGATGGATGAGGCCTCCCACCCCCTAGCCCGGTAGGAAAGGCAAGAACTCGCCATGCCCGGAAACGCCACGCCAGCCACCCCGCTCTCCCCGCTGCTCGCCGTCCTGCGCGCGGACGAGGCGTTCGCCTCGGCCGTCGACGTGCCGCCAGCGGCGCTGACCGCTCCGACCTCGGCCGTCCCCGCGCTGCTCGCCGCCGGACCCGACAGGGGAGTGCCCACGGTGGTCATCACGGCGACCGGTGCCGATGCCTCCGACCTCGCGGAGGCGCTCGCCGCCTACGTCGACCGCGACACGATTGCGCGCTTCCCGTCGTGGGAGACGCTCCCGCACGAGCGGCTGAGCCCCCGCGCCGACACCGTGGCCGAGCGCATCGCCACGCTGCGTCGCGTCGCCCACCCCGAGGAGGTCGCCGAGGTCACCGGACTGCCTCCCGCCAGGTTCGTGATCGCCCCGGTGCGCGCCGTGCTGCAGCCCGTCATCCCCGGCCTCGCCGACCTCGAGCCGGTCGCGGTCCGCAAGGGCGAGATGCGCGACCTCAGCGCGCTCGTCGCCGCGCTGGCCGAGGCCGCCTACGAGCGTGTCGACATGGTCGAGCGGCGCGGACAGTTCGCGGTCCGAGGCGGCATCGTCGACGTGTTCGCGCCCACGGATCCGCACCCGACCCGCATCGAGTTCTTCGGCGACGAGGTCGACTCGCTGCGCGCCTTCTCCGTCGCCGACCAGCGCTCCCTCGAGGAGCGCGACACCCTCTGGGCGCCGCCGTGCCGCGAGATGGTCCTCACCGACGAGGTGCGCTCGCGTGCCGCGACGCTGATCGACGACCTGCCGGGCGTCGCCGACATGCTCACCGCGATCGCCGAGGGCAACCGCGTGGACGGCATGGAATCGCTCATCCCGCTGCTGGTCGGCGGCCTCGCGCCCGTCACCGCCTCGTTCCCCGAGGGCACCTCGTTCGTCGCAGTCGAGCCGGAGCGCATCAAGCGCCGCGCCGAGGACGTCGCGCGCACCGTCGAGGAGTTCCGCTCGGCCGCGTGGGTGGGCGCCACCGCAGGAGGCAAGGCGCCCGTCGAAGCCGGCGAGGCGCTGCTCGATCTCGAGCGCGTGCGCGACGCCGCCAGGATCCTGGGATCGTGGCGGGAGATCGGCCCGTTCGGCGGCCTCGACGGGGCCGATGCCGGCCTCGCCTCCGCGCCGGAGTTCCGCGGCGACGTCGGGGGAGCGGCCGCCGAGCTTCGCTCGCGCGTGGCCGACGGCTGGAGGGTCGTGGTGACGACGGCCGGCGCCGGTGGCGCCGAGCGAATCGTCGAGCAGTTCGGCGACGCCGACCTCGCCGCGCGCGTCGCGACCACGGCGGAGGCGCAGGCCGATGTCGTCACGGTGACGCCCCACGTCACCGGAGCGGGCTACGCCTCGAAGGCCGCGCGCCTGCTGGTGATCGGCGAGGCCGAGCTCACCGGGCGCTCGGGCCGTGCGGCGGGCCCCAAGACGGCGATCGCGAGCCGCAGGCGCAACGTCGTCGACCCGCTGCAGCTCAGGCCGGGCGACTTCGTGGTCCACGACCAGCACGGCGTCGGCAAGTTCATCGAGCTGTCCACGCGCTCGGTGCGCGGAGTCGAGCGCGAGTACATGGTCATCGAGTACGCGCCGTCCAAGCGCGGCGCACCAGCCGACCGGTTGTCGGTCCCCACCGACCAGCTGGACCAGATCACCAAGTACTCCGGCGGCGAGACCCCGGCCGTCAACAAGATGGGCGGCTCGGACTGGGCCAAGGCCAAGGGCCGTGCCAGGAAGGCGGTCAAGGAGATCGCCGCCGAGCTCATCAGGCTCTACAGCGCGAGGATGGCGACGTCGGGCCACGCGTTCGGCCCCGACACCCCATGGCAGCGCGAGCTCGAGGAGGCCTTCGCCTACGTCGAGACCCCCGACCAGCTCGTGACGATCGACGACGTCAAGGCCGACATGGAGAAGGGCGTCCCGATGGACCGCCTGGTCTGCGGCGACGTGGGCTTCGGCAAGACCGAGATCGCCGTCCGCGCCGCGTTCAAGGCGATCCAGGACGGCACGCAGGTGGCGCTGCTGTGCCCGACCACCCTGCTGGTGAAGCAGCACCTCGAGACCTTCTCCGACCGCATGGCGCAGTTCCCCGTGAACGTGAAGGCGCTGTCGCGCTTCCAGACAGACAAGGAGGCCAAGGAGATCATCGAGGGCCTCGCCGACGGCAGCGTCGACATGGTCATCGGCACGCACCGCCTGCTGACCGGCTCGGTGAGGTTCAAGCGCCTCGGCCTCGTGATCATCGACGAAGAGCAGCGCTTCGGCGTCGAGCACAAGGACACGCTCAAGGCGCTGCGCACCGACGTGGACGTGCTCGCGCTGTCGGCGACGCCCATTCCCCGCACCCTGGAGATGGCGGTCACCGGCATCCGCGAGATGTCGACCCTGGCGACGCCTCCCGAGGAGCGCCACCCGGTGCTCACCTACGTGGGCCCGCAGGAGAACGCTCAGGTGGCCGCCGCGGTGCGCCGCGAGCTGCTGCGCGACGGCCAGGTGTTCTACATCCACAACGCCGTCAAGACCATCGACCGCGCGGCCAAGCAGCTGGGCGAACTGGTGCCGGAGGCGCGCATCGGCGTCGCCCACGGCCAGATGAGCGAGCGCGAGCTGGAGCGGGTCATCGTCGACTACTACGAGCGCCGCTACGACGTGCTCGTATGCACCACGATCGTCGAGACCGGACTGGACATCCCGAACGCGAACACGCTGGTCGTGGAGCGCGCCGACCGCTTCGGGCTGTCGCAGCTCCACCAGCTGCGCGGCCGCGTGGGACGTGCTCGCGAGCGTGCCTACGCGTACTTCCTGTACCCGCAGGACCAGTCGCTCACGGAGACCGCCCACGAGCGCCTCCAGACCATCGCCGCTCACACCGACCTGGGCGCGGGCATGCAGGTGGCGATGAAGGACCTCGAGATCCGCGGCGCAGGCAACCTCCTGGGCGCGGAGCAGTCCGGGCACATCGAGGGCGTCGGCTTCGACCTGTACATCCGCATGGTCGGGGAGGCCGTCGCCTCGTTCCGCGGCGAGGGCGGGGAGGAGCGCTCGCCCGTCACGATCGACGTGGGCGTCGACGCGCACCTCCCGAGCGAGTACATCGAGCACGAGAGGCTCCGTCTCGAGGCCTACCGGAAGATCGCGACGGCGGCGACGCACGACCAGCTCGAGGCCGTGCGCGAGGAGCTGCGCGACCGCTACGGCGAGGTCCCGCCCGAGGGCGCCGCGCTGTTCGACGTGGCCGCGCTGCGCGTCGACCTGGCGCCCACCGGGATCACCGACGTCGTGACCCAGGGCCGGCAGATCCGCTTCAGCCCCGTCGAGCTCGCGGACTCCGCCGCGATGCGGGTGAACCGCATCTACCCTGGCACGATCATCAAGCCGGCCCTGCGCCAGATCCTCGTGCCCGCCCCGACGACCGCGCGGATCGGCGGCTCGCCGCTCACCGGCTCGGACATGCTCGCCTGGGTGCGCGAGACAGTGTCAGTGGTGACGGGCCAGCCTGTGGGCGCACCGGAGCCGGCTCGCGCCGGCTAGGAGCGCGCGACGGCGGTGTAGACCGCGAGGAGGCCCTCGACGTGGGGGCCGATGCGGGTGGCGGGGGCGGAGGCGATGCTCGCTGCGCTCGCGCGTTCCAGCGCGCCTGGCTCGTCCCGGAGGCGGCTGAGCTCGCGCGCGAGGCCCTCGGCGTCCGGGGTCGAGGAGACGCGCGTGGCGCACTGAGGGAGGGCGACGGCGAGTTCGGGATCCGCGACGACGACCGCGAGGCCCGAAGCGATCGCCTCGAGCAGCACCATCGGCTGGTTGTCGAAGTCGAGGCTGCTCGAGACGAAGGCGTCATGCCGCGCCATTGCGCGGAGCACCTGGTCCTGCGGCACGGCGCCGTGCACGCGGACCCCCACCGCGGGGGCGCTCCTGGCAATCGCGCCGCGGGCGACGCCGTCGCCGTACATGTCCGCCACGATGCCCGCCCCCGCGAGCCGCGCCGCCTCGACGAAGACCTCGGGTCGCTTCTCCGGCGAGACCCTCCCGCACCACATCACCCGGAGCGGCTCGCCGCGTCGCGCGCGGCGTGTCGGGGTGCCGATGCTGTCGATCAACGTGTCCTCGAGCGCGTTCGGAAGCACCGTGACGGGCGTGGCGCAGCCCAGTTGCCCGAGCATTCGCGCCACGTGGGGCGATGGCACGGTGACCGCGGCCGATGCGCGTGCCTGGGCAAGCATAACGCGCCACATTCGCCGTGCCACGAGCGTGCGGGTGAACGGCAGCCCGCGCGGCACGGCCATCCGGCTGTGGTCGACGTGCCTGGAGTGGAGGTGCGCGAGCAGCCCCGTGGTGAGCCACGGCAGCGGCAGGACGTGCGCCGCGTAGACGTCGACACGGCCGTGAACGGTGAAGACCACGGGCAGGTCGAGCGCTGCCGCTGCGCGATAGGCGCCGAGCGCCGCGAACATCTCGGATTGGACGTGGACGACGTCGATGCCGCGGGCGACGAACTCGGCGCGCATCACGGCCTCCGCGGCCCGAGCGCTGCGCGTGAAGGGGTAGCCGTCGGGCCGGAAGCGACGGCTGATCGGCAGTGCGACCACATCGGCGCTGTCTGGCTCGATTGCCAGCGGGGCGAACACCGTTGCCTCGTGACCCGCTGCCCGCAACCCCTCGAGCTGCGCCTTGACCACGGTCTGGACCCCGCCCAGCGTGGGGAGGTAGTAGTCGGTGACGAGCGCGACCCGCATGCGCTCACTCTAGGGTCGCGACCCCGTCGCAACCGCTCTCCACAGGGCATGTGCCAGCGTCGACGGGTCGCCTACGATGACGCCATGCCGAGCGCCGCCCAGTCCGCACCGGGCACTCGCCCGCGGGTGCTCGTGACGGGTGCCAGCGGCTTCCTCGGCGGGTACGTGATGCGTGAGCTGGACGCTGCCGCGTACTCGCTCGTCGCCGCGGGACGCGATCGTGAGCGCCTCGCCGCGTCGCTCACCCCGGGCGCGACGCCGCTCGAGTGCTCACTCGCGGATCTGCCCGACACGATCGAGGACGCGGGTGCACTTGACGCGATCGTCCACTGCGCCGCGCTGTCCTCGCCCTGGGGCACGCACGCCGACTTCGCCCACGCCAACGTCGAGGGCACCGCATCGGTCGCGGAGGCGGCGCGCCGCGCTGGAGTGCGGCGCATCGTGTTCATCTCGAGCCCGAGTATCTACGCGTCCGCAGCGGACCGCTGGGGGATCCGCGAGGACGACGTCGACCCCACGAATCGTCTCAACGGCTACATCCAGTCGAAACTCGCGGCCGAGGCGCTTCTCCAGCGCGCCTACGCGGACGGGTCGATCGAGGAGCTGGTGATCCTGAGACCGCGCGGCCTCGTGGGCGCAGGCGACCCGAGCCTCGTGCCGCGCCTGCTCGCCGTCGGCGACCGCATCGGCGTTCCCCTGCTGGCAGGCGGGCGCGCGGTCGTGGATCTGACGGCGGTCGAGAACGTCGCGCTCGCAGTCAGGCTCGCGCTCGAGACTGAGGAGGCGAGTGGGCAGGCCTACAACATCACCAACGGCGACCCCAGACCATTCGGCGACCTCGTCGCATCCCTGTACCGGCATCTCGGTGAGCCTCCGCGCACCCGACGTCTTCACCGCGGGACCGTGTACGCCCTCGCGGGGATCGTGGAGGCGGTGTGCCGCGTACTGCCCGGATACCCCGAGCCGCCGGTCACCCGCTATACCGTCACCACCATCGGCTACTCTCAGACGCTCGACATCTCGCGCGCCCGCGCCGAGCTCGGATACGAGCCACGCGTGAGCCTCGACGATGCGCTCGCCGCCGTCGCGGCCGAGTGCCGAGTCCGCCATGGCTGAGCTGAGGTACTTCGCGTGCGGCGACACGACGCACGAGCTGTCGGCGCTTTTCGCGGGGCGAGTTCGCGGCCGCCGTGCGTTCCCCGCCGGTGTCTTCCTGTACGACAACGGCGCGGGCGCGAGGGTGCTCTTCGACACCGGGTACCGCACCGGTCCGTGGCCGCGGGGGATCGCTGCGACCGCGTACCGAGCGCTGGTCCCGCCGCGCGTGGAACCGCACGAGGGCGCGGCTGAGCAGCTGGCCGCAGCGGGCGTTGCGCCCGACTCGATCACCCACGTGGTGCTGTCGCATCTGCACCCCGATCACGTGGGCGGTCTCGTGGACTTCCCGGCGGCGAGGGTCGTCCTCAAGGAGGAGACGGCTCGCGCGGCCTCGTCCCCGCACCCGTCGCACGGCGTCCTCGGCGCGCTCCTGCCCGAGCGGTTCCCCCCGCGGGATGCGCTCGTGCTGGACTCGGGTGCATTCCGCCCCACGGCCGTCGGAGGCAGGACACTGCTGGCCCACGATCTGCTCGGCGACGGCATGTACCTCGTGCTCGACCTTCCCGGTCACGCGCCCGGCCACCTCGGCGCGCTCGTCGAGTCGCGGTCGCTGCTGGCAGGGGACGCGGCCTGGGGCGGTGATCTCACCCACTCTCGAGTGCGGCTGCGCCGGCCGCTGCGCGCACTGAATCACGACTGGGAGTCACACCTCGAGACCCAGCGGACGCTCGAGGAGGTCGCCGCTGCGGGCACGGCCGTGGTGTACTCGCACGACATCGACGTGCCGGCAAGGCTGTGGTGACGACGCGAACATCCAGGGCGCGCATCGTGGCGGCCTTCGTGCGCGAGCGCTACCTGAGCACGCCGCGGAGCCGTGTGGCCCTCGAGCGCCGGCAGCGCCGCCTGCTGAAGCGGCACCTGCGGTACCTGCGGGCGCACAGCGCGTACTTCTCGACGGCTCCGCTGGACCCGGAGCGCCTGCATGAGCTTCCGATCGCCGACAAGGCCACGATGATGGCCCACTTCGACGACATGTCCACGGTGGGGATCGCACGGGACGAGGCGATGACGACGGCGCTCGCCTCCGAGAGGGACAGAGACTTCGGGCGCGACATCGACGGCCACTCGATCGGCCTGTCGTCGGGCACCTCGGGTCATCGCGGGCTGTTCGTCGTCTCGCCAGGCGAGCGCGCGAGGTGGGCCGGCACGATGCTTGCGCGCACGCTGCCGCGAGGGCGCTCGCTGCTCGCGCACCGGATCGCCCTCTTTCTGCGGGCCGACAACTCGCTGTACGAGTCGGTCGCATCCCGCGCGATCAGCTTCGAGTACTTCGACATCTACCGGGAGCTCGAGTCCCAGGTGGTGAGGCTGGCCGCGTACCGCCCCACGGTGCTGGTGGCGCCGCCCTCGGTGCTCGTGCAGATCGCCGCCGTGGGGCGTCGGCTCGGGCTCGACATCGCGCCGGAGCGCGTGATCTCCGTCGCGGAGGTGCTCGACGAGCTGGACCGCGCACGCATCGCGGAGGCGTTCGGCGTCGCTGTCGTGCACCAGATCTACCAGTGCACCGAGGGCTTCCTCGGCCACACTTGCGAGCTCGGCTCGATGCACCTCAACGAGGACACCGTGCTGGTCGAGCGCGAGTGGCTCGACGACGGCCGATTCGTGCCGATCGTCACCGACCTGGTGCGGCGGTCCCAGCCCATCGTGCGCTACCGCATGGGTGATGTCCTCGTTGCGGGCGGGCCCTGCGGATGCGGCAGCGCGCTCGCGGTCGTCGAGCGCATCGAGGGCCGCGAGGACGACGCCCTCGTGGGCCGAAGGACGGACGGCTCGGAGGTCACGGTCTTCGGGGATCAGATCGTGAGGGCGATGCTGTTCGTCGACGGGCTTGAGGACTTCAGGGTGTGCCAGACGGGGGCCGATGAGGTCGTGGTGAGAGTCGCCCCCCTCACCGACGTCACGGGTCGCGCGGCTCGTGAGGAGCTGCACGGGCTGTTCGAGCGCATGGGCTGCACCGAGCCTCGCCTGACGGTCGAGGGGTTCGTCCCCGACCTCGGCACCAAGCAGCGTCGGGTGACGCGGGAATGGGATCACGATGAGGGCATGTGAGATTGCGGGCGTCGGCACGGCGCTGCCCGCGGGAGTCGTCACGTTCGGCGATCAGACGCGCTATCGCGTCGAACGCTCAGGCGAGCTGCTTGACCTGCTCGAGGCCGCGGCCCGCGAGGCGCTCGACGACGCCGGGCTGGGTCCGGAGCAGCTCGATCTGGTGATCTGCGCCAATGCTGCCGGCGCGCAGCCGCTCCCGTGCACCGCAGCCCTCCTGATGGAGCGGATCGCGGTTCAGGGGACCGCGGCCGCCTTCGACGTGAACTCGACGTGCACCAGCTTCATCACGGCGCTCGACGTCGCCTCGAGGTACGTGGCGGCAGGAGACGCCAGCCACG